>NZ_JAIWYM010000032.1:0-63682 GCF_020515595.1 Pseudomonas sp. MWU16-30323
TAGCTTTTCTATCAATTCGTCCCGACAATCATAAAATCTGCCTATATATAGAGAAATGCGGGACAAACTGAGCAATATATTGCTCATCGCCACACAGTTAAGCATCATAGCCACTTCTGCTTCTTTAAATACGACCTCGGACGAACACCCTCAATGACCACTTCACCCCGTAGCCTGGCCTCGACATTGTTTCCGGTCGGCCTGCTACTCATTGCCATGGCCTCCATTCAATCAGGCGCATCACTCGCCAAAAGCATGTTCCCCATTGTGGGCGCCCAAGGCACCACCACCCTGCGCCTGATTTTCGCCAGCGTGATCATGTTGCTTCTATTGCGCCCCTGGCGCGCCAAGCTCACAGCCAAGTCGCTACAGACCGTGATCGTTTACGGGATGGCCCTGGGTGGAATGAACTTCCTCTTCTATATGTCGCTGCGGACCGTTCCGCTAGGCATCGCAGTAGCCCTGGAATTCACCGGCCCACTAGCCGTCGCCATTTATGCTTCGCGACGCGCTGTGGACTTTCTCTGGATAGCCTTGGCCATCATTGGCCTTCTGCTGCTGATCCCCATGGGAGAAGCCAGCAACGGCATCGACCTGACAGGCGCCGCTTACGCACTGGGCGCAGGTGTGTGCTGGGCGCTCTATATTCTCTTTGGGCAAAAGGCCGGCGCTGACAACGGCGTACAAACCGCCGCCCTAGGCGTAATGATTGCCGCACTGTTTGTCGCGCCGATCGGAATCGTCCACGCGGGCGCGGCATTACTCACTCCCTCCCTGATCCCGATCGCCATTGGTGTCGCCGTTTTATCCACCGCCCTGCCCTACACCCTGGAGATGGTAGCGCTGACTCGCCTGCCCGCCCGCACATTCGGAACCTTGATGAGTATCGAGCCCGCATTCGGCGCCCTGTCCGGCCTGTTTTTCCTTCAAGAACACTTATCCTTGGCGCAGTGGCTAGCGATCACCTGCATTATTCTGGCCTCGGTTGGCGCAACCCTGACCATGCGTAACGAATCAAAGCCACTCGTGCCCGCAGATTGATTCAGGATTTGACGTACCTCTGGCATTTGCCGCTCAATTAGGCCATGTTTAGGCCGTAACCCAGTGTCACTCATGGAGATTTTAGATAAGGACATCATGAACGCTACAGTCGAGAGCGAGCAAAGCCAGCGTCGTGCTGTTAAGCGAGGCGGCTATTAAGGATAGGAATGAAGCGAATTTTGATGCTGTTGATGATTGTGGCGATTGCAGGTTGTGCCGCGACCACCAAGACCGAAGTGAAACGGGGAAAGAAGGGGCTGCATATCAACTGCTCGGGCCTGTCCTCCTCCTGGGACAAGTGCTACGCCAGTGCAGCCAATTCATGCGGCGCCAAAGGCTATAAAGTCATCGCCAAGTCAGGCGACAACGCCGAAGACCCAGGCGACTACCCGTTCGGCCTCAACCCCGCCGGCTATACCAGCCGAAGCATGATCGTCATCTGCAAATAACTGTCGACACTCTCACAGCCTCGACAGCTGTTGACTGAGCACATCGTAGTTCGATGACATGACCTGCGCCTGCACCTGCGGGCTGACCATCATCCGCGCCACCACCAAGGCGCCGATGCATTGCGACAGAATCGACCAAGCCAAATCCTCGCTGCCCAGCGTTGCAGCCCAGCCCGCCTGCAATCGGCAAATCCAGTCCTGCGCCTGTTGGCGTACCGCCACATCAGACCGTGCAATCTCCGCCCCCAGGCTCGGCAACGCACAGCCCGCCTCCGACTGCTCCACATGGGCCATGCTCAAATAAAACTTCAAACAGCGATCCAGCCGTTCCCGACTCTGCACACCATTGCCATTCAAGCGCTCAAGGCTATGGCTCAATTCACGCTCGACAATCGAGCTGAACAATTCGTCCTTCGAGGCGAAGTGGCTATAAAAGGCACCGCCACTCAAGCCAATGGCTTTCATCAAGCCATCCACCCCGATGCTGGCAAACCCTTCTTTCTTCGCCAAGGCCGCACTGCTATCCAGCAGCTTCTCTTTGGTTTCCTGCTTATGACTGGCCGAATATCGCATCACTTCCCTCTCTGTTGTCCGCTTGACGCCTGTGGGATCGTAGCATAACGTTCGTTTGGCAAACGATCGTTTACTAAAGGATCTCCCATGACGAACAACAAGAAAATCGTACTGGTAGTGGGTGCCGGCGATGCCACCGGTGGCGCCATCGCCAAGCGCTTTGCCCGTGAGGGTTATGTCGCCTGCGTTACCCGGCGCAGCGCCGATAAACTGCAACCCTTGGTGGAAAGCATCCAGGCTGCAGGCGGAGAAGCGCATGGCTTTGCCTGCGATGCGCGCAAGGAAGAGGACGTTATCGCCCTGATCGAACAGATTGAAACCGAGTTGGGGCCCATTGAAGCCTTTGTCTTCAACATTGGCGCCAATGTGCCGTGCAGTATCCTGGAAGAAACTGCACGCAAGTACTTCAAGATCTGGGAGATGGCCTGTTTCTCAGGCTTCCTCAACGCACGGGAAGTGGCCAAACGCATGGTCACCCGTAATCGCGGGACCATCCTGTTTACCGGGGCCACCGCCGGCTTGCGTGGCGCCGCCGGTTTTGCCGCATTCGCCGGAGCCAAACACGGGATCCGCGCACTGGCGCAAAGCATGGCTCGCGAACTGGGCCCGCGCAATATCCACGTCGCCCACGTGGTCGTGGATGGCGCCATCGACACTGACTTCATCCGCGACAACTTCCCGCAAAAATACGCCCTCAAGGATCAGGACGGTATTCTCAACCCCGAACACATCGCCGATAACTATTGGTACCTGCATAGCCAGCCGCGGGACGCCTGGACCTTCGAGCTGGACCTGCGCCCCTGGAATGAACCCTGGTAAGCACGCCCCATAACAATAAACAGCGAGTACCCAGCATGAGTAAAACCGTGGAGTTCTTTTTCGACCTCGGCAGCCCGGCCACCTATTTGGCCTATACCCAGCTTCCAAGCCTATGCGCGACAACCGGAGCCCAGTTGATTTATAAACCAATGCTACTGGGCGGCGTATTCAAAGCCACCGGCAACGCGTCGCCGGCCACCGTTCCCGCCAAGGGCCGCTACATGTTCCAGGACCTGGCGCGCTATGCCCAGCGCTACAACGTCCCGCTCAAGTTCAATCCGCACTTTCCCATCAACACCTTGCTGTTGATGCGTGCGGTCACCGGCATTCAAATGCGCCAGCCCGAGCGCTTTCTCGACTTCATCGACTGCCTGTTCCACGCACTTTGGGTAGAGGGCCGTCACTTGGGAGACCTGTCCGTGGTAGCCACAGTGCTGGCCGAACACGGCTTTGATCCCGAAGAAATCCTGGCGCTGAGCAATGATGACGAGGTCAAGGCGGCCCTCAAGGACAACACCGAACACGCCATCCAACGTGGCGTATTCGGTGCCCCCAGCCTGTTTGTCGGCAACCAGCTGTTCTTTGGCCAGGATCGCCTGGACTTTGTGCGTGAAGCGCTGAACTAGATCGCAGCCGTACGCACCTGCAACCACTCCAGCGCAGCGCCACTGAGCAGCGGGCTCAGGCGCTCGCGCACTTGGGCATGGTAGTCGTTGAACCACTGGCGCTCTTCCACCGTCAGCAGCGACGGCTCAAGGCAACGGGTGTCGATCGGGCACAGGGTGAGTGTCTCGAACTTGAGGAACTCGCCAAACTCGGTCTTGCCCGCTTCACGGTTCAATACCAGGTTCTCGATGCGCACGCCCCAACGGCCCGGACGATAAGTGCCCGGCTCGATGGACGTAATCATGCCCGCCTGCATCGCCGTTTGCGGCGCAGCGACGGCTTGGTAAGCGATCACCTGCGGACCTTCATGCACATTCAGGAAATAGCCTACGCCATGGCCGGTGCCGTGGCCGTAGTCCACGCCTTCCGCCCAGATCGGCGCGCGGGCGATGGCGTCCAGCAACGGCGAAAGAATACCCTTGGGGAAATGCGCGCGGGACAAGGCAATCACACCCTTGAGTACACGCGTGCAGTCGCGCTTCTGCTCTTCGCTTGGCGTGCCGATAGGCACCATCCGCGTGATATCGGTCGTGCCGCCCAGGTACTGGCCACCCGAGTCGATCAGCAGCAACCCATCGCCTTCGATCAGCGCGTGCTCTTCTTCAGTCGCGTGATAGTGCGGCATCGCGCCATTGGCGTTGAACGCGGCAATCGTATTAAAGCTCAACGACACATAACCCGGGCGACGGGCACGGGCCGCTGTCAGGTGTTCATCAATGGTCAGTTCGGTGATGCGCTCACGGCCCAACGCGCTGTCGAGCCAGGCAAAGAATTCACACAGGGCTGCGCCATCCTGCTCCATGGCCTGGCGAATATGCTCGGCGTCCGCCAGGCTTTTGCGCGACTTGGCCAAGGTGGTCGGGTTCAGGCCTTCGATCAGCGTCACGCCATTGCCCAGGTTCTCCAGCAAGCCAGCAGTCACCCGTGCCGGGTCGACCTGCACACTGGCGCCCGAAGGAATGTCCTGCAACGCCGCCGCAACTTCGCTGTAATCCCGCAAGGTCACGCCATCCTGTTCCAGCACGGCGCGCAGCTCGGCGTCGACCTTGCTCAAGGCCACAAACAGCGTCGCCTGCTGCTGGCCAATCAAGGCAAAGGACACAAACACCGGATTGAACGAAACGTCGCCGCCGCGCAGGTTAAACAGCCAGGCAATGTCGTCCAGGGTCGCGATGAAATGCCAGTCGGCGCCCTTCTCCTTCAAGCTGGCACGCAGGGCTGCGAGCTTCTCGCCACGGCTGACGGTGGCCTGAGGCGGCAAATGCTGATAGATCGGCTGGTTCGGCAAGGTTGGGCGGTCTTGCCAGACTTCATTCAACAGGTCGATATCCGTACGCAAGCGTGCACCACGTGCCTCCAGCTTGCTGCCTAAAGTGCGAGCCGATGCAACGGCCATGACCGCGCCATCCACGGCCACCACACCGCCTTCCGGCGTCTGTTCCGCCAGCCACTCCAGCGGCCCGGGCTGACCCGGTTGCAGCTTGACCAACTCGATACCGCTGCCCTTGAGTTCCTTGGTCGCCTGTTCCCAATAACGGCTGTCTGCCCATACACCGGCGAAATCAGCGGTGACAATCAGCGTGCCCACCGAACCATGAAAACCCGACAACCACTGACGGCCCTGCCAGTAACCCGGCAGGTATTCGGACAAGTGCGGGTCGGCCGACGGCACCAACAGGGCATGAATGCCCTCGCGGCTCATCAGTTCGCGGGTGTGCGCCAGGCGCTGGGGAACCGTTCCATGGGTCAAAGGCTGTGTGCTCATCGTATCTCCTGCTAACCACTAATAATTGTTATGGGGTCAAACGGCCCAGAAAGCCGGTGCGCTGGCCAGTGCGGCCTTGATCAGTTGTACCGCCTGATCGATGTCCTGCTCGGTGGTAAACCGCCCGAGGCTCAAGCGAATGGTGCGACCTGCGCTGCGGGCATCATGGCCCAGCGCCAGAAGCACGTGGGACGGAGCATTGCTCGCCGAATTGCAGGCCGAAGTGGCCGAGAAGGCGATGCCGGCACTCAACGCGGCGGAATTGAACTCGCCCTCGCTGAACGTCAGGCTCAAGGTGTGGGGAATACGCTGGGTAAGGCTGCCATTGAGGCGCACCCCGGCAATCGTATTCAGCTGTTCCAGCAGGCGCTCGCGCAAGGCAACAATGGTCGCCTTCTCCTCGGCAAAGGACGCGGCCGCCAGTGCGAACGCAGTCCCCATGCCGGCAATCTGGTGAGTCGCCAGGGTGCCGGAACGCAAGCCGCCTTCATGACCACCGCCGTGAATCTGCGCCAGCACTTTCTGCTGCGCACGTGGGCCGACGTACAGCGCGCCGATACCCTTGGGACCATAGAGTTTGTGGGCGGAAAATGACATCAGGTCCACCGGCCACTCAGCCAGGTCAATCGCGACCTTGCCCGCGCCCTGCGCCGCATCCACGTGAAACAGCGCGCCGTGCTCACGCACTCGTGCGCCAATCGCCTGAATATCGTTGAGGGTGCCCAGCTCGTTGTTCACCAGCATCAGCGACACCAGGAAGGTGTCCTCACGCAATGCTTCGCTTACCGCCTCGACGCTGATCAAACCTTCGGCGTCCGGCACCAGGTACGTCACCGCAACCCCGGCTTCCTGCAACTGGCGGGCGGTATCCAACGTGGCCTTGTGTTCAATCTGGCTGGTGATGATGTGCCCGCCGGCCACACCTCGCGCCTGGGCGACGCCCTTGATGGCGAGGTTGTTGGACTCGGTGGCACCGGAGGTCCAGACGATCTGTGCCGGCTCCGCGCCGACCAGCTCAGCCACCTGGCCTCGCGCCTGTTCAACCGTTTTCCGGGCCTGTTGGCCGAACGCATGGGAACTGGACGCAGGGTTACCGAAGTTGGCGTTGAAGCCCAGGCACTCGACCATCACCTGGATGACCCGCTCATCCACCGGCGTGGTGGCGGCGTAGTCGAAATACAGCGGACGTTTATTCATGACGTTAAAGACTCGCAGAGCATGTTCCCGAGAACAACGTCTCAGGGGCAGCGATCAGGAAGGAAGATGGTTTACCTGATCCCGTGCCGTTAAAGAAAGACCACTTTATTTAAAAGTGCGTAGGAACGCTCCTGAAATTCAGCTTAACAGGCTCCGGGAAACGGATGGCAAACAAAAAACCCGAGGTTCCTGTGGGAAACCTCGGGTTCTTCAGACCTGGCCACTGACTCAACTGGGGCGACCGTGGAGCGTCACGCCGCGCCCGGCATTCATTTCACCCTGCTGGTCGAAACCGAAGGTTTTCTGTGGCTGGCCGCTCAGCTCGGCTTTCTTCTGTTGGTATTCATCAAATGACAGACCCCGACGGCTCAGGGCTTCCAGCGCCAGTTCCTTGCTCTCTTCAGCCGTGTACCCACGCAGTTCAGGTGACGAATGTGTCGCACAACCGGCAAGGACTGAGGTGACAAGCAATACGGAAATGGCGAGAAAACGGTTCATGGCGAAGGTCCTGCGAAACGGGCTGAAGTCAATGAGCACAGGCTACTCCCGGCCCTGCACGGTGAAAAATCATCAGCCGTGATAGTCGCTATCAACCATTGCGACACCCGTGATAGCCACACCTCATATTCCATAAAGAACTATAAATATGGAAATACGTTCATTTACGGAATAAATACAACACTCTATAAATGGCCTCAACGCGCACGCCACTGTTCGCCTGGCAACTGTTGCCCAGGCAACAGTCATTCAACAAAACACCAGGCAGGCAACACCGCCATTTTCCGACACCTGGCACAGAGCCCGCGCCAGTCAAAGGCTGCACGGTTTGGTACAGCTCTTGCTCAAGCCCTGCTACTGCTCTTGCCCTGAGCCACTGTTGAAAAAGGAACTGTTGATGACTCGTCCACTGAATGTCGTTGCCCTCTCCGGCGGAACCTGGCGTCCGTCCCGCACCTTGGTGTTGACCCAGGCCGTGCTGGCCGAACTGGCCAATCAATTGCCAATCCAGACCACCCTGATTGAACTGGGCGACATTGCCCGGCCGCTGGGCGGCGCACTGTCCCGCCAGGAACTGCCCGCCGACGTCGAGGCGCAACTGCACGCCATCGAACAGGCCGACCTGCTGATCGTCGCCGCCCCGGTGTATCGCGGTTCTTACCCTGGCCTGCTCAAGCATCTGTTCGACCTGGTCGACCTCAACGCCCTGATCAACACCCCAGTGTTGCTGGCGGCTACCGGCGGCAGCGAACGCCACGCCCTGGTACTCGATCACCAGTTGCGCCCGCTGTTCAGTTTCTTCCAGGCCCTGACCCTGCCCATTGGCGTGTACGCCACCGAGGCCGACTTCACCGACTACCAAATAACCAGTGAGCCTTTGAAGGCCCGTATTCGCCTTGCTGCAGAACGCGCCGCGCCGTTGTTTGCCGCGCATCCCACCTCTCTGCTGAAAATCGCTTAAGGATTTGTCATGGATGTTTTCTGGTTTCTGCCTACACACGGTGACGGTCATTACCTGGGCACCACTCAAGGCGCTCGCCCGGTCACCCTCAACTATTTGAAACAAGTCGCCCAAGCTGCGGACAACCTCGGCTACCACGGTGTGCTGATCCCCACCGGCCGCTCCTGCGAGGACTCCTGGGTCATCGCCTCGGCGCTGGTGCCACTGACCGAACGCCTGCGCTACCTGGTGGCGATTCGCCCGGGGATCATTTCGCCGACCGTCTCCGCACGCATGGCCGCCACCCTGGACCGCCTGTCCAATGGCCGCCTGTTGATCAACGTGGTGACTGGCGGCGACCCCGACGAAAACCGTGGCGACGGCAGCTTCCTCGATCACAGCGAACGCTACGAAGTGACCGACGAATTCCTCAAGATCTGGCGCCGCGTGTTGCAGGGCGAATCGGTGGACTTCGAAGGCAAACACCTGCGGGTGCAGAACGCCAAGGCACTTTACCCGCCGGTGCAGAAGCCATATCCGCCCTTGTACTTCGGCGGTTCCTCGGACGCTGCCCATGACCTCGCCGCCGAACAAGTCGACGTGTACCTGACCTGGGGCGAACCACCGGCCGCCGTCGCGGAAAAACTCGCCGACGTGCGTGAGCGCGCCGCCCGCCACGGTCGCACCGTCAAGTTCGGGATTCGCCTGCATGTGATCGTGCGGGAAACCGAAGAAGACGCCTGGAAAGCCGCCGCCAAACTGATCGAACACATCAGCGACGAAACCATCGCCGCCGCGCAAAAATCCTTCTCACGCTTTGACTCCGAAGGCCAGCGGCGCATGGCCGCCCTGCACGACGGGCGCCGCGACAACCTGGAAATCGCCCCCAACCTGTGGGCCGGCGTCGGCCTGGTGCGTGGCGGCGCGGGCACGGCCTTAGTCGGCAACCCCCAGCAAGTTGCCGAGCGGATCAAGGAATACGCGGACCTGGGCATCGAAAGCTTCATCTTCTCCGGCTACCCGCACCTGGAAGAGGCGTATCGCTTTGCCGAACTGGTGTTCCCGCTGCTGCCTGAACCCTACGCGAGCCTGGCCGGGCGCGGCGTCACCAACCTCACCGGACCGTTCGGCGAAATGATTGCCAACGACGTCCTGCCGGCAAAAGCCAAGGCCTGACTTGCCGTCTGCCGGGGTACGCCCCGGCACACCATGAGGAATCCCGCGTGACAGCCAAACCCAACAGCGTCCTGCCCTCACCGTTGCAGACAGCCAAACTGCTGGCCGCCGAATTTGCCCTCACCGCCGTCGAACGTGACGAGCGCGGCGGCACACCCAAGACCGAACGTGACGCCCTGCGCCAAAGCGGCTTGCTGGCCCTGAGCATCCCCACCCAATACGGCGGCCTCGGCGCCCGCTGGAGCGAGACCCTGGAGATCGTTCGCGAGTTCGCCAAAGTCGACAGCTCCATCGCCCACGTCTTCGGCTTTCATCACCTGATGCTCGCCACCGTTCGCCTGTTCTCCCGCCCGGAGCAATGGCAACCCTGGTTCGAACAAACCGCGCGCAAAAACTGGTTCTGGGGAAACGCACTCAACCCGCTGGACACGCGCACGGTGGTCAAGGCCTACAAAGGCTGGCGCGAATTCTCCGGCAAGAAGAGCTTTTGCTCCGGCGCCAGCGACTCGGAAATGCTAATTGCATCGGCCGTGGATGAAAGCGCCGGCGGCAAACTGCTGATCGCCGCCATCCCCAGCGGGCGCAGCGGCATCACCCTGCACAATGACTGGAACAACATCGGCCAGCGCCAGACCGACAGCGGCAGCGCCAGCTTCGAACGGGTACGCGTAGAGGAGTCGGAATTGCTGCTCGACCCCGGCCCGCTGAGCACACCCTTCGCCTGCCTGCGCCCGCTGATCGCCCAGTTGACCTTCACCCATATGTTTCTCGGCATCGCCGAAGGCGCCTTTGCCGAAGCCCGGAATTACACCCTGACCGAAACCCGGCCCTGGCATAAATCCACGGTGCAGGACATCCGCCAGGACCCGTATGTGCTCAACCACTACGGCGAATTCTGGGTCGCCCTTGAAGGCGTGCGCCTGCTGGTGGAACGTGCCGCCGAGCTACTGGACCAGGCCTGGGCCAAAGGCCCGAGCCTCAGCGAAAGCGAGCGCGGCGAACTGGCCATTGCCATCGCCACCGCCAAGGTCGCCGCCACCCGCAACGGCCTGGAGCTGTGCAGCCGCCTGTTCGAAGTCACCGGCGCGCGCTCCACCCACGCCTCCCTGCGCCTGGACCGGCACTGGCGCAACCTGCGCACGCAAACCTTGCACGATCCGGTGGATTACAAACTCCACGAACTGGGGGACTGGGCGTTGAACCAGTCCCTACCGATTCCCACGTTCTACTCCTAGAAGAGGTGCCCATGCAGCTTTTAACCTTACCGCCCTCGCCCGCTCTTGCGACCTCGATCCGCGCCACGGCCCAGGTCTTCGAAGACCCGAAATCCCAGGCGCTGCTGGCGCACATCCAGCAAGTCGCGCCCAGCGAAGCCAGCGTGCTGATCATCGGCGAAACCGGCACAGGTAAAGAGCTGGTGGCGCGCCATATCCACAACCTCAGCGCGCGGCGCAATCGGCCGTTCGTGGCGGTAAACTGCGGCGCGTTTTCCGAATCCCTGGTGGAAGCCGAGCTGTTCGGCCATGAAAAAGGCGCCTTCACCGGCGCCCTCAGCGCCAAGGCCGGCTGGTTCGAAGAGGCCGACGGCGGCACCCTGTTCCTCGATGAAATCGGTGATTTGCCGATGGCGATTCAGGTCAAGCTGCTGCGGGTACTCCAGGAGCGCGAAGTGGTGCGCCTGGGCTCACGCAAAAGCATTCCCATCGACGTGCGGGTATTGGCGGCCACCAACGTTCAGTTGGAAAAAGCCATCAACGCCGGGCATTTCCGCGAAGACCTCTACTACCGCCTTGACGTGGTCAGCCTCGAACTCAGCCCGTTGCGGGACCGGCCCGGCGACATCCTGCCCCTGACCCGGCACTTTATCGAAGCCTACAGCCAGCGCCTGGGTTACGGCCCGATCACGATCAGCCGCGAGGCCGAGCAGAAACTCAAAAGCTACAGTTGGCCGGGTAACATCCGCGAGCTGGAAAACGTGATCCATCACACCCTGCTGATCTGCCGCAACGGCGTGATCGAACGCGACGACCTGCGCCTGTCGAACATGCGCATCGAGCGTCAGGATGACAGCCAGCACGGCACCGACAATAGCGCCGAAGCCCTGCTGGAACGCGCCTTTCAAAAACTCTTCGAGGAACAGGCCGGCGCCCTGCATGAAAAGGTCGAGGACGCACTGCTGCGCGCCGCCTACCGCTTCAGCCATTACAACCAGGTGCACACCGCCAACCTGCTGGGCCTGAGCCGCAACGTGACGCGTACCCGCTTGATCAAGATCGGCGAGCTGGCCGTGAACAAGCGCCGCCCCGGCGAAAACGTACAGGGCGAGCGCATGCTGCACCTGTCAATTTAGGCGGCAGTGCAAGGCGTTGTCATGGCTGCGCTCGATACTGCGCAGCACCTGGAACGAACCGAAGGTCACTGCCGTGGCCTGGTGGGCGCGTATCAGCGTCCAGAAATCTTCTTCACCGTGCTCAAAACACCTGAAGGCCGCCTCACCGTCCTCGCGGGAGCGCCATTGCCAGTAGCTGAGCACCCGCCGGCCATCATCGCTGACCTGCACGCTGGCATTGATAAAGCCGCCGTGGTCCTGGGCCAGGCGCTCGCTTTGGGATGACAGGGCCGCTACCAACGCGGATTGCTGCTGAGGTTCGATCTGGAACTCGACCATCTGGGTGAAACTCAGACTCTTCTCTAATACCTGCATGAACATTCCCCTCTCACTGTAGGCAAAATCTTGCGATTCAATGCCACGCAGGGTAAAACCTCTAGTTAAGTCAAGGTCAAGGGCTTTTTCATGGTCACCAAAGAACTCACCGTCGGCCAATTGGCGGCGCGCAGCGGCGTCGCCGTTACCGCCCTGCACTTCTACGAAACCAAGGGTTTGATCAAGAGCAGCCGCAACGCCGGCAATCAACGGCGCTACTCGCGGGACGTGTTGCGCCGGGTGGCGGTGATCAAGATTGCCCAGCGTTTGGGCATCCCTCTGGCGACGATCCATGAGGCACTGCAAACCCTGCCCGATGGCCGCACGCCCACCGCCGCTGACTGGGAGCGCCTGTCTGCCGCGTGGCGTGAGGACCTGGACCGGCGCATCGACAAACTGATGCTGCTGCGGGATAGCCTCAGTGGCTGTATTGGCTGTGGGTGTCTGTCGCTGGAGGCGTGCCCGTTGCGTAATCAGGATGACGTTCTCGGTGAGCGCGGGACTGGCGCGCAACTGGTGGAGCCTACCCCTGATCCTTGATGTGTAAACCCAATCAATGTGGGAGCTGGCTTGCCTGCGATGCAAACACCTCGGTTCCTCTGGCGAACCGCGCTGATGCCATCGCGGGCAAGCCCGGCTCCCACAAAAGCCAGCTCCCACCTTGGATCTGTCTGGGTCTTAGAAGCCCGGAGCAATCTGGCCTTTGTAGCGGGTCAGGATGAACTGGCGCACTTCATCGGAGTTCAACGCCTTGGCCAGTTTCTGGATGCCCGGGTCGTTGATATTGTCCGGGCGCGCTACCAGGTACTCGACGTACAGGCTCTTGCCCTTCTCGACGATCAACGCGCTGTTGGTGTCGATCCCCGCTTCCAGGGCGTAGTTGGCGAACACGAATGCCAAGTCCACCTGGCTCACCGAGCGGGCCAGCAACGCCCCTTCCAACTCACGAATTTTCAGGTGCTTGGGGTTTTCGACGATGTCCCGTGGGGTGGCCAGGGTGTTGCTCGGGTCCTTGAGTTTGATCAGGCCGGCTTCATCCAGCAGCACCAGCGCGCGGCCGGTGTTGACCGGGTCGTTGGGGATCGACACCGTGGCGCCGTCTTTCAACTCAGCGATGTTTTTGATCTTGGTCGAATAGGCACCAAACGGCTCGATGTGCACGCCAACCACCGGCACCAGATGGGTATGCCGGGTTTTGTTGTAGTCATCCAGAAAAGGCCGGTACTGATAGTAGTTGGCGTCGATGTTCTTCAGCGCCAGTTGCTGGTTGGGCTGGATGAAATCGGTGAAGACCTTGATTTGCAGGTCCACGCCTTCCTTGGCCAGCACGGGTTTGACGAACTCCAGAATCTCCGCGTGAGGCACGGGCGTGGCGCCGATGACCAGCGTCTCGTTGGCAAAGGCGTTGAAGGACAAGACAGCGGCCAAGATGGCCAGGGATTTTTTCATGGTTGCTCCGAAGGCATTAGTGATAGGAATCAACGGCGGCTGTAACGCGCCACCAGACGGTCACCGGTCATTTGCAGGGCCTGCACCAGCACCAACAGCAGCAACACGGTGACCACCATTACGTCGGTCTGGAAACGCTGATAGCCATAGCGAATTGCCAGGTCGCCCAGGCCACCGCCACCGATCACCCCGGCCATCGCGGTGTAGTCCACCAGCACAATCGCGGTAACGGTGACCGCTGCCAGCAGCCCGCCCCGGGCTTCCGGCAGCAGCGTGTGGCGGATCACCTGCCAGGTGCTGGCGCCCATGGATTGGGTGGCTTCCACCACGCCACGGTCGACTTCACGCAAGGCGGTTTCCACCAGCCGCGCAAAGAACGGCGTACAGCCCACCACCAACGGCGGAATGGTGCCGGGTACGCCCAGGGAGGTGCCCACCAGCAAGGTGGTCACCGGGATCAGCACAATCAGCAGGATGATGAACGGCAGCGAACGCAGAACGTTGACCACCACCGACAGCCCCCGATACACCACCAGGGTTTCGTGCAACTGGCGCTTGCCGGTGAGGAACAGCACCACCCCCAGCGGCAACCCCAACAGCACGGTAAAACCCAGGGCCGCAGTGAGCATGCTCAGGGTTTCCAGGCAGGCTTGGCCGATGTCGGCCCAGTAGATGTTTTTAAACAGCTCGGCCATGGTTCAGGACCAGTCGTGACGCGGTGGCTTGGCACCGTTGAGCAACCAGTTGCCCACCACGTGATACTTCCAGCGCACCGGGTCATGCAAGGTGTGCACCCGGGCGTTGCGCCAGTGACGGTCGAAGTTGTGCTTCTTCAAGGTGGAACGGGTGCCGCCGAGTTCGAAGAGCTTGTTGCTGGCTTCAATGGCGATTTCAGTGGTCAGCACCTTGGCCCGCGCGACCGCCAGTGAGGCCTGGGCGACGTTGTCTTCATCGGGTGCCGGGCGCGCGGCGTCCAGGGCTTTTCCAGCGCGCTCCAGCAAGGCTTCCGCCGCTTCCAGACGAATATCCAGTGCACCGACCTGGATGATGGTCAGCGGATCTTCACTGGCGTTTTCCACCCCGGCATCAATCCACGGGCGGGCGAACTGCTGGACGAATTGCACCGTGTCACGCAACGCAGCACGGGCGATGCCGGCGTCGATGGCGGCGGTGGTCAATTGTGCGAAAGGGCCGGCGAGCGTCGGCGAATCGTAGGAGCGATGGGTAGGAAACAGATTGAAAGCCGGCACCTTCAAGTCGTCGGCCAGCACCGTGCCGCTGGAGGTGGTGCGCTGCCCCATGCTGTCCCAGTCGTCGACCACCACCAAGCCTTCAGTGCCGCGGGGCACGAACGCCAACTGCGCATTTTGCTGTTCATCCAGCGCCAGCACCGCCAGCCAGTGGGCGTACAGCGAACCGGTGCAATACCCCTTGCGACCGTTGATCACATAGCCATCGCCTTGCCGGCGGATGGTCGCCTGGATGTCCTGGACGTTCTTGCCGCCGGTTTCCGACAGTGCATTGGCGAACCGATGCCCTTCCAGCGCCAGGCGGAAAAAGTACGCCTGCTGCTCGGGGGTGCCCTGTAGACGGATGTCTTCCAGCAGGCAGTAATGGTTCTGCGGGATCTGACCCAGCGACGGGTCGGCCGCCGAGATGATCGCAATCACCTGGGCCAGCACCGCGTAGGACACCTGGGCGCCGCCAAACTCGCGAGGCACGCTGATGCCCCACAGGCCGCTGTTGGAATACAGGTCGACCACTTCGACCGGCACCTGGCGAGTGCGGTCACGTTCAGCGTCTTGCTCCAGCAACACGGCGGCGACCCGATGGGCTACGGCCAGGGCCTGGGCCTCGTCGCGGATCAGTTCGGCGTGGGGCGTGTGAATCGGGTAATCGGCGGATACGGGCAGTACAGACATACAACGCTCTCGGGCGAATGATTGACCTGAGCTATTGCAGCTTCTGTGCCTGAGGCGCCAGGCCTTCAAACACAAGGATTTGCGCCCGATGTACACGCGGCAGACCGCCCACGGCGCAGCAAACTGCCGGTTTGCTGTTGCCTGGCCAACACCTCGTCGGCTGCCCGCAGGCCACGGCACACGTGGCCTATAGTGAAAAGGCCGTCCCTCCATCACCACAATCAAGGAGAACGATATGAGCGTTAAACCCATTCCCGAGGGCTATCACAGCATCACGCCGTACCTGGGTATCGAAAAAGCCGCTGAGGCCATCGAGTTCTACAAGAAAGCCTTCGGCGCCACCGAAGTCATGCGCCTGGACATGCCCGACGGCAAGATCGGCCATGCCGAACTGCGCATTGGCGATTCGGCGATCATGATGGCCTCACCCTGTGGCGAAATGTCTTTCGGCAGCCCGGGAAAAGAACACCCCAGTGTGTGCCTGCATCTCTATGTTCAGGACGTCGACCAACAGTTCGCCCGGGCGATCAAGGCCGGCGGCACCGCGATTTCAGCCCCCAAGGATCAGTTCTACGGTGACCGCTCCGGGACACTGAAAGACCCGTTCGGGCACGTGTGGTTCCTGGCCACCCGCAAGGAGGATTTGACCGAGGCGCAGGTTCGCCAGCGGGCCGAGGCGTTGTTCAAGCAAGGATGAAGTCGCCTGGGCGACACAACCCAACTGTGGGAGCTGGCGTGCCTGCGATGCAGGCAACTCGATGTATCAGTCGCACCGAGGTGATGCCATCGCAGGCAAGCCAGCTCCCACAGTTGACCGGCACTGCCTGAAAGATCGGGCTTCAACACACTTCATGAACAACCCCTCCACGCTTTCCCCCTTGCCCCAGGCGCCGTGTGATTTCAGGATGCAGGCAATCATCACAAGGAGTCATTCCATGTTCGCCGGATTCCAAAAAGACCAGCGCCACGTCAACGGCGTGGACATCTGCTACCGCAAAGGCGGCACAGGTCCCGGCCTGCTCCTGCTGCACGGGCACCCGCAGACCCACGTCATCTGGCACAAGGTCGCCGAGCAACTGGCCGAACACTTCACCGTGGTCGCCGCCGACCTGCGCGGTTACGGCGACAGCAGCAAGCCCGCCGCCAATGACCACCACACCCACTATTCCAAACGCGAAATGGCCCGCGACGGCGTCGAATTAATGAAGGCCTTGGGCTTCGAGGAATTCTCGGTACTGGCCCACGACCGTGGCGCCCGTGTCGCCCATCGCCTGGCCCTGGACCATCCCAAGGCCGTGCAGCGCATGGTCCTGCTGGACATCGCACCGACCCTGGCCATGTACGCCCAGACCGACGAAGCCTTCGCCCGCGCCTACTGGCACTGGTTCTTCCTGATCCGCCCAGCGCCGTTGCCCGAGAGCCTGATCGAAGGCAATCCGGAGCTGTACTTGCGCAGCGTCATGGGCAGCCGCAGTGCCGGCCTCAAGCCGTTCACCGACGAAGCCTTCGCCGAATACCTGCGCTGCCTGAAGCTGCCCGGCACCGCCACCGGCATTTGCGAAGACTATCGCGCCGCTGCCGGCATCGACCTTGAGCACGACCGCACCGATATCGACAACGGCAATCACCTGGAACTGCCGTTGCTGGTGATGTGGGGCGCCGAAGGCACCGTCGGCCGCTGCTTCGACCCCCTCCAGGAATGGCAGAAAGTCGCGACCGACGTACGTGGCAAGGCCCTGCCGGCCGGCCACTACATCGCTGAAGAAGCCCCTGAACTGTTGCTCGGCGAAGTCCTGGCCTTCCTTCGCTGAGCCGTTATGAACCGCTGACCTGACCGCTCCCGCCCCGCTGGCTTGAAACAGCCTGCGACGGGAGCTGCTTGCCCAAAAAACGTCTCGAGATAATAAAAATGACAATCAGAAAACTGCTGGGAACCCTGTATGTGCAGGTGATCATCGCCATTGTGCTGGGCGTGTTGATCGGCAACCACTGGCCGCAGGTGGGCATCGACCTCAAGCCGTTGGGCGACGGTTTTATCAAGCTGATCAAGATGATCATCGGCCCGATCATCTTCTGCACCGTGGTGTCCGGCATCACCAGCATGCACGACGTGAAGCAGGTGGGCCGCGTGGGTGGCAAGGCGCTGCTGTACTTTGAGATCGTCTCCAGCATCGCCCTGGTAATCGGCATCCTTGCCGCGCACCTGCTGCACCCGGGCGTGGGTTTCAATATTGATGTGAAAACCCTCGACACCTCGGCCATCGCCGGTTTTGTCGGCCAGGCCGAACACGGCGAAGGTGTCACCGGATTCCTGATGCATGTGATCCCGACGACCTTCTTCGACGCCTTCTCCAAAGGCGAAATCCTCCCGGTACTGTTTGTGTCGGTGCTGTTTGGTCTCGGGCTGGTGATGATCGGCGAGAAGGGCCGGCCCCTGGTGGGCGTGATCAACCAGGCCAGCGAAGTGTTCTTCCGCATCGTCGGGATGATCAGCCGCGTCGCGCCGATCGGGGCCTTCGGGGCCATCGCCTTCACCATCGGCAAGTACGGCCTGGGTTCGCTGCTGCCGCTGTTGAAACTGGTGGGCACGTTCTACGTCACCGCGTTTTTCTTCGTCGCCGTGGTGCTGGGCAGCATCGCCCGTTATGTAGGATTCAGCATCTTCAAGCTGCTGACCTACATCAAAGCCGAGCTGTTGATCGTGCTGGGCACCAGCTCCTCCGAATCTGCCCTGCCGCAGCTGATCCAGAAACTCGAAAGCCTTGGCGCGTCCAAAGGCGTGGTGGGGATCGTGGTGCCAACCGGCTACACCTTCAACCTGGACGGCACCAATATCTATATGACCCTGGCGGTGCTGTTCCTGGCCCAGGCGACCAACATCGACCTGACGCTGGAGCAACAACTGACCCTGCTGGCGGTGGCGATGCTCACCTCCAAAGGCGCCGGTGCAGTGGTGGGCGCAGGCTTTGTCGCGCTGGCCGCCAGCCTCGCGGTGGTGCCGACGGTGCCGGTGGCGGCGATGGTGTTGATCCTGGGTGTGGACCGGTTCATGGCTGAATGCCGCTCGCTGACCAACATCATCGGCAATGCCGTCGCGGCGCTGGTGGTGGCTGCGTGGGAAGGGGAACTGGACCGCGAAAAAATGGCGCCCATCGCCCTCAAGCACGGCCGACATGCGCGGGCCGCCGCCCAGGCGAAGATCGCCGCCGAGTAACCCTTAAACCCCGATCCCCTGTGGCGAGGGAGCTTGCTCCCGCTGGGCTGCGCAGCGGCCCCAAGATCTTTGGGAGCGCTACGCACTCCAGCGGGAGCAAGCTCCCTCGCCACAGCAAGCTCCCTTACCACAGCAAGCGCCCTTACCACAGAAGCTCCCTCACCACACCGGTGCTATTCTGGCGGTTCATGCCGCCATGCCTGTTTCTGATGAACAACAAGAAAGATACCGTGCCCCTACCTGAAGACCTGCGGGTATTCCTGACTGTGATCCGCAAGGCCGGCTTTGCTGCGGCTGCCGATGAGCTGGGGTTGTCCCCTGCCTACGTCAGCAAGCGTATCCAGATTCTCGAAACCACCCTTGCCACTCGCCTGCTGCACCGCACCAGCCGTCGTATTGCCCTGACGGAAGACGGTGAACGGGTGCAGCGCTGGGCCGTGCGTATTCTCGAAGATTTCCAGCAACTGTCCGACGAACTGTCCGACGCCCACGACAGCCCCCGCGGCCACCTGCATTTGTGCAGCAGCTTCGGTTTCGGCCGTAACCATGTGGCGCCAGCCTTGTCGCTGCTGGCCGAACAATACCCGGACCTGGAAATTCGCCTGGACCTGTTCGACCGGGTGGTGGATATCGTCAGCGAGGGTTTTGACCTGGAGATCCGCGTGGGCGACGACATTCCCGGCCAACACATCGGCCGCCGGCTGGTGAGCAACCGCCGGGTGCTGTGTGCGGCGCCCGCCTATCTCGAACGCCGTGGCACACCGCAGCACTTGAGTGACCTGGAACAGCACGATTGCCTGGTGCTCAAGGAGCGGGATAACGCGTTTGGCATCTGGCACCTGGAGCGCGATGGCGTGCAGGACAGCGTGCGCGTGCGGGGGCCGTTGTCGTCCAATAACGGTGAGATTGTCTTGCAATGGGCGCTTGATGGGCGTGGGGTGTTGCTACGCTCGATGTGGGACGTGAAGCCGCTGCTGGAACAAGGGAAACTGGTGCAGGTGCTGCACGACTACACCCAGAGCGCCAACGTGTGGGCGGTGTACCCGACGCGGTTGGCGTACTCCGGGAAGTTGCGGGCGTGTGTGGAGTTTTTGCAGGAGCACTTTAAGGGGTTGTCGATTTAGCGCGTCGGGGTTGGGTACATATCCATTGTTGCGGTAACGGCCGGCTTAAGTGTTGTAGAGCAAAAGCCAAATCAAAAGCGGGCACGGTCCAAATGTGGGAGCGGGCTTGCTCGCGAAGGTCGTTAACGATGACGCGGGCATTCTGGATGAACGCGGCGCTCTCAGGTTTTTCGCGAGCAAGCCCGCTCCCACAGAAAAGCAGCTCTGCTTTCGCTCTGGCTTTTGATCTGGTTTCTAACACTCAAGCCGGCCGGGAGGCCGCTGTGCTTTTGATCTGACTGCCCCAACAAGCCGGAGGCCGAACGCAGGTATTGCGGAGCGGCCAACCTACAACAACAGCCCCATCACCCGAGCCAAGGATTGGCCGCCAGATGCTCCCGCTCAAACGCCTTGATCTGCTCGCTGCGCTGCAACGTCGTACCGATAGCATCCAACCCCAACAACAACGCAGTCTTGCGCAACGTATCAATCTGAAACCCAATCACCTGCCCGTCCGCCAAAAGAATCTCCTGCGCCTCGAGATCCACACTGATCTGCGCCTGTTCAGGCTGACTCACCATCTGCCCCAACCGCTGCAACACCGCCTCCTCCAGCGTGATCAACAACACCCCGTTACGCTGGCAGTTGTCATAGAAAATCCCCGCAAAGCTGCTGCCGATCAACGCGCGAATGCCCATCTGCTTCAAGCCCCACACCGCATGCTCCCGGCTGGAACCACAGCCAAAATTCGGCCCCACCACCATAAAGCTCGCGCCCTGCCACGCCGGCTGATTCAGCACGAACTCCGGGTTAGGCTCGCCCGACGCCAGGAAGCGCAAATCAAAGAACAACCCGCGATCCAGCCCGTTACGGTCGATGCCCTTGAGAAACTGCTTGGGCATGATCACGTCGGTGTCGATATTGGCCGCCAGCATCGGCGCGGCCTTGCCGGTGACCCGAGTGAAAGGTTGCAAGCTCATGTGCGCTCTCCAAAATGGCGAATATCCGTCAGACGGCCGGTGATGGCAGCGGCGGCAACCATGGCCGGGCTCATCAGGTGTGTGCGGGCCCCCGCCCCCTGGCGGCCTTCGAAGTTGCGGTTGGTGCTGGAGGCGCAGCGGTCGCCGGGCTCCAGCACGTCATCGTTCATCGCCAGGCACATCGAACAGCCGGACTGGCGCCATTCAAACCCGGCGTCGATAAAGATCGCAGCAAGGCCTTCAGCTTCTGCCTGGTCGCGCACTTCGGTGGAGCCCGGCACGATCATCGCCCGCACGTGGTCGGCCACGTGCTTGCCGCGCACGACGCTGGCGGCATCCCGCAGGTCTTCGATGCGGGCGTTGGTGCAGGAGCCGATAAACGCGTGGCTGATGACAATCTCGCTCAGGGGCATGCCGGCTTCCAGGCCCATGTAGTTCAGGGCGCGGCGCATGTCCTGGCGCAGGATCAGGTCGCTGACGTCTTGCGGGTCCGGCACACGGGCGCCGATGGGCGCGGCCTGGTCAGGGCTGGTGCCCCAGGTGACCATCGGTTCCAGGGCGGTGGCGTCCAGTTGCACTTCGAGGTCGAACACGGCGTCGGCGTCCGAGTGCAGTTGGCGCCAACCCACGAGGGCGCGCTCCCACAACTCGCCCTTCGGCGCACGGGATTTGCCCTTGAGGTAGGTGAAGACTTTTTCGTCCGGGGCCATGAAGGCACCACGGGCGCCCGCTTCGACCGCCATGTTGCAGATGGTCATGCGCGCCTCGACGCTCAAGGCATCGATGGTCGAACCGCAAAACTCAATGGCGTAGCCGGTGGCGCCCGAAGCGCCGATCTTGCCGATCAGCGCCATGATCACGTCCTTGGAGGTCAGGCCGTGGGCCAGTTCGCCGTCCACGGTCACGCGCAGGCTTTTCAGGCGCTTGTAGACCAGGGTTTGCGAGGCCAGCAAATGCTCGATTTCCGAGGTGCCGATGCCAAAGCCGAATGCGCCCAAGGCACCGTAGGTGGTGGTGTGGCTGTCGCCGGCGGCGATCACCATGCCCGGCAGGATAAAACCCTGCTCCGGGGCGATCACGTGTTCGATGCCTTGGCGCTTGTCGAGGATATCCAACAGCTCAATCCCGAAGTCCCGGCAGTTTTCTGCCAGGTACGACACCTGGCGTGCGCCGCCCGCATCCGGCATGGTCGCGATGCGCTTGGGTGTGGTGGGGTTCACATGGTCGACCACCGCCAACGCCGTGCCGGGGCGCCATACGCCACGGCCTGCCTCGCGCAAGCCGCTGAAGGCTTGCGGGCTGGTGTATTCATTGATTACCTGACGGTCGATGTACAGCAGCACATGGCCCTGGTCATCCAGGCGGCACACCGTGTGGGAGTCGATGTGTTTGTCGTAGAGGGTTCTGGCAGCAGTCATTATTGGGCTCGCTCAACGGTATGGCTCCATCATAGGCAGCGCCCCTGCCCCATCAATCCCACCTTGGTGATGACTCGAAACATGTTTCGTGTTGCATGAATGGCTATCCGAAACATTTTCTTTCATATCCACCTTAGGGTTTTGCATTTCTCATCCGTCTTAACTTAGATACAGCCGCTCGCGTCAGCAAAAGCTACGGGCGGCGTTTTCCGGGCCTTTACCGCCTCTCTCCGATCAAGACCCTCATTCACATGTCGAAGAAGTCACGCTCAAAACTCTGGTTTCTCGTGCACAGCTGGCTGGCCTTGCCCATCTGGTTCTTTGTGCTGATCGTCTGTGTCACCGGCACCCTGGCGGTGGTCAGCCAGGAAATCGTGTGGCTGGCCAACCCGGACATCCGCGCCAGCAAGCCGTCGGACGATGCCGAACTGCTCAGCTACGAACAAGTCATCAAGGCCATGAACCGCGCCGAGCCGCAGACTATCGTCAAATCCCTGAGCCGCCCCGACGAGTCGCATTTCGCCCTGACGTCGAACGTGGCCTATCCCGACGGACGAACCGTAGAAGTGTTCGTCAACCCCTACACCGGGGTGATCCAGGGGATCGCCCCGGCGTTCGACTTCCAACAATTCACCCGCGCATTGCACGGCTGGTGGCTGGTGCCGTTCACCAACGGTTTCAGCTGGGGCTGGTACCTGGTCTCGTTGCTGGGTTTGCCGCTGCTGGCCTCACTGGTTACGGGCCTAGTGGTCTACAAGCGTTTCTGGAAAGGCTTCTTCAAGCCAACCTTGCGCTTTAACCACGGTGCGCGAATCTTCTGGGGCGACTTTCACCGATTGAGCGGCATCTGGTCGATCTGGTTTATTGCAGTCATTTCCATAACCGGCACCTGGTTTCTGATTCAGGCGATTCTCTTCGATAACCAAATCTCGATTTCCAGTGAACCCATTGTCCCGGTGATCACCCGGGACAAGGTGCCCCTGTCCAGCACGGGCGTGCGCGCGCCGATGATTCCCCTGGACGAGGCAATCGACATCGCCACCCAGCGCATTCCAGGCCTGGAAGCCAGTTTCGTCAGCCTGCCGGCGACGGCCTATAGCCATTTGATGATTGGTGGCCGGGGCTGGTACCCACTGATGTACCAAACCGCGCAAATCAACCCTTACAACGGCGAAATCGCCGCCTCGCACCTGCTGTCGGACCGTTCCGGCCTGGAGTTCGTCACCGAATCCATGCGCCCGTTGCACACTGGGGATTTCGGCGGACTGTGGATCAAGATGATCTGGTTCTTCTTCGGTTTGGTACTGAGCATGATGGTTCTGAGCGGTCTGCTGATCTGGAGCAAACGCACGGCGCTGGCCACGCTCAACGCACTCAAGCGTAGCGCCAAGGTGCACCGGCAACCGCTGGAAAATCCGCTTGGACAGGCTGAAACCACGGAGGGCAACCGATGAACAAGGCCACGACGATTAACCCGCCCTCTCCCCTGCGTGCCTTCTGGCTAAAGTGGCGCTTCCACATCAATATCCTGCTGATTTTGGTGCCCTTGGGCTTTATGCCCAAGTACTTTGCCGACGCCGCGCTGTTTCGCGGTGACAGCGGTCTTGGCGAGCGGGAGATCGGCGAAGTGCAGGTCGGCCCGTGGAGCGTGAAGCTCGCCGAACTGCGTAACGAGGCCCCACGCCCCGACCCGGCGGGCCCGATGAAATCCTTTAATGCCGCCCTGTGCGCCACCTGCATCGACCAGGTCAAGGCGACCTACCTGCGCATCGGCAAGCCCCGCAGCCTGCGGGCCGCCGGGGTGATCTTCTTCGGCACCCCGTACCGCATGGGCGCCATGCTGCCGATCCCCGAACGCACCCCACTGGACGCCGACGTGTGGATCACCATGGAAGGCTGGGACGGCGCCATGCACCAGGCCTCCATCCCCTTGAGCCAGGCATCGCCGGCCACCATCGACTGGCTGAAAAAACGAGGAGTTAAACCATGACTTTGCCGCAACTGGCCCGCGCCGTTGGCGCGCTGATCCTCAGTGCCGGCTTCAGCACCGTTGCCCTGGCCCACAACCCGATGTGCGAATGCAAGGAAATCCCCGGCGAGCAGATCCAGTGCACCGGCGGTTTCTCCGATGGCAGCGGCGCCCCGGGGGTGACTCTGGATGTGATCGGCTATGACGAAACCATCCTGGTGCCCGGCAAGCTGGGGCAAGACTCGACGCTGACCTTCAAGAAACCCTCCGCCGAGTTCTACGTGTTGTTTGATGCCGGCCCCGGCCACGTGGTGGAAATCGACCAAGCGGATATCCAGCCCCAATGAGCCGTACAACCCAAGTGGTGCGCCCGGCCGGTGCCGGGCACGAAACCCTGTATGTCCTGCTGTTGTGCCTGATCATCCTCGCCGTTGCCGGCACCGTGGTGGCCTTGCGCGGTGAAAGCCAGGAGATCGCTGCCGTGCCCAGCCACCAACTGGACGCCCGCCGCGACCTCAGCGCCGCCGAGCAAGGCATCTACGCCGACCTGCGGGTGACTCTGGATGAAATCCACCTGCTGCAGGAAGAGCACAGCGCCCTGCCAACGCCTGAGCAACTGGCGGAAGAAGGCTTTGCGCCCTTCGCCCAGGACGCCAGCTCGGTGAGCCGCGGCGACCACCGTTGGCAGTTGCTGGACGCGGCCTACCTGGGCCTGAGCCAGACACCGGACCTCAGCGGTTCGCTGTTGATGCGCATCCGGGGCGCCGAGCCGGATATCTGGCTCAACCGCAGCGCCAACCTCACCGCCCCCACCGACCTCACTGACCAGGCGCTGATCAGCGCGGGCTGGCGACAAGTAGTCGCGCAATTCGATGCCGGTGTCACCCGCCAGCATCGTCATTGAATTCACGCTGTAGCCGAGAGAAGACCATGTCTATTTCATCTCCCTTATTACGCCTGGTGCTGGTCGGCCTGATCACCGTGCTGCTGGCCCCATTCGCCAGTGCCGACCCTGCCAAACGCCTGCGCATCGGCATCACCCTGCATCCTTATTACAGCTACGTGGCGAATATCGTCGGGGACAAAGCCGAAGTCGTGCCGTTGATTCCGGCCGGCTTCAATCCCCATGCCTACGAACCTCGCGCCGAAGACATCAAGCGCATCGGCACTCTCGATGTGATCGTGCTCAATGGCGTCGGCCATGACGATTTCGCCGACCGCATGATCGCCACCAGCGAGCGGCCGGACATCCCGGTGATCGAAGCCAACGCCAACGTGCCGCTGCTGGCCGCCACTGGCAACGCCGCGCGCGGTGCCGGCAAGGTGGTCAACCCGCACACCTTCCTCTCCATCAGCGCCTCGATTGCCCAGGTGAATAACATCGCCCGGGAACTGGGCAAGCTCGACCCGGACAACGCCAAGACCTACACCCAGAACGCCCGGGCCTACGGCAAGCGCCTGCGCCAGATGCGCGCCGACGCCCTGGCCAAACTCACCAGCGCGCCCAACCCCGACCTGCGGGTGGCCACGGTGCACGCGGCGTATGACTACCTGCTGCGGGAGTTCGGCCTGGAAGTCACCGCCGTGGTGGAACCGGCCCACGGCATCGAGCCGAGCCCCAGCCAGTTAAAGAAAACCATCGACCAACTGCGGGAACTGGATGTGAAAGTGATCTTCTCTGAGATGGACTTCCCGTCCAGCTACGTCGACACCATCCAGCGTGAATCCGGCGTGAAGCTGTATCCGCTGTCGCACATTTCCTATGGCGACTACAGCGCGGAAAAATACGAAGTGGAAATGACCGGCAACCTCAACACCGTGGTGCGGGCCATTCAGGAGTCCGGGGCATGACGGCGGCTGAACACTTGAGCGTGGCCAGCGTTGGCCCGACCCTCGACTTCGAGAATGTGGCGCTGACCCTGGGCCGCACGGTGATCCTCGACGCGGTGAGCTTCCAGGTCCGGCCCGGCAGTATTCATGCGCTGGTGGGCCCCAACGGCGGCGGAAAAAGCTCGCTGATCAAAACCCTGCTGGGGCAAACGCCACACCAGGGCCAGCTGAGCCTGCACTGGCCGGAGGCACCCGGCACCATCGGCTATGTGCCCCAGGCGCTGGAGTTCGACCGAGGCTTGCCGATGACCGTCGACGACTTCATGGCTGCGATGTGCCAGCGGCGTCCGGCGTTTCTCGGGTTGTCCAAACACTACGCTGCCGCGATTGGCGACGCACTGGAGCGGGTCGGCATGCAGGACAAGCGCAAACGGCGCATGGGCGCCTTGTCTGGCGGTGAACGCCAGCGGGTGCTGCTGGCCCAGGGCTTGATCCCGGCGCCGCAATTGCTGGTGCTGGACGAACCGATGTCGGCGCTGGATGAAGCCGGTATCCAGGTGTTCGAGCGCTTGCTGAGCGACTGGCGCCAGGCCGGGATCACCGTGCTGTGGATCGAGCATGACCTGGAAGCCGTCGGCCGCCTGGCTGACCGCGTCACCGGCCTGAACCGCCGCGTGCTGTTCGACGCCACGCCCAAGGAGGCGCTGACCCCGGACCGCCTGCTGACCCTGTTCTCCACCCACCCACGGAGCCCGGCCTTATGAACTACGAAGCCTTTCGCTTGATGGTCCAGGGCTGGGCGTCTTCCGGGTATTTGCCCGAAGCGCTGGCCTATGGGTTTGTGGTCAACGCGCTGCTCGCCGGGTTGCTGATCGGCCCGGTGCTGGGCGGTTTGGGCACTCTGGTGGTGGTCAAGCGCTTTGCATTCTTTTCCGAAGCCGTGGGCCATGCCGCCTTGACCGGCGTGGCCGTGGGCATTCTGCTGGGGGAACCCTACACCGGGCCTTACGGCAGCCTGTTCGGCTACTGCCTGTTGTTCGGGATCCTGCTCAATTACTTGCGCAACCGCACCGGCCTGGCGCCGGACACCTTGATCGGCGTGTTCCTCTCGGTGTCCCTGGCCCTGGGGGCGAGCCTGCTGCTGATTCTGGCGGGCAAGATCAATGTGCACATCCTGGAAAACGTGCTGTTCGGCTCAGTGCTGACGGTGAATGGCAATGACTTGCTGGTGCTGGCGATTGTCGGCTCACTGGTGATGGCTTTGGCCCTGCCGCTGTACAACCGCATCATGCTCGCCAGCTTCAACCCGCAACTGGCAGCGGTACGCGGGGTAGCGGTGAAGACCCTGGACTATCTGTTCGTGATCCTGGTGACGCTGATCACCGTCGCGGCAGTCAAGGTCATCGGCGCGATCCTGGTGGGCGCGTTGCTGGTGATCCCGGCGGCGGCCGCACGCCTGTTGAGCCAGTCACTCAAGGGCTTCTTCTGGATCTCGGTAGTGATTGCCACCGTCAGCACCCTGTGCGGGATCCTGCTGCCAATCATCTTTGACCTGCCGATTCCGTCCGGTGCCGCGATCATCCTGGTCGCCGGTATCGCCTTCGCCCTCGCCGCCATTGCTCGCGGCACGGTCCCCAGCCTGAAAGGGAATCTTGGATAATGCGCCCGATGTTTCGACCACTGCTGCTGGCCCTGGCCATTGCCACACCGGCGTTCGCTGCCGACGGTGTCAAACCGTTGCAGATCACCGCCAACCAAGGCATCGGCCATGCTGCCTTGAACAAGGCCCAGGCGACAAAGCCGGTGAAAGTCCTCGCCGCCTTGCCGATCACCTATGGCTTGGCGCAGGTGTTGCTCAAAGGCACCGACGTGCAGCTTGAACGCGCGGCACCGGCCAACCTGCCCGGCTCACGGCAAGTCGCCTATTTCACCGGGCGCGGTGCGCAGGCATTGAACCCCCTGGCCCTGGACGCCGACGCGGCCATCGGCCTGCGCTCGTTGTGGCCGGATGACCCGCTGTATCCGGTGGCCCGGCGCAGTAACATCCGCATCGTCGAAGTCGACGCCGCCCGCCCGGTGGACGGTGGTTTGCCGGGAATTGCCGTGCAGCCGGGCGCCACCGACGGCCTGAACAGCCAGCCATGGCAGGCCAGCAACAACATGGGGCGCATGGCCGATGTGATGGCCACCGACCTGAGTCGCCTGGCCCCCGAGGCCAAACCGCAGATCGAAGCCAACCTGGCCAGCCTCAAGCAACGCCTGCTCAAGCTTACCGCCGACAGCGAGGCGCGGCTGGCCAAGGCCGATAACCTGACGGTGGCCAGCCTGAGCGATCATTTTGGTTACCTCGTCAGTGGCTTGAATCTGGAACTGGTCAGCACCGACGCGCGGGCCGATACCGAGTGGACACCCGAGGCGTTGCAGCAACTGAGCGAAGGCTTGAAGGAGAATGAGGTGGCCGTGGTGCTGCATCACCGCAAGCCAAGCGATGCGGTGCAGGCGGCGGTCACGGCGGGTGGGGCGAAGTTGCTGGTGCTGGGCACCGATGGCGCCGACCCGGTGGCGGAGCTGGAAGGCAATGTAGATCAGGTAATCAAGGCGCTGACACCTTAAGGACAAACGCGGTCAGTGTGGGAGCTGGCTTGCCTGCGATAGCGGAGTATCAG
The DNA here is from genome assembly GCF_020515595.1 of Pseudomonas sp. MWU16-30323. Taxonomy (NCBI): domain Bacteria; kingdom Pseudomonadati; phylum Pseudomonadota; class Gammaproteobacteria; order Pseudomonadales; family Pseudomonadaceae; genus Pseudomonas; species Pseudomonas sp. MWU16-30323. The sequence continues at coordinate 28,380 of NZ_JAIWYM010000032.1, forward strand.
TCAACAGAGATGCAAGCTGACTCACCGCTATCGCGGGCAAGCCAGCTCCCACATTCGATCTTCACAACCTTCAAGGTGGTGATCAGCCCGCCAGCGCCTGGCTGTCCATCTTCTGGCGCAGGCTCAACGGGCGCATGTCGGTCCACACCTCTTCGATGTAAGCCAGGCACTCTTTCTTCATCCCGCTCTTGCCCACGGTGCGCCAGCCTTCCGGCACAGCCTTGTAGTCGGGCCAGATGGAATATTGTTCTTCATGGTTGACCACTACCTGAAACAGGATGTCTTCGCGGTCGAATACTGAGGTCATTGCGGTTCTCCATCGGTGTAATGTAAGAAGGAACGTGCCAGCCCGGTAAAAAATTAGAGGCGGGTAACGGCTGCCGCCAAGGCGCGGCCAAAAATCTCGGCCACACGGTCGATTTCTGTGGCGGTAATCACCAGCGGTGGCAGGAAACGCACGACGCTGCCGTGTCGCCCACCCAGTTCGAGAATCAGCCCGCGCTTGAGGCATTCGCGCTGTACCAGTGGCGCCAGTTGGCGATGGATCGGAGGATGGCCCTGAGTGTCGGGGGCGCCTGCGGGATCCACCAGCTCCACGCCGAGCATCAGCCCACGGCCACGAATGTCCCCCAACTGCGGGAAGTCGCGCTGCAGGATGCGCAGGTGCTCACCCAGGCGCTCGCCCATGGCGGCCGCGTGGGCGGGAATGTCGTGGTCCTTGAGGTAGCGCATCACTGCCGACCCGGCGGCCATGGCCATCTGATTGCCTCGGAAGGTCCCGGCATGGGCGCCCGGCAACCAGGTGTCGAGCCAGTCGCGATACACCACCACCGCCAGTGGCAGGCTGCCGCCGATGGCCTTGGACAGCACCACCACGTCCGGGACGATACCGGCGTGTTCGAAGGCAAACATCTTGCCGGTACGGCCAAAGCCGCTCTGGATTTCGTCAACGATCAACGCCACACCGGCTTGTTCGGTAATGCGGCGCAGGCCGCGCAGCCAGTCGAGATCAGCCGGGATCACGCCGCCCTCGCCCTGCACCACTTCCACGATCACCGCCGCCGGCAGCAATACACCGGCCTCGGGGTCGTTCAGCAGGTTCTCCAGGTAATGCAGGTTGACCTTCACCCCTTCTGCCCCACCCAGCCCGAACGGGCAACGATAGTCATAAGGGAACGGCAAAAATTGCACGCCATTGCCGAGCAAGGCACCCAGCGGTTTTTTCGGCCCCAGGCTGCCCATCAGGCTCAGGGCGCCCTGGCTCATGCCGTGATAACCGCCCTGGAACGACAACACCGTGCTGCGCCCGGTGGCGGTGCGCACCAGTTTCAGCGCGGCTTCCACCGCGTCGGTACCAGTGGGGCCGCAGAACTGGATCTTGGCTTCCCGCGCCAGCGCTGGCGGTAGCAGGCCGAACAGGTCCTGCACGAATTGGTCCTTGACCGGCGTGGTCAGGTCCAGGGTGTGCAACGGCAATTCATCGCTCAGCACCTGGCGAATCGCCTCGATCACCACCGGGTGGTTGTGCCCCAGTGCCAGGGTGCCTGCACCGGCCAGGCAATCGATAAAGCTGCGGCCTTCAACGTCCTCGACGTAGATCCCGCGGGCGCGCTTGAGCGCCAGGGGAATGCGCCGAGGATAGCTGCGGGCATTGGACTCCTGCTGGCGCTGGCGGGCCAGCAGCGGGGTTTCGTCAAACTGGTAGAGCGTTTCCGCAGGGACCGCTTGGGTCTCTTCAATACGGCTGGTAGCGACTGACATTTCCAGATCCCTCAATACGCTGATGATGGTGACCAAACTGCCAACCCGTTGGCGTCTGGCCCAAGGGCAACGCACGGATTTCCTGTTCTGGAAACGCATCAGCGAGCAGAGGATTTACACCTGTGGTCGTTAAAAACCGCTTTAGCGGATTTACCCGGCAACTCCGGTGTATTTTTCATTCAACGCATACAGAATTGCGCAGGTCTCTGCATCCAGCCGCCCGCTGTAGTCACCGGGGCGAAAATGCATCTGAAACGCGCGGACGCGCTGCTGAAAACCCAGGCGGTTTTTCGCCGGGGCATATCCGTAGCGCTGAAAGGCCCGTTCGACTTCAACCTCTAGCGGCAGGCCGATGTTGAATCGGCGCAGATAGGCCACCTTGGCCATTTCGTCATACCAGGCCCCCACGCCCGCCTCGTACAGGCAACGCCATGGCAAACGAGGGCCGGGATCGCTCTTGCGCCAATAGGCAATGTCCGAATGCCCGAGGATGTCGGTAGGACCTATCGCCGGGTAACGCCCCTGAATGTCGCGAATCAGGGCGATCAATACGTCGATCTGTTCATGGCCATACGCGGGAAAGGTAAACACACCGTCGTCATCCCGGGCCTGATTGACGATTTCAATCCCGATCGAGCGGCTATTGAGGTTGTCGTGACCGGCCCAGTGGCTGGCACCGGCATGCCAGGCACGCTGCGCTTCGTCCACCAGGCGGAACACCCGCAGTTCGTCGTAGCCGGCGGCGCGGTAGCTGGCGTCATGGGGGTCAACCAACAGGTAGTGAGCACTGACACCGTCGTGAGTCAGCGTACGCAATGACGAGGCAAAGGGCGCTGCGGTGTAATGCACAATCACCTGGCGCACGGCTTCGCCATTGCGTTGGTTAAAGTCTTTTGCGGGAAACGTGGAATCGATGACCAACATAGGCGCTGTCCTTTTCAACACAGGCTGAGTCATTCAGCCCGTTCAAACACAAAAAAATGACCGCCATCCTGAAGCGTTGCGCTTGAGGCTGGCGGTAGCTATTTGTGCCGTGAAAAGAAAGTTCAGCGACGCAACGGCATGCCCAGGTCGACGCGCATACCGTCCGCCTGGCTGTCGAATTTCAAGGAGCACGAGCAGCGCTGCACGATTGCCTGGACAATCGCCAGCCCCAGGCCGCATCCCGGGCTGTTGCCGTTGCGCCAGAAGCGCTGGGTCAGGTGTTGCAAGTCTTCGCTGGAGATCGGCGCGCCGTGGTCGCGCACCCGGAACACCACATTATCGCCAGCGCTGGACACACTCAGCTCCACCCGGGTATCAGGCGGGGTGTGGCGCAAGGCGTTGTCCAGCAGGTTGCGCAAGGCGGCGACGGCCAGGCCCACCGGCATTTCCACCGGCTTTTCGGACAGACCGTCTGCCAGGATCAGGTCAATGCGCTGATTATCGCCGCCATTGGCGTCCTGGATCGCCAGTTGTGCGACCTGCTCGGCACTCGATTGCAGGCCGTCATCAAACGACAGGCTGCCTTCAACCCGCGCCAGCAGCAGTAACTGTTCAAGGGTGCGGTGCAGGCGGTCGGCGCCTTCCTCGGCATGGGCCAGGGACTGGTCACGGGCGGCGCCTTCGGTCATGCGCGCCACTTGCAGGTGGGTCTTGATCGCCGTCAGCGGGCTGCGCAGTTCGTGGGCCGCGTCGCCGGTCAAGCGGCGTTCGCGCTCGATGGTCTTGGCGATGCGTTGCAGCAGCTGGTTCTGGGTGTCGAGCAGCGGTTTAAGCTCGCTGGGCAGCGGGCTGATCTGCAAGGGTTCGAGGGAGTCGGCACTGCGGCGCATCAAGGCGTCACGCATGCGGTTGAGCGGCAACAGGCTTTGGCCGATTCCCAGCCACAGCAGGCACAGGCAGCCCAGCAGCGCCACACCCACCGGCACCGAGGCGGCCAGCAGGATCGAGAGGTTCAAGGCTTCACGCTCCACCTGCCGGTCGGCGGTGGTGATAAACAAGTCGCCACGGGACAGGGTAAAGCTGCGCCAGCCCACGCCATCAATCATCTGGTCGCGAAAGCCGCTTTTGCGCGACTCCAGGCCCTGGTCCGGGGTGGTATGGCTGCGGGCGAGCACCACCCCGCGCAACGAGCTGACCTGGCACGCCATGCCGCCCGGTACATTCAATTGTTCGGCGCTGAAATGTGCGCCTTCACCCGTGCTGGAAAGGCCGGGCATCTGCTCCATCAGCCCCGCGACCATGCGCGCCGACGCCACCAGCCGCTGGTCAAGGGAGAACATCATCTGGTTGCGCAAGTCGTTGAGCATCCACGCGGCAGCCAGGGCCCAGATCAGCACAAAGGCCGCGCCGAGCTTGAAGGTCAGCCGCAGGCGCAGGCTCATCACGAAGCATCCTCTCCACCGTCAGCCGGGCCCAGGCGATAGCCCAGGCCGCGCACGGTTTCGACGATGCCGTTGCCGAGTTTGCGCCGCAGGTGGTGGATGTGCACGTTGAGGGCGTTGCTTTCCAGTTCGTCGTTAAGCCCGTAGACGCTGTCCTTGAGCTGCTCGCTGGAGAGTACCCGGCCGCGGTTTTGCAGCAGGGCCTGCAACAGCGCCTGCTCGCGGCGAGAGAGGTCTACCGACTCACCGCCCAACAGGGTTTCGCGGCTGCTGGGGTTGTAGGTCAGGCGCCCGTGTTCGATCAGGTTGACACTGCGCCCGGCCACCCGGCGCAACAGGGTGTGCAGGCGTGCGGCCAGTTCTCGCAGGTCGAAGGGTTTCAGCAGGTAATCGTCGGCACCGGCCTGCAGGCCATCGACCCGGTTGGTCACCGAATCCCGTGCCGTAAGAATCAGCACCGGGATCTCCAGGCCCTGGCTGCGCAATTGCTGCAGCAGCTTCAAGCCGTCTTCATCCGGCAGGCCGAGGTCGAGTACCATCACGTCGAACTCCGCCACCTTGAGCATCGCCCGGGCAGCGGCGGCGGTGCCGACGCGCTCGACGGTCAGCCCTTGGGCGCTGAGCCCGGCAACAATGCCGCTGGCGATCAGTTCGTCGTCTTCACAGACCAGTACGTGCATGGTGAACCCTTTGCAAAATGTGAAGGTGATTAAAAAGGGAGTGGATTAAGCGCACATTATGCCGCCAGCCCGCGTAAACCCGGATAATCCCTGCTGTCTAGGATAGCCCGGTTAATCATCGGTTAATCAACACCACACATTGTGTGTCCCACTTGCTTCGAACTAAGGCTTGATCATGCGGCATCTGTTTATCTTTCTGCTGGTAGTGTTTGCTGGATTCGCCCAGGCCGCGCCGGGCAACAATCCTTTCGAGACCAAACCCGACTTCCTCCCGGTGGGCAAAGCCTTCACCTTTACCTCCGAGCGTCTGGCCTCCGGCGAAACCCAGCTGTATTGGCAGATTGCCGACGGTTATTACCTGTACCAGCAGCGCATGAAATTCGATGGCCTGGCCGAAAAACCGACGCTGCCCCAAGGCGAAGCCCACAGCGACGAGTTCTTCGGTGAGCAGCAGGTGTATCGCCAGGGCCTGGAAGTGAAGATTCCCGCTGGCGCCACCGGCCAGCTCAAACTCGGCTGGCAAGGCTGCGCCGATGCCGGCCTGTGTTACCCACCGCAATCGATCACCGTTGACCTGGGTGGCAACCCCGCCGTAGCCGCCACCGGCCAGGCTCAAGACCAAAGCCTGGCCACCGGCCTGCAACAGCGCAGCCTGGGCTGGAGCCTGCTGGTGTTCTTCGGCCTGGGCCTGCTGCTGGCCTTTGCCCCGTGTTCCTTGCCGATGCTGCCGATTCTTGCAGGCCTTGTGGTCGGCAGCGGCGCCAGCCCACGGCGCGGCTTTGCCCTGGCCGCCAGCTACGTGGTGTGCATGGCGCTGGTGTATGCCGCCCTCGGTGTATTGGCCGCGCTGCTCGGCGGCAACCTCGCCGCCCTGTTGCAAACTCCGTGGATCCTCGGCAGCTTCGCCGCGTTATTCGTGATCCTGGCCCTGCCGATGTTCGGCTTCTTTGAACTGCAACTGCCGGCCTTCCTGCGGGACCGCCTCGACAACGTCAGCCGCAACCAAAGCGGCGGCAGCCTCGTGGGTGCCGGCGTGCTCGGTGCCTTGTCCGGTTTGCTGGTGGGCCCGTGCATGACCGCGCCCCTGGCCGGCGCCCTGTTGTATATCGCCCAAAGCGGTAACGCCCTGCATGGCGGCTTGATTCTGTTTGCCATGGGCATCGGCATCGGCGTGCCGCTGTTGCTGCTGGTGACCGTGGGCAACCGCTTCCTTCCCAAACCTGGCACCTGGATGAACATCCTCAAGGGCATCTTCGGCTTCCTGTTCCTCGCCACCGCCGTGCTGATGATTCGCCCGGTGGTCGGTGAAACCCTATGGCTCGGCTTGTGGGGTGTGCTGGCACTGGTCATGGCTTATTGCGGCTGGCGCCTGGCCCAGGACTTCGGGCGCACCGCCATGCTGTTCGGTGCCGGTTCGCTGGTGCTCGGCCTCTGGGGCAGCGTATTGGTGATCGGCGCGGCCGGCGGCAGCGACGACCTGTGGCAACCGCTGAAGGTCTACAGCGGCTCGCGGGTGGCTGGTGCCCCGAGCGCCCATGAAGCCTTCATGACCATCAACGACCCGGCCGTGCTGCAAAGCCAGCTCGACAGTGCCAAGGCCCAGGGCCAATGGGTGCTGGTGGACTACTACGCTGACTGGTGCGTGTCGTGCAAGATCATGGAAAAACAGGTGTTCGGCAAACCCGAAGTCATGGACGCCCTCAAGGATGTGCGCCTGCTGCGCCTCGACGTCACCGCCGACAACGCCGCCAGCCGCGAGCTGCTGGGCCGCTACAAAGTCCCCGGCCCGCCGAGCTTCGTCTGGATCGGCCCTGATGGTGAAGAGCGCCGCGCCCAGCGCATCACCGGCGAAGTCGACGCCGCCGCCTTCCTGCAACGCTGGACCCAAGCCCGGGAAGCCCTCTGATGCTGACACTGACCATCGGCACCTTCGCCATCGCCCTGAATCACTTGCTGCTGATCACGGCGTTGATCCTCGCCACCCTGGTGGGCTGGCGGGTGGCCAAGCGCGGCGGCGAGAACCCGGAGTCGGTGCTGTTCACCCTGTTTCTGGTGGGCATGCTCGCTGCGCGCGTCAGCTTCGTATTGATGTACTGGTCGTACTACCAGAATGACCCGCTGCAAATCGTCGACCTGCGGGACGGCGGTTTTCTCGCCTGGCCCGGCGTTATCGCGTTGATTGTCGGCGCGCTGATCTACGGCTGGCGCCGCCCGCTGCTGCGCAAGCCCCTGAGCGCCGGCGTGATCACCGGCCTCGCGTTCTGGGCCCTGACCAGCCTGTCCCTGACCCTCTACGAAAAAGGCACGCACCTGCCGGACATCGCCCTGCGTAACGCCAATGGCGAGACCGTGCAACTGGCCGACTACAAGGGCGGCCCGCTGGTGATCAATCTGTGGGCCACCTGGTGCCCGCCGTGCCGACGCGAAATGCCGGTACTGGAAAGTGCCCAGCGCCAACGTCCGGACGTGACCTTCCTGTTCGTCAACCAGGCCGAAAGCATGCAAAGCGTCGCCACCTACCTGGCGACCCAAGGCCTGAACCTGGACAACGTGCTGTTCGACGCCAGCGGCCGCCTGGGCCAGGCCGTCGGTTCCATGGCCTTGCCCACCACCCTCTTCTATCAACCTGATGGTCGCCTGATCAACAGCCACCTGGGCGAGTTGTCCCAGGCCAGCCTGGCCCGCGCCATGGAGCGCTTCGAGCCGACCACCGCTAAACCGGCCCAGCCGGCTACCACAAGGAATTCGCCATGCTCCGCCTCCGCCACCTGCTGACCCTGTTGCCCCTGACACTGGCTGCTACGCTCGTCCAGGCTGAAGACTGGCCGGCGCCGATCAAGAACATCGAAGCCAAGGGGGCCAAGATCATCGGCAAGTTCGATGCCCCCAGCGGCCTCACCGGCTATGCGGCGCAATACCAGAACCGCGGCATGGCGCTGTACCTGACTGCCGATGGTAAAAGTGTGATCGCCGGCAACCTGTACGACGCCGACGGCAATGACCTGAGCACCGCACCCTTGGAAAAACTGGTGTATGCGCCGATGGCCAAGGAGGTCTGGGCCAAGATGGAACACAGCAACTGGATCCAGGACGGCAACAAGGACGCGCCACGCATCGTGTACCTGTTCAGCGACCCGAACTGCCCGTACTGCAACATGTTCTGGGAACAGGCACGACCTTGGGTGAAGTCGGGCAAGGTGCAGTTGCGGCATATCATGGTGGGGATTATTCGTGAGGACAGCCCGGGCAAGTCGGCCGCGCTGTTTGCCGCCAAGGATCCGCAACAGGCTCTCGAAGCCCATGAGTCGGCGGGTAAAGGCAGCAAGCTGCAGGCGCTGGAGAAGATCCCGGCGGATATCCAGGCCAAGCTTGATTCGAACATGAAGCTGATGGATGAGCTGGAGTTGTCGGCGACGCCGGCGATTTTCTATCTGGATGACAAGGGCGGGTTGCAGCAACAGCAAGGTGCGCCTTCGCCGGATAAGCTGGTGAAGATTCTCGGGCCGAAATAAGCAGACTGTTGGAAAGGCCTCCAAAAAGCCGGAGGCCTGTGTCCTTCAAGCGACCAATTCCAAGCAGATCAAACCTCCTCCACAACCAGTAACGTCACGTCGAAGTCATTGCCGGGGTTCCCCATCTGACGATTATCAACGCTGAGCCTTGTCGTTGTTGAAGTGGCAGTAAAGGTTCCTTGGAGCAACTGCCAAGACAACCCAGGAGAGGTGATCGAAGTAATATCGGCCCCGTTTGCCACCAACACCATAGAAGGCTTTGGAAGTGAGCCGCTATTGTCACGTATCCAAGCACTGAACCTGTAAATACGGCCTGACTGCAGTTGAGTGTAGAGTTTGAAAAGCTTTTCGCGCTGTGTAACGGGGTTACTGGTGTTCGAATTCCCCCAATCTAACAAGTAATACCCCGACGCAGCTCCCGGCACTGCCCCGGTTTTAAGTACCAGGTCACCCTGAGATGCTGCTCCCGCCCCTCTTTGCCAGTTATTCCAGCCTTTCTGGTTCGGGTTAAAGTCAGTTACATCTTTAATAGGCTTGGTAAAAACCAAACTCAGCACTGGGAAGACGATCTCCTGACCCGGGCTGGGACTGCCATCCGGCGTGCAGCCGAATGTCACGACCAACGGTGTAAGGTTACGCAACTGCTCCAACTCGGAGCGCAGGAGAACCCGTCTCAGGCCGTTCTCAACATCCCCCTCGGTAATCAGTTCGGCCATCATCACCCTGATGACATAGGCGCTCCCATCTTCCTTGGTACCGTCTACTTGTAGCCAGCCTCTCTGCTCCGCCAGGATGAACCACCATTTCTCCACGGTGATATGAGCATCTCCCACGAATGTCCGCAGGTCCAGAATACCGCTTTGGGTAGCAGGTGGCGTGGCCTCGGGCACTACCGGCACCGGCAGCCGCATCGGTACACTGATGCGCAAATTGAGCGTTTTGGAGGGCGCCCGCTTGCACGCACTGGTGACGGTGTAGTTAATCTGGATCGTTTTACCGGCACCTTGAATCACCGCTTCACGGGGGATTGGGAAATCCACATAACCCGGATCGCCGTTGCCGGGCTCCGGCGCCAACGGCAAGCGGGTACCGTCCGACCGAATCCAGTCCAGGCTGATCATTTGCCCCGAGCTGATGTGTGCATACTCCACACGCACCGTCACACCGTCCCGACCGTTCCAAATCGTCAGGTCCTGGCCGACTGCCTCCAGCACCCTTGGTGCGTCGAGCACCAGCGCTTCCTGTTCAAGCGCCAAGTGCAACACCGGGAACCGTTCAGCGCTGGCCAGATCAACCTGGCCATTGAAGTTCACCGCAAAGTGCACGCTCAACCCACTGCAATCCGTCAGTTTTTGCAGCTCATGCCGCGACAGCACCGCACTGACGCCGTCGTGCAACCACTCCTCGGCCAGCGGCTCCCCCTCCAGCACATCAAAACGGTAAGGCGTGCCATCGTCCAATTCACCGGTGGCCCATAACCAGCAAGGCTGGCCCAAGGCACGATAAGGGAAAGGAATCACCAGGGCTTGTGCGTCACCGTGGAAGGTATTGAGGTCCAGTACATGGCCTGTGGCCTGGAGAACCTGCGGTGCAGGCAACTCGCTGACATTGAGAATTTGCACATGGCGTTCAGGCGATGGCCACGTCTGACCTTCCCGCTGGACCGTGTAATGTACCGTGACCTGTTCATTGAAATTGGCGCTGATAGCCGAGGGTGGCACGTGAAATTCCACAAACGCCTCATCGCCAGCATTTTTACATTCCAGCTGCGGGCTACCCGCCCCGGGCGTGCCCTCCCAATAGGCACACACCCAGTCGCATGGGCACATCTGCTCATAACTGACCCGGATGGTAGCCCCCTCCTGGGCATTGACCGGATTGAGTGCATAGTGTTCAGGCGAAATCAGCGTCGCTTCAACCAGCGTAGGTGCCACGAGATTCAAATGGGGTTCAGTGAGCACCGTCAATGTGGTACTCGGAAACAGTCTGGATGCATCATCCTCCGGACCGTTAAAGGCCACGATAAATACCAGGGTCAGTTGACTGCCCTGTTTAAGCCCCCGCAGTTTGTCCAAGGGTAAAGCTCTGCGCCATCCCTCATGCACCTCGGCTTCTGTCACCTGCTCGTGATTGACCAGGCGAAGCGTAAAGGCGCTCCCGTCCGCCAGGGTGCCATGGAGGTCCAGCCAAACGAACTGAATCGGATCAATAAACACCCAGGGCGTCACATACACCTGCGGGTCTTGCCCACACAATACTGTAAGGTCCAACACCCCATCGACCGCCTGAGGCACGTCAGGATGGGGAAGATCGTTGAACGGCAGCGTCACATAAATATCGCTCTCACTGCTGGGATACTCCTCGCCATTGTGGGTAACCACACAACGAAACAGCGCAAATCGATTGATACGCAGCCCGACGTAATAGGGCGGGATATGAAAATCCACACACCCCTCTGTCACACCATGCAGGGGCTCAGGCGCATATTCTTCCCCTGGCAAGCTCTTCCAGAACACCCGAATGAGGTCATCCTCACTCATTCCTTCATAACAAACTCGAAGCGTCGCGCCGTCGATCGCATCAAGCGGATCCAGCCTTCGTCCCACAGCTTGAACCAATGTAACCTCAGGAACGATGGCAGTTGCAGATTTGGCAGGCATACCCAAACTCCTTTTCCATGAGAAGAGCGCCTCATGACAGACTGAAACCAGTCCAACTGGCGAGCCCTTATCAAATGCTGAAAAAGAAACCGGATCTACTGTCAGAATTCACAGTTCCAACCTCAAAAACCGCGCCACCCGACGAGTGGCGCGTTGCGATCCGAGTTAAAACCCCTCCAACTCCGCCATCAAATCACTCAACCGATCCACCTTCTGCGCACTGATCTCATTCGCCGCCAGCCCGTCGATATACCCCGCCAGCTCCTCCACCGTGCTGCACTCGAACATCGCCCGCAACGGCACATCCCGCTGCAGCGTCTTCTGCACCCGCGACGCAATCTGCGTGGCCAGCAACGAATGCCCGCCCAGCTCAAAGAAATTATCCTGCACACCCACACGTTCGACTTTCAGTACCTCAGCCCAGATCCCGGCCAACGTCTGCTCCAGCTCATTACGCGGCGCCAGATAATCCTGGCTGTGCAACTGACCAATCTCCAATGCAGGCAAAGCCTTGCGATCCAGCTTGCCGTTGGCATTCAGCGGCAAACGGTCGAGCCACAACCAATGCAGCGGCACCATGTACTCCGGCAGCTCCGCACGCAGGCGTTGCTTGATCCGATCAAGACGCTCGCCGGGATTCAACTGCGCATCCGCCGCCACCAGGTAGCCCACCAGATGCTTGCCGTTGACGCCCTCCTGCACGCCCACCGCCGCATCCCGCACTTCAGGCTGCTCATGCAAGCGCGCTTCGATTTCACCCAGCTCGATCCGGTAACCGCGAATCTTCACCTGATGGTCGATGCGCCCGACGTACTCCAACACACCATCGCTGCGCCGACGCGCCAGGTCGCCAGTGCGATACAGGCGCTCCCCCGCCGCGCCAAACGGATTCGGCACAAACACCTGGGCCGTACGCAGCGGATCGCTGACATAACCACGACCCACACCGGTCCCCGCGACGCACAACTCGCCGACCGCGCCTTGGGGCACCAACTCCAGCGCACCGTCCAGCAGGTACAAACGGTTATTGTCGGTCGGCGTACCAATCGGCAGATAAGTGCCACGGGTCGACGCCAGGTCGACGCGGAAGAACGCCACGTCGTCCGAACATTCCGCCGGGCCATAGGCGTTGACCAGGCCAATCTGCGGATAACGCAGCAACCACTGGTGCGCCAGTTCCGGCGGCATCGCTTCACCCGTCGGCAGCATCCAGCGCAAGCCATCCAGGCTCGTGCGTTCCTGGGCAAGCATGCCCTGGATCAGCGACGGCACGCTTTCCAGCACGGTAATGCCCTGGGCCTGGACGTGAGCGAGCAAGCCTTGCGGGTCATGGGCAATCGCATTTGGCACAATGTCCACCCGCGCCCCGAACAGCGGCGCCGCGAGGAACTGCCACACCGAGATGTCGAAACTCTGCGAGGCGGTCTGGGCGATCACATCGTGCTCAGTCAGTTGCAGATACGGCACCTTGCTCAACTGGTTGTTGAGCATGCCACGCTGCTCCACCATCACGCCCTTGGGCAAGCCGGTGGAGCCCGAGGTGTAGATCACGTAGGCAAGGTTGTCCGGCGCGCTGTAGATCCCGGGATTGTCCTCCGAGCCAATCATCTCCTCCCACACCAGCAACTTCGGCCGGCCGGAGCAGGCAAACTCTTCCAGCAGCAGCTGCGCCTGCTCACGGCACGCTTCGGTGCACACCAACAGCGGCGTGCGGCTCAAGTCGATAATCCGGCTCAAGCGTTGGCTCGGCAGGCCCGGGTCCAGCGGCAGGTAACCGGCACCGGCCTTGAAGCTGCCGATGATCATGCCCAGCAAATCCAGATTACGTTCGGCCAGCAACGCCACAGGTTGGTCCAGCCCGACACCCGCGGCAATCAGCGCATGGCCCAGGCGATTACTGCGCCGGTTCAGCTCAGAGTAGGTCCATTGTTGATCCAGGCAACGGGCGGCAATCCGCCGTGGATGCTGTGCCACCTGGGCTTCGAACAGCTCGATGTAACTGCGCTCCAGCGGATATTCATGCTCGCTCTGGTTGCAGCCGTCCACCAGGAACTCACGCTCCTGCTCGCCAATCAGCGGCAAGTCAGCCATGTCGCCATGGAAGCCCTGTACCAGCGCCAGCAACAGGCGCTTGAATTCGCCGAGCATGCCTTGCACGGTGGTTTCATCGAAATAGCGCTGGTCGTAGGACAGGTGCAGGCCCAGGTCATCGCCCGGATAGCACACGGCAGTCAGCGGGAAGTTGGTGTGGGTCCGCCCGGAATCCGAGGTGGCATTCAGGCTTTGCGCACGGTCCAGCACCGAGACTTCCACCGGGGCGTTTTCGAACACAAACAGGCTGTCGAACAGCGGCTGGCCCTTGGGCAGTTCGCTGTTTTCCTGGATGGTCACCAGCGGCAGGTATTCGTACTCGCGCAGCTGCATGTTGCTGTCGAGCAGACCGCTCAGCCATTGGCGCACGCTGCACCGCTGATCGTCCTCCGGCAGCTTCACCCGCAAGGCGATGCTGTTGATAAACAACCCGACGGTGCGCTGCATCTCGGGCATTTCCACCGGGCGCCCGGCCACGGTGACGCCGAACAGCACGTCGCGATCGCCACTCAGGCGCCGCAGTACCAGGGCCCACGCTGCCTGGGCGAAGGTGTTCACCGTCAGTTGATGGGCCTGGGCCAGCTCGCGCAATTGCGCGCCGTCGCGCACATCCAGGCGGGTGTAGCAGTCGCCCACCACCATGCCGCCGCTGTGGCCGGCGTGTTCCCGCAGGAACGGCCGGTCACTCGGAATCGGCGTGGTGCGCTCAAACCCTTGCAGGTTCTGCTGCCACCACTGGCGCGCCTCGGCGAGGTTCTGGCGTTGCAGCCAGGCGATGTAGTCGCGATAACGCGGTGGCGTCGCCAATTGCGCTTCGCGGCCTTCGCCGAGGGCCGTGTAGATGTCGAAGAAATCGTTCATCAGCAGCGAGCGGCACCAGGCATCGATCAGGATGTGGTGGTTGCTCATCATGAACCAGTAGCGGGCTTCGCCCACGCGGATCAGTCGCAGGTGGAACGGTGCCTGGTTAAGCAGATCGAAGCCGGCTTCACGCTCGCTTTTCAGCAACGCTTGCAGACGCGGTTCCTGCTCGCTTTCCGGTTCCTGGCTCCAGTCGAGGTACTCGATCGGCGTGCTGCCGGGCTTGTGGATAACCTGCAGCATGTCCTCGCCGACGTTCCAGCAGAATGAGGCACGCAAGGCCTCATGGCGGGCGATCACCGCCTGCCAGGCCTGGGCGAAACGCTCGGGGTCCAGGGCGCTGTTGATGCGGTAGCGGTCCTGCATGTAATAGAGGCCGGTGCCCGGTTCCAGCAGGGTGTGCAACAGCAAGCCTTCCTGCATCGGGGTCAGCGGGTACACGTCTTCGATGGCATTGGCCGGCACCGGCAGCGCGTCCAGTTGCCCTTGGGTGAGGTGCGCCAGCGGGAAGTCCGACGGTGTGAGGCCGCCCGCGTCAGCCTTGAGGCAGTGCTCGATCAGGCTTTGCAGTTCCGCCAGGTAAGCGTCCGCCAGTTCAGCGATGGTCTGGCTGTCGTGACGTTCGCGGCTGAAGGTCCAGCGCAGCACCAGTTCACCGCCGTACACCTGGCTGTCGACGCTCAGCTCGTTGGGCAGCGGTGCGTCCGGGTCATGGGCGATCCCGGCGGATTCGTCCAGCGGGTGAAAGAGTGCGTCGGCGCCAAAGCTCTGGTCGAACTGGCCGAGGTAGTTGAAGGTGATACTGGCGCTCGGCAACGCGGCCATCGTCTGGCGACACAGGTCGTCAGCCAGGTAGCGCAGCACGCCATACCCCAACCCTTTGTGGGGCACGCCCCGCAGTTGCTCCTTGATCGCCTTGATCGAGGCGCCCTGCCCGGCGGCTTCTTCGATATGCAACGGGGTCAGGCGCAGCGGGTAGGCGCTGGTGAACCAGCCGACGCTGCGGGTCAGGTCGATCTCGTCGAACAGGGTTTCGCGGCCGTGACCTTCCAGTTGGATCAATGCCGACTCATGGCCACTCCAGCGGCACAACACACGGGCCAGGGCGGTCAGCAGCAAATCGTTGACCTGGGTGCGGTAGGCACTTGGCGCCTGCTGCAACAGCTGGCGGGTACGCTCGGCATCCAGGCGCACGCTGACGGTATCGGCGTCGCGATTGCGCAGCGAACCTTGCGGGCGATCCACCGGCAGTTCAACGGCAGGACCGGCCAACTGCTGCTGCCACACGTCCAGTTCTTCACGCAGGGATTCGCTGCCGGCATAGGCCCGCAAGCGTGCCGCCCAGTCGCGTAACGCGCTGGTCTTGGCCGGCAGGCTGACGGGGTGGCCGTCGCTCAACTGGCGATACACGGTCTGCAGATCTTCCAGCAATACGCGCCAGGAAACACCGTCCACCACCAGGTGATGGATCGCGATCAGCAGCCGACGCTGGCCTTGCGGGCCATCCACCAGCAGCGCGCGCAACAGCGGGCCGTGGGCGAGGTTGAGGCTGCGTTGGGTGTCGGTGAACAGCGCGCTGCACTGCTCCATATCCGCCACCTGGGCTTGCAACAGCAGCCCGCCTTCCGGCACCGCCAAATGCTCGGCATGCCATTGAGCGTCGCGCTGAGTGAAGCTCAGGCGCAGGGCGTCATGGTGTTCCAGCACTGCCAGCAATGCTTGTTCAAGGCGATGGGGTTCGAGGGCTTGAACCGGTTCCAGCAGCAGTGCCTGGTTCCAGTGTTGGCGCTCGGGGATGTCGGTGTCGAAGAACCAATGCTGGATCGGGGTCAGCCCGGATGCGCCGGTCAACACACCTTGTTCGGCGATAACCTGCTCAGTGCGGGTCGCCACGGCGGCCAGGGTCTGCACGGTCTGGTGCTGGAACAAGTCACGTGGGCTGAAATGAATCCCCGCTTGCCGCGCGCGGCTGACCACCTGGATCGACAGGATCGAGTCCCCGCCCAGCTCAAAGAAGTTGTCGTCGAGGCCCACCTGTTGCACGTTCAGTACCGCGCACCAGATCGCCGCCAGGGTTTGCTCCAGTTCGTTGCGCGGCGCCACGTACTGTTGGCGATTCGCCTCGGGATCCGGCTGCGGCAAGGCGCGGCGGTCGAGTTTGCCGTTGGCGGTCAGCGGCATGCTGTCGAGGACAATCAGGTGCGCGGGCACCATGTAGTCCGGCAGCTGCGCTTTCAAATGCGCCTTGAGGGATTCACGCAGTGCACCGTGCTCTTCGTCGCTGACCAGATACGCCACCAACTGTTTGCCGCTCGGTGACTCCAGCGCCAACACCACCGCTTCACGCACCGCCTCGTGTTCCAGCAGGCGGGTTTCGATTTCCCCCAGCTCGATGCGGAACCCGCGAATCTTCACTTGATGGTCAATACGGCCAAGGTACTCCACCAGGCCATCGGCACGCTGGCGCACCAGGTCGCCGGTGCGATACAGGCGACCGCCGTTCGTGGCAAACGGGTCCGCGACAAACCGCTCCGCCGTCATCCCCGGACGCTGGTGATACCCCTGGGCCAGGCCGGCACCGCCGACGTACAACTCACCCGTCGCGCCCTGCGGCACCAACGCCAGGTCCGCATCCAGAATGTAGGCCACACGTGCGCCGATGATGCTACCGATGGGCACGCTGCCGGCGCCCTCTTCCAGTGTTTCCGGGGCAAGACTGGCCAGCGGCATCACCACCGTTTCAGTCGGGCCATAGGCGTTGAAAAACAGCGCCGGCTTGAATGCCGCGCGGATACGCTGCAAGTGCTCGCCGGTCAACGCTTCGCCGCCGGTGATGCACATGCGCACCGGCAAGGTCTGGTTTTGCGTGGCCAGCCATTGCGCCAACTGGCTGCCGTAGCTCGGGGTAAAGCCGAGGATATTGATGCGGTGCTGACGAATCAGCCCGCAGATTTCTTCTGCATCCCACTGGCCCTGGGCCCGCAACACCACCTGGGCACCACTGAGCAACGGCACCAGCAAGCGTTCGGTGGCGGCGTCGAAGTTGATGGAATAGAAGTGCAGCTCGCAGTCATCGGGGCGCATGCCGAAGCGTTCGATCACCGCCCGGCAATGCATGGCGATTTCACCGTGGGACACCACCACGCCCTTGGGCTTGCCGGTGGAGCCGGAGGTGTAGATCAGGTAGGCCTGGTGTTGCGGCAGGCTGATAAAAGGCAATTCGCTGGCCGGGTAGTCGGCCAGGGTCGGCAGGTCATCCTCCAGGCACCAGCGGCCGACGCTGGCGGGCAGCTCGCCCAGCGCGTCGAACATCGCAGCGTCGCTGAGTAACAGGCCAATGCCACTGTCTTCGATCATGTAGTGCAGGCGGTCCAGGGGGTATTCCGGGTCCAGCGGCACATAGGCGCCGCCGGCCTTGAGGATCGCCAGCAGGCCGACGACCATTTCCAGCGAACGCGGCAGCGCCAGGCCAACCCGTACCTGCGGGCCCACGCCGCGCTCGCGGAGCATCCAGGCCAGGCGATTGGCGCGACTGTCGAGTTCGCTGTAGCTCAGGGTCTGCCCGGCGAAGGTCAACGCCGGGGCATCCGGGCGGGCCAGGGCTTGCTCGCCGAACAGGTGGTGAATGCACTGATCAAGACGATGCTCGCCGGCCTCCATGCCAAGGCTGTCTTGCAACGAGCGCTGCTCGGCCGCTTCCAGCAGCGGCAACTCACTCAGGCGCTGTTGCGGATCGGCAAGCAAGGCTTCCAGCAGGTTTTGCCAATGGGCGGCCATGCGCCCAATGCGCGGCTCGTCGAACAGGTCGGTGCTGTAGGTCAGGCAGCAACCCAGGCGATGGTCGAGGTCGGTGACTTCCAGGTTGAGGTCGAACTTGGTGGCGCGGGCATCGTTGGCCAGGTACTCGACGGTCATCCCGGCCAGGGTGCGGCTCTGCTGGAACTCCCAGCGCTGCACGTTGCACATCACCTGGAACAGCGGGTTGTACGCGGCGCTGCGGGGCGGTTGCAGGGCTTCTACCAAGTGGTCGAACGGCAGGTCCTGATGAGACTGGCCTTCGATCACGGTGTGGCGCACCTGGTCGAACAATTCGCCGACGCTCATCTGCCCGTTGAGCTGGCAACGCAGCACCTGGGTGTTGAGGAATGCGCCGATCAGCCCTTCGCTTTCCGGACGAATCCGGTTGGCCACCGGCGCGCCGATGCGCAGGTCGGTCTGGCCGCTGTAGCGGTAGAGCAATACCGCGAGGGTGGCGGTCATGGTCATGAACAGGGTCAAGCCGCGTTCGGCGTTGAAGGCCCGCACGCGGGCAGCAAGGTCATCACTCAAATCGAAACGGTACAGCTCGCCCTGATGACTTTGCACCGGCGGTCGCGGGCGGTCGCCCGGCAGTTCCAGCAGCGGGTGTTCGGTACCCAGTTGTGCGGTCCAGTAATCCAGTTGGCGCTGGCGCTCGCCGGATTCCAGCCACTGGCGCTGCCACACGCTGTAGTCCAGATACTGCACCGGCAGCGGTGCCAGCGGCGATTCGCGGTCATCGATAAAGGCTTCGTACAACGCGCCGAGTTCACGGGCAAAAATGTCCATGGCCCAGCCTTCGGTGACGATATGGTGCAGGGTCAGCACCAGGTAATGTTCCTGCTCGCCGGCCTTGACCAGGCAGGCGCGCAGCAGTGGGCCGGTCTCCAGATTGAACGGCGTGTGGGCTTCATGATCGGCCAGTTGCTGCACACGCTGTTGGCGCTCGGCTTCATTGAAGGTCGAGAAATCCTGCCAATCCATGCGTACGCCGGTTTGCGCTGCAACCTTCTGCTGCGCCACGCCATTGATGCTCGGGAACGTGGTGCGCAGGGTTTCGTGACGCATGATCAAGGCCTGCAACGCCGCCTCGAAACGCCCCACGTCCAGCACCCCACGCAAGCGCGCCATGCCGCCGACGTTATACGCCGGGCTGTCGGGCTCCATCTGCCAGAGGAACCACATGCGCTGCTGGGAATAGGACAGTGGCACCGGCTGGCGGCGGTCGACCTTGCCGATGGCCAGCTGTTGGTTGCGCTGGCCGGAGGCCTGGATCAGGCGAACCTGCTCGGCGAAAGCCCCCAACTCGCTGGCTTCGAACAGCGTACGCAGCGGCAGCTCGACATCGCAGGCCTGACGGGTGCGGGAGATGATTTGCGTGGCCAGCAACGAATGGCCGCCGAGGGCGAAGAAGTCGTCCCGCAGGCCGATGCGTGGCAGGGCCAGGACTTCGCGCCAGATCGCGGCGATTTGCTGCGCCAGCGCGGTTTCAGGTTCGACGTGTTCACGCACTTGCCACACGGGCTCCGGCAAGGCGCGGCGATCCAGTTTACCGCTGGGGCTCAGGGGCATGGCGTCCAGGCGCATCAACTGCGCCGGAACCATGTACTCCGGCAACTCGGCGGCCAGGGCGGTTTTGACGTCCTGCTCATCCAGCGGTTCGTTGGCGGTGTAGTAACCGATCAACTGCGCACCGGCAGCCGTTTCCCGCACCAACACCACCGCTTGGGCGATGCCATCAAGGGCCAACAGACGCGCTTCGATCTCTTCAGGCTCGACACGGAAGCCCCGCAGTTTGACCTGCTGATCCAGGCGCCCGAGGTATTCCAGTGCACCGTCGGCGCTCCAGCGCACGCGGTCACCGGTGCGATACAGGCGTGCGCCCGCCTCGCCCAATGGGTCGGCGACAAACCGTTCAGCGGTCAGCCCCGCCCGCCCGAGGTAACCCCGGGCCAGGCCGATACCGCCGATGCACAGTTCACCCGGCACACCCGCCGGCAGCGGATTGAACTGATCATCCAGCACCCGGCAGATCACATTGCCCAGCGGCCGGCCAATCGGTGAACGCTCGCCGTCCTCCACCTGGCACTGCCAATGCGTCACGTTGATCGCGGTTTCAGTCGGGCCGTAGCGGTTGTGCAACTGCACCGCCGGCCACTGCGCCAACACCCGGTTGCGCAACTCGGCAGGCAGCGCTTCACCGCCGGAGAACAGGCGACGCAGGCTGGTGCATTCGGCGGCCAAGGGTTCGTCGACAAACAGCTGCAACAACGGCGGCACAAAGTGCAGCGTGGTCACGCCGTGTTCCTGCACCAACTGGGCAATGCGATGGGGGTCGCGATGCTCGCCGGGGCCAGCCAACACCAGGCGGCAACCGGTGATCAGCGGCCAGAAACACTCCCACACCGACACGTCGAAACTGATGGGTGCCTTTTGCATCAGCACATCGGTTTCATCCAGTTGGTAGGTGGCTTGCATCCACTGCAAGCGCTCGGCCAGCGCGGCATGGGTGTTGCCCACACCCTTGGGCTGGCCGGTGGAGCCGGAGGTGTAGATCACGTAGGCGAGGTTGTCACCGTTCAGGTGCAAACCCGGCGCATGGGTCGGCCAGCTTTCCAGCTTGAGGCTGTCCATGGCGATGACGCACACGCCTTCAGCCGTGGGCAGTTGCTCCAACAGCGAAGTCTGGGTCAGCAGCAGTTGCACGCCGCTGTCCTTGAGCATGTAGGCCAGGCGTTCAGCCGGGTAATCCGGGTCCAGCGGCACATAGGCACCGCCGGCCTTGATGATCGCCAGCAGGCCGATCAGCAGTTGCGGCGAACGCTCGGCGGCGATGGCCACGCGCACGTCCGGGCCGACGCCCTTGTCCCGCAGGTAATGGGCCAGGCGGTTGGCCTGGGTGTGCAGTTGGGCGAAGGTCAGGCTGCCGTCCTGCCACACCAGTGCGGTGCGTTCCGAAACCTGTTGGTTAAGTTGTTCCGGCAGCCAGCTCTGCGCCGGTGTGCACGGCGCGACGCTCCACTGGCGTTGTTGGGTGTGTTCGTCGGCGTGCAGCAGCTTCAGGTCACCGATAGCCTGTTGCGGTTGCTCGCAAATGGCTTGCAGCAGGTTGATGAAGTGCTCGGCCAGCCGCTCGATGGTGGCGGCGTTGAACAGTTCGTCAGCGTAGTCGAAGGACAGGCTCAAGCGGCCGTTGCGATCTTCTTCCGTGTGCAGTTGCAGGTCGAACTTGGCTTCGCGGCTGTGCCACGCCAACTCGTCGGCGAGCAGACCCGGCAAGCGGCGCAAGGCGCTGAGGTCGCGTTGCTGGTGGTTGAACATCACCTGGAACAGGCCCTGCTCCCGGGCTTGGGGGAAGGCTTCCAGCAGTTGCTCGAAGGGCAGGTCCTGATGGGCCTGGGCGCCAAGGGCAGCGGTTCGCGTTGCAGCCAGCAGCTCGGCAAATGGCAGGCGCGCATCCAGTTCGGCACGCAGCACCAGGGTGTTGATAAAGAACCCGATCAGGCCTTGGGTTTCCTGGCGTGGACGGTTGGCGTTAGGCACGCCGATGCGGATATCGCGCTGGCCGCTGTAGCGATAGAGCAGGCTTTGGAATGCCGCAAGCAACAGCATGAACGGGGTGGACTCGTGAGCCTGGGCGGTCTTGCGAATGGCTTCGCTGAGGCTCGCGGTCACCCGCACACTGTGGCGTGAAGCACTGCGAATATGCAGCGCCGAGCGCGGGTGATCGGTGGCCAGGCTCAGGGTTGGGTGGTCGTCGCCCAGTTGTTGTTTCCAGTAACCCAGTTGCCGCTGGCCCTCGCCTTCGGCCAGCCACTGGCGCTGCCAACTGCCGTAGTCAGCGTATTGCAGGGCCAGCGTCGGCAGCTCCAGGGCTTGGCCTTGGGACGCTGCGGCATACAGGCGGGAGAATTCGTCGATCAACACGTTGAGCGACCAGCCGTCCGCGATGATGTGGTGCATCGTCACCAGCAGTTGGTGGTCTTCGTCCTCCAGGCGCACCAGCGTTACCCACAGCAGTGGGCCTTTCTCCAGGTCGAACTGGGTGTGGGCTTCGTCTTCGCGGATCTGGTTGGCCCGGGCTTCACGCTCGGCGGTGGGCAGGTCGCTGAGGTCGATGACTTGCAGCTCGAAATCAGCCTGGGCGTCGACCCGCTGGAAGCCTTGGCCATCGCGTTCAAAGAAGCGCGTGCGCAGCGCCTCGTGGCGCTGGATCAGTTGCTGGAAGCTTGCACGCACCGCGTCTTCATCCAGCTCGCCGCGCAACCGCAGGGCGCCGGGGATGGTGTAGGCGCTGCTTTGCGGGTCCAGCTGCCAGGTGATCCACAGGCGGTTTTGCGCGAGGGATTGCGGCAGGTCTTCCTGGCGCGACAGCGCATGGATCGTGCCTTGGGCCACGCCGCCGTCCTGCTGCAATTGCGCGACGCTGGTGGCGAAGGCGGCCAGGGTGGGTGCTTCGAACAGCAGGCGCAGGTTCAATTCCAGGCCGAGGGTTTCCCGCAGGCGAGCGACGACCTGGGTGGCGCTGATAGAGTTGCCCCCCAGCAGGAAAAAGTGATCGTCGGCGGCGACCTGTGCCACCTGCAATTGCTCGCACCAGATCGCGGCAATCTGGTTTTGCAGTTCGGATTGCAGGGCAGCATCGCCGACCTGCGCTGGCACACCGGGGAACTGCGCATAACTGTCGAGGCTGCCATCCGCCAACCGCGTGCGGCAGGCCGAACGCTGCACCTTGCCGCTGGAAGTTTTCGGCAGGCCGCCGGGATTGAGCAATACCACCACGCTCGGCGCTTCCTGGCAGGCCTCGGCCACTGCTTGGCGAATCGCCTTGATCAGCGCTTCAGGCGGCAGGATTTTCTGCACGCTGCGGCTGATTTCGGCGGCGATGCCGATGCCTTCCAGGCCCTGGTCATTCACCGCAAACGCAGCGACCCGGCCCTTGCGCACCACTTCCACTTCGCGCTCGATGGCTTGCTCGATGTCTTGGGGATACAGGTTATGGCCCCGCACGATCAGCAGGTCTTTCAGGCGGCCAGTGATGAACACTTCACCTTCGCGGATAAACCCGAGGTCGCCGGTGCGCAGCCAGGTACGGCCTTCGTGCTGGACGAAGGTCTTGGCGGTGGCTTCAGGGTTGCGCCAGTAGCCATGGGCGATGCTCGGGCCGGTCGCCCAGATTTCACCAACGGCATTGTCGGGGAGCATTGCCAGGGTGGCGGGGTCGGCAATCAGCACGGCATGTTCGGGCTGGCGGGTGCCACAACTCATGATCGCCACACCCTGCCCAGGCTCGGCGCGGTTGGCGGCCAGGGCCTGTTCGTCCAGGCGCAGGGCCGGGATGCCCTGGCCACGGGTGCCGCCGGCAACGAACAAGGTGGCTTCCGCCAAGCCATAGGATGCGAAGAAGTTATTCGAGGTAAAACCACAAGCGGCGAACTTCTCGGCAAAGCGTTCCAGGGTGTCGAGGCGGATCGGCTCTGAGCCGGAATACGCCACGCGCCACTTGCTCAGGTCCAGGCGATCCAATGCCGACTCGCTGACCCGCTCGCTGCACAAGCGGTAGGCGAAGTCCGGGCCGCCGCTGATGGTGCCGCCGTATTCGCTGATCGCTTCGAGCCAGCGCAGGGGCCGGCCGAGGAAGTAGGCCGGCGACATCAATACGCACGGCACGCCGCTGAAGATCGGTTGCAGCAGCCCGCCGATCAGGCCCATGTCGTGGTACAGCGGCAGCCAGCTGACGATCACGTCGTCGGGGTTCAGGTCGATGCCGAAGCCTCGGCGGATCAGCAGCTCGTTGGCCACCAGATTGCCGTGGGTGACCTGCACGCCCTTGGGCAACGCGGTGGAACCGGAGGTGTATTGCAGGAAGGCGATGTCATCGTCTTGCAAGTTGGGCGCGACCCAATGGCTTGCGATTTCGGCACTGAGGCTGTCGACGCACAGCAACTGCAGTGCACCTTCGAGTTGCAGCAACGAATCCCCGAGGCTGGAGGTAGTCAGCAGCAAGCGCGGCTCAGCGTCCGCGATGATCGACAGCAGGCGCTCCTGATGATGACGGCGGGTGGACTCCGGCGGGTAAGCCGGTACCGCGATGACACCGGCATACAGGCAACCGAAGAACGCCGCGACATAATCCGGCCCACTGGGGAACAACAGCACCGCGCGATCGCCCAGCACGGCGTTGGCCTGCAAGGCCGCGGCGATGGTGCGGGCGCGCAGGTCGAGGTCGCGGTAACTGAGGACGACACTCTGCTCGGCCGTCTCGGCGAGGAAACGCAACGCCAGTTGATCCGGGGTTTGCGCGGCGCGGCGTTGAAGGGACTGGACCAGGGTGCGGGGAAGTTCGAAGGCGTCCATCATGGGGTTCCTGCCTGAAATCGGCTGACTGGGAAATCGGGGAATGTGTGGCCGGGGCGGCTTGTTCAGCCGGCGGCCCGGGCCATCTGCCGCGCGGCGTCATTGCGCCAGCGGGCCAAGTGTTCGTCGGCGTAACGCCGCACACAGCGCAGTACGGAGCTCTCGTGCTGCACCAGGAAGAAGTGGTGTCCGTCGAACATGTCGAGGGAAAAACCGCTGGCGGTGTCCTGCTGCCAGTCCAGCAATTGATCGGCACGCACACTGTCCTGCTTGCCGCCAAAGACATGGATCGGCAGGGGCAGCGGCTCGCGCTCGCCATACTCGAAACTGCCGCAAAGAAGGAAGTCGGCCCGCAGGATCGGCAACATCAACTGCATCAGTTCGGCATTGGCCAACACCTCTTCGCCGGTACCCTTGAGTTCCCGCAGGCGGGCGATCAGTTGCTCGTCGTTTTTCTCGATGGCGTATTCGCTGACATCGCGACGAGCCGGGCCGGCGGTACCCGACGCGAATAGCGCCAGTGGCTGCGGCACACCCCGTTCACGCAGGGCATGGGCCAGTTCGAACGCCAGCAGGCCGCCGAGGCTGTGGCCGAACAAGGCGTAAGGCTCGTCCAGTTCCGCGCTGATCTCATCAGCCAGTTGCGCGGCCAATGCCTTGATATCGCGCTGCAACGGTTCGTCCATGCGCATGCCGCGCCCCGGCAACTCCAGCGGACGCACCTGCAACCACTCGGGCAACGCCCGCCGCCAACGGCTGTAGACCATGGCGCTGGCGCCGGAATACGGCAGGCAAAACAGGCGTAATCGAGCCGGCGTGTTCATTTCAGACCACTCCCGCTCACACGATAAAAACCCATTTTGTCCTCCTCCAGGCACTGATCCTTGGCCGGTTTGTTAACTGGCCTGTCACCCATGAGAACGGATGGCCCCTGGAAATAATTAGTCAGCGAGACGCCGTTCACACCTCTCGACAAAGCATAAGATTAGTTCGTCTTCTCATTTGACAATCATTATCATTAAGCATAATTTGTTGCCCGATGTGTAGGAGGCCTCAGCAAGGACGCCCTCCCCCAACCTCTTTTGCAGCAAGGTGATTTCCATGACGGAACAAGTATCCACAGGCAGGTGCGACTCACCCCTACTCCAGGCCTTCGTCGATAACCGACTGATCCTGGTCAAGATCGCAGCACGCATTACCGGCTGCCGCTCCCGCGCCGAAGACGTGGTGCAAGACGCCTACTTCCGGTTGCAATCGGCACCCACCATCACGTCGTCGTTCAAGGCGCAGCTGAGTTACCTGTTTCAGATCGTGCGTAACCTGGCCATTGATCACTACCGTAAGCAGGCGCTTGAGTTGAAATACTCCGGCACTGAAGAGGAAGGCTTGAATGTGGTTATTCACGGGGCTTCGCCTGAGACGTCGCACATCAACTTTTCGACGCTGGAGAACATTGCTGATGCGTTGACCGATTTGCCTCAGCGCACGCGTTATGCGTTTGAGATGTATCGGCTGCATGGGGTGCCGCAGAAGGATATTGCCAAGGAGCTGGGGGTTTCGCCGACGCTGGTGAACTTTATGATTCGGGATGCGTTGGTGCATTGCCGGAAGGTTTCCGGGACTCATAGCGACACGTTTGCGCGGCGGGTTTGATTGGGTCTGCTGCTGGGTGCATATCCGTTATTTGTGTGATGGCGGGGATTGGTTCCGCTCTTACAGCGGGTCACTTTTGAAAGAAGCCCAAAAGTAACCAAAAGGCGCTTGCCCCACCACTCGGCTCCTCGCCTAGGCTCGGAGTGCCCTCACTCCGGCCAGCGTGGTTTAACGGGGCGCCTAAGATCAAGATCAAAAGCAAGATCAAGAGCACAGCGGCCTCCCGGCCGGCTTGAGTGTTTAAAAGCCAAATCAAAAGCTAAAGCAGGCACGGTTCAAATGTGGGAGCTGGCTTGCCTGCGATGGCATCACCTCGGTATGCCTGAAAGACCGAGTTGCCTGCATCGCAGGCAAGCCAGCTCCCACAGAAAAGCAGCGCTGCATCCGCTTCAGATTTGGCTTTCGCTCTGGATCTTGCCTTTGCTTTTAACACTCCGGTCAAACCAACCCACACCGCTCAAAAAACCGCTCCCGCCCCAGAATCATCAACGCCGCCCGCTTATGCGGAAAATCAAACTCCTTCTCACAGTGGAAACACTGATTCTGCATATGCCCAATCATCCGCCCGTTATCCGCCCGGGGCTCCGCCACCACACGCTGCGTACGCGGATCATCAAGAAACAGGTAATGCACCAACGCCGACAACCAACTCGCCACCTTGTGCGGGCCACGGTGGTGCTCTTCACCCACCAACATATGAATCCCGCGATCGTAATCCGCCACGTCATAGAACGGCGCAATCCGATCCTCCTTGGCCCAATACGCCTCGAAATACGCAAACGGCTCATCATCAAAACAGCCAATCAACGTCAACACATGGGGATCCGCTTCCAGCTTGTCCAGATACTCCCGATGCTGCTCCAGGCTGCCACTTTCCTCCCAGAAACTCGCCACCCGCACACTGTTCTGCCAA
The DNA here is from genome assembly GCF_020515595.1 of Pseudomonas sp. MWU16-30323. Lineage (NCBI taxonomy): Bacteria > Pseudomonadati > Pseudomonadota > Gammaproteobacteria > Pseudomonadales > Pseudomonadaceae > Pseudomonas > Pseudomonas sp. MWU16-30323. The sequence goes on from NZ_JAIWYM010000032.1 coordinate 55,032, forward strand.
CGATTGAATCGCGCCAGATCAACATCAATCTCAACCGTGCGCAGTGAAATCCAGGCCCCCAACCGCGCATCAAAGCGCCGATAAACCTCACCCCGCGGCTTCGGCGCTCGAGCGGGATGACGCTTGCCCCCACTGATGATCATCTGCTGCGGATAAGTCCCGGTCACCGACTGCCCCAACCACGGCTGCGGCAATTGCCAGAACAACGTGCGCTCGCAATGAAACTGCCCGGCAACCTCGGTCGCCACCAGCAACCCACTGCGCAACGCATCCTCCGGCGCATGCTCAAGACGCCAGACCAGTCGCTGACGCCCAGGCGCCCTGGCAAACAGCCAATAACACGCCGCCCACAACGCCCGGGCAGCCGGCACACTGGCGGGCTCCTGCAAATGCACCTGCAGTTCATCGCCACGCTCAAGGCGCAAGCGAATCAGCGGCTGCCCCTCAAGGGTCAGGCTCAGGCGACTGTCAGTTTCATCAGCATTCAGGGCAGGCCCCGCCGGCAACGGCAGGGAAGACAGGTCATTCAGATGGGACATGGGATGGGCTCACGAATCGTCGACAGTTCAACAAGTGACGTGAGCCAAGAGCAAAAATTTAGACGATCACGGCACCGGCATCACATCGATGCGGTAAGGCTCGAAGATCTTCAGCAACTGGCCATTGTCCCGCAGTTGCTTGAGCAGCCCGGCGAACGCCGGCCCGGTGATCGGCGCCTTGGGCCGCAGCAACGCGTAGTGGTGGTACACCTGGTCAATTCGCTCGGACACCAGGAACTGCCCCGCCGTGTCGGCATTGCGCGCCAAAAAATCACTGAGGTAGGAACGCGTCACCAGGGCGATGTCGGCGCGGCCGCGGGCGACCATCAGCAGGTTGCTGTCGTGGGAATAGGTCAAGGTGGCGTTGAAGTGCTCCACCAGGTACTTGGGGTCGGGGTTGAAGTGGGCGAATGCGTAGTGATAGCCGCTGAATACCGCCAGCCGCTTGCCGGTCAGGTCGGTGAAATACCCTTGGTCGCGGCCAGGCTCACGCTGGGCGACGAAGATTTCGGCGTCTTCCAGGCCCATGTCGACTGCCGTATGGGGAATATCCTGCCAACCCCAGTTCGGATTTTCGAAGATCGCCATATCCACCCGGCCCTGCTGGAAGTCGCGAAAACGCCGGGGGATCGAGGTGGGCACCAGCACAAACTGGTAATCGGTTTGCAGGGCATTCAAGGCTTCCACCAGCTGCGGCAGCAACCCGGTGTCGGCGCCCTGCTCCGGGCGCACCGTGTACGGCGGAAAATGCGCAGCACCGACCCTCACCAATTGGGCGGCCGAAGCCGGCATCAGCCACAGTGCGCCAAGTGCCAATATTGAGAGTCCTGCAGCCAATCGCCAGGGCGAAAACATCAAGGCACACACCGTCGAAAACTTTGATCCCGCTAAGCTAGGCGTTTTTGTCTAGCGAGACAACTTTCTGCCACACAATTAATAGCTTGCGCGAACGAACTAGTCAGCTTTCAAAACCATCAGCAACGCTTCATCGGCCAGTTGCTCCAGGGTCATGCTGCCCTGGGCACGAAACCAGGTGGTGGTCCAGGATAATGCGCCGGTCAGGAAGCGCCGGGTGATAAATACATCGCCCTTGATATAACCGGCCTCCTTGGCCTCCCCCAGCACCTGCAACCAGATGTCTTCGTAAATATCCCGCAAGGCCAGCACTTGGGCCTGGCCCTCGGCCGACAACGAACGCCATTCATACACCAGCACCGCCATGGCCTCGCCGCTGCCGCCCATGATCGACTGCAATTCGCAGCGAATCAGCGCCAACACCCGCTCGCGCACGTTGGTCGCCTCGGCCAGGGAAGCGCGCATCAGGGCGGTGTTGTAGTGGATGGTTTCCTCCATCACCGCCCGCAGGATTTCGTCCTTGCTCTTGAAGTGATGAAAGATGCTGCCGGACTGGATCCCGACCGCGCCGGCCAGGTCACGCACTGTGGTGCGCTCAAAGCCCTTGTTGCGAAACAGGTGGGCCGCGGTTTGCAGCAGCTTGCCACGGGCACTGTCGGGGTCGGTCAATTGGCCGGCGTCGACCATGGTGCGCATCACCCGCAGGGCTTTTTGCTCATCCATGCTGCTCTCCTTAACTTCTGGTTACGTCTTGGGCGGCAATTTAGGCCGTGGCAGCCAACCAAGCAAGCGCTTGGGGCAAAGTTGTGACCAGAGTTTACAAACCAAGCGCTTGCTTGGTAGTGTTGGTGTCAGCAAACCAGAGGAAGGACGCCCCATGAACAAGACGGTACGCATCGGCTGCGCCAGCGCCTTCTGGGGCGACACCTGCACCGCCGCTGCGCAGTTGGTAGAAGGCGGCGCGCTGGATTACCTGGTGTTCGACTACCTGGCGGAAGTCACCCTGTCGATCCTCGCCGGGGCACGGATGAAGGATCCCCAGGCTGGCTATGCCACGGATTTCGTCGAGGTGCTGACGCCACTGCTGGCGGATATCCAGCGCCAGGGCATCCGTGTGATCAGCAATGCCGGCGGGATCAACCCCCAGGCCTGCGCCGCCGCGTTGCAGGCGGCCTGCGACCGGGCGCAAATCCCGTTGAAGATCGCCGTGCTGCTGGGGGATGACCTGCAACCGCAGTTCAAGCAACTGCGTGGCATCACCGACATGTTCAACGGCGCGCCTTTGCCGGCGATGTGCGTGTCCACCAACGCCTACCTCGGCGCGCCCGGCATCGTGCAGGCGCTGAAGCTGGGCGCCGATATCGTCATTACCGGCCGCGTGGTGGACAGCGCGGTGGTCAGCGCGGCACTGGTGCATGAATTCGACTGGTCCTGGCAGGACTACGACCGCCTGGCCCAGGCGGCACTGGCCGGGCATATCATCGAATGTGGCGCCCAGTGCACCGGCGGCAACTTCACCGATTGGCGGGAGGTGCCGGACTACGAACATATCGGTTTCCCGATTGTGGAGGTCAGCGCCGACGGCCAGTTCACCGTCAGCAAGGTCGAGGGCACCGGCGGGCTGATCAGCGAACTGAGCGTCGCCGAGCAACTGCTGTATGAAATCGGCGACCCGCGCGCCTACCTGTTGCCCGATGTGATCTGCGACTTCAGCCACGTAAAGCTCCAGCAACAAGGCAAAAACCGCGTGCACCTGCACGGCGCCAAAGGCCTGCCGCCCACCGACCAGTACAAGGTCAGCGCCACCTACCCGGACGGCTTTCGCTGCACCGCCAGTTGCCTGATTGCCGGGATCGACGCGGTAGCCAAGGCCGAGCGGGTCAGCCAGGCGATCATCAACAAGACCTCAGAGCTGTTCAGCCAGCGCGGCTGGGCGCCCTACACCGACGTCAACATCGAACTGCTGGGCAGCGAAGCCACCTACGGCCCCCACGCCCACCGCCAGGACTGCCGCGAAGTGGTGGTGAAACTGGCGGTGCGTCATCCCAGCAAACAGGCGCTGGTGCTGTTCGCCCGGGAAATTGCCCAGGCCGCCACCGGCATGGCCCCGGGGCTCACCGGAATCGTCGGTGGGCGACCCACGGTGTACCCGCTGATTCGGCTATTTTCGTTCCTGATCGATAAAAGCGCCTGCCAGTTGCAGGTCGACTTTCTTGGCGAACGGCATGCCTGCGAACTGCCTGTCGCCGAACCCTTGAACACTTCAATCGAGCGGAGTGATCCGCCCAAACCCCAAGGCCGTGCCGACGCCAACGTGCCGCTGGTCAAGCTGGCCGTGGCCCGCTCCGGCGACAAGGGCAACCACAGCAACATCGGGGTGATCGCCCGCGAGCCCGAATACCTGCCGTGGATCGCCGAAGCCTTGACCCCCGAGGTGATCGTCGACTGGATGAGCCACGTGCTCGACCCGATCCACGGCCGTGTCGAACGCTGGTACTTACCCGGCAGCCACAGCCTGAACTTCCTGCTGGAAAACGCCCTGGGCGGCGGCGGGATTGCCAGCCTGCGCATCGACCCCCAAGGCAAGGCCTTCGCCCAACAACTGCTGGAAATCCCGATTGCCGTGCCACAACACATTGCCGATCAATTCAATTAAGGACTCACGCCGTGGCCTTCGACTCGATCTTCAAAGCCGACTTGTTCCAGGGGCAGACCATCATCGTTACCGGCGGCGGCAGTGGCATTGGCCGCTGCACCGCCCACGAGCTGGCGGCCCTCGGCGCCCATGTGATTCTGGTGGGGCGCAAGCCGGAAAAACTACAAGCGGTGGCGGCAGAGATTATCGAAGACGGCGGCCGCGCCAGTTGGCAAACCTGCGATATTCGTGATGAAGAAGCGGTCAAGGCGCTGGTCAGCCAGATCCTCCAGGAGCACGGCCCGATTCATGGCCTGGTGAACAACGCCGGCGGCCAGTACCCCTCGCCACTCGCGTCGATCAACCAGAAGGGTTTCGAAACCGTGCTGCGCACCAACCTGGTGGGCGGTTTCCTGATGGCCCGGGAAGTGTTCAACCAGTGCATGAGCAAGCACGGCGGAGCCATCGTCAACATGCTCGCCGACATGTGGGGCGGTATGCCAGGCATGGGCCACTCCGGCGCGGCGCGGTCGGGCATGGACAACTTCACCAAGACCGCCGCCTTTGAATGGGGTTACGCCGGGGTGCGGGTGAACGCCGTGGCGCCGGGCTGGATTGCATCGAGTGGCATGGACACTTACGAAGGCGCGTTCAAGGCGGTGATCCCGACCTTGCGCGAGCATGTACCGCTCAAGCGCATCGGCACCGAATCGGAAGTCAGCGCGGCGATTGTGTTCTTGCTCAGCCCCGCCGCCGCGTTCGTCAGCGGCAGCACCTTGCGCATCGACGGCGCCGCCAGCCTGGGCAGCCGCGCCTGGCCGCTGCACAAGGCACAACCGCCGAGCGTGTCCTTTAATGGTTTCCACCGGGCTTATTGGCCGGACGTGCTCAAGGAGGAGAAATAATCCATGCCAGTGATCGACTCGCAACTCGACGCTCACAGCCCGCAATTCGCGCAGAACCGCGAGGCGATGCTCACAGGCGTCAATCAACTGCGTCAGCTGGAGCAAAACCTGCTGAGCAAGGCCGCCGAAGCCAAGGCCAAGTTCGACAAGCGCGGGCAACTGCTGCCACGGGAACGCCTGAATTTGCTGCTGGACCCTGGCGCGCCGTTCCTCGAACTGGCGAGCCTGGCCGGCTACAAACTGCACGACGACAAGGACGGCAGCGCCGCCGGCGGCGGGTTGATCGCCGGTATCGGCTACGTCAGCGGCGTGCGCATGCTGGTGGTGGCCAACAACAGCGCGATCAAGGGCGGAACCATTTCCCCCTCGGGCCTGAAAAAATCCCTGCGCCTGCAACAGATCGCCATGGAAAACAAACTGCCGGTGGTGACGCTCGCAGAAAGCGGCGGCGCCAACCTCAACTACGCGGCGGAGATTTTCGTCGAAGGCGCACGCAGCTTTGCCAACCAGGCGCGGATGTCGGCCATGGGCTTGCCGCAGATCACCGTGGTGCATGGCTCGGCCACAGCGGGCGGCGCCTATCAGCCGGGGCTGTCGGATTACGTGGTGGTGGTGCGCGGCAAGGCCAAGCTGTTTTTGGCCGGCCCGCCGCTGCTCAAGGCGGCTACCGGCGAAGTCGCCACCGATGAAGAACTGGGTGGCGCGCAGATGCACGCGCAAACCGCCGGCACCGCCGAATACCTGGCGGAGAACGACGCTGACGGCGTACGCATCGTGCGCGAAATTGTCAGCCTGTTGCCGTGGAATGACCGCTTGCCGCCTGTGCCAAAGCGCGCTTATAGCGAGCCGTTGTACCCGATTGAAGAGCTGTTGGGGCTGATCCCGGACGATCCGAAAAAGCCCTACGACGTGCGCGAAATTCTCGCGCGACTGGCAGATGGTTCCAACTTCCTCGAGTTCAAGGGCGAGTTCGACCCGCACACCGTCTGCGGCCACTTGCATATCCAGGGCCGCGCCTGCGGTTTTATCGGCAACAACGGGCCGATCACGCCGAAGGGCGCGAGCAAGGCCGCACAATTTATCCAGCTGTGCGACCAAAGCCAGACACCGCTGCTGTTCTTCCACAACACCACCGGTTTCATGGTGGGCACCGAGTCGGAACAGCAAGGCGTGATCAAGCACGGCGCGAAGATGATCCAGGCGGTGGCCAATGCCCGGGTGCCGAAGTTGACCATCGTCGTCGGCGGCTCCTATGGCGCCGGCAACTACGCAATGTGCGGCCGTGGTCTCGACCCGCGCTTCATCTTCGCCTGGCCCAACAGCCGCACCGCCGTGATGGGTGGTGCCCAGGCCGGCAAGGTGCTGCGAATCGTCACCGAAGCCAAGCAACTGAAAGACGGCCTGGTGCCCGACCCCAAGGTGCTCGACATGCTCGAACAGGTCACCGCACAGAAACTCGACAGCCAGTCCACCGCCCTCTACGGCAGCGCAAACCTGTGGGACGACGGGCTGATTGATCCACGTGATACACGGACCTTGCTCGGGTTTCTGCTGGACATCTGCCACGAGGCCGAAGTGCGGCAACTACAGCCCAACAGCTTTGGTGCAGCGCGGTTTTGATGATCGTTCCCACGCCCCGCGTGGGAATGCAGCCCGGGACGCTCCGCGTCCCCATAGGGAGCACAATAAAAATGATCTTCACCCAGGAACACGAAGCACTGCGCCGCACCGTCCGTGGCTTTGTCGAGCGCGAGATCAACCCGCATGTAGATGAGTGGGAAAAGGCCGGGCGCTTCCCGATCCACGAGATCTTCCGCAAGGCCGGCGACCTCGGTTTGCTGGGCATCTCCAAACCGGAAAAATTCGGCGGCATGGGCCTCGACTACAGCTACTCCATCGTCGCCGCCGAAGAATTCGGCAGCATCCGCTGCGGCGGCATCCCGATGTCCATCGGCGTGCAAACCGACATGTGCACCCCGGCCCTGGCCCGCTTCGGCTCCGATGAGCTACGGGAGGAGTTCCTGCGCCCGGCCATCAGCGGCGAGCAGGTGGGCTGCATCGGCGTCTCGGAAACCGGCGCCGGCTCCGACGTGGCCGGGCTGAAAACCCATGCCCGCAAGGACGGCACCGACTATGTGATCAACGGCAGCAAGATGTGGATCACCAACTCCCCGAGCGCCGACTTTATCTGCCTGCTGGCCAACACCTCGGACGACAAGCCACACATCAACAAGTCGCTGATCATGGTGCCCATGAACACCCCCGGCATCAGCGTCAGCCCGCCCCTGGAAAAGCTCGGCATGCACAGCTCGGAAACCGCCCAGGTGTTTTTCGACGACGTGCGCATCCCCCAGCGCAACCGCATCGGCCATGAAGGCGCGGGGTTCATGATGCAGATGCTGCAGTTCCAGGAAGAACGTCTGTTCGGCGCGGCCAATATGGTCAAGGGGCTGGAGTACTGCATCGACAGCACCATCGAGTACTGCAAAGAGCGCAAGACCTTCGGCAAGGCGTTGATCGACAACCAGGTGATCCACTTCCGCCTGGCCGAGCTGTCCACCGAAATCGAATGCCTGCGGGCGCTGGTGTACCAGGCCACCGAGCAATACATCAAGGGCCAGGACGTAACGCGCCTGGCCTCGATGGCCAAGCTCAAGGCCGGGCGTCTGGGGCGGGAAGTGAGTGACAGTTGCCTGCAATATTGGGGCGGCATGGGATTCATGTGGGACAACCCGGTGGCCCGGGCTTATCGGGATGTGCGGCTGGTGTCGATTGGCGGTGGGGCGGACGAGATCATGCTGGGGATCATCTGCAAATTGATGGGCACCTTGCCGGGGAAAAAGTCGTGAATACCTTGTTGCTGGAGCCGCATAACGGGGTGTTGCATGTGACGCTCAATCGACCGGAAAGCCGCAATGCCATGAGCCTTGAGATGGTGACCGAATTGCGTTCGGTACTCGCCGGTGTGGCCGGGGATAAAGCCTTGCGGGCGGTGGTTATCAGTGGCGCCGGTGGGCATTTTTCGGCCGGTGGGGATGTGAAAGACATGGCTCGCGCGGGGGCCACGGGCGGGTTGCAGGCGTTGAACCGGGCGTTTGGCACGTTGTTGCAGGAGGTTGAGGCGCTGCCGCAGGTGGTGATTGTGGTGCTCCAGGGTGCCGTGCTGGGTGGTGGGTTTGGGTTGGTGTGTGTCAGTGATGTGGCGATTGCGGATCATCAGGCGCAGTTTGGGTTGCCGGAGACCAGCCTTGGGTTGTTGCCGGCGCAGATTGCGCCGTTTGTGGTGAAGCGTATCGGGTTGACCCAGGCGCGGCGGTTGGCTTTGACGGCGGCGCGGTTTGATGGGGTTGAGGCGCTGCGGTTGGGGTTGGTGCATTTTGTGGAGCACGATCCCCAGGCGTTGGCGGAGCGCGTGGATGAGGTGTTGGGGCAGGTTTTGCGCTGTGCTCCGGGGGCTAATGCGCGGACCAAGGCGTTGGTCTTGGCCAGCGGTGAGCAGGCTTTGGGGCCGCTGCTGGATCAGGCGGCTGAATGGTTTGCCGAGGCGGTTTGTGGCGAGGAAGGGATTGAGGGAACTCAGGCTTTTGTGCAGAAGCGCAAGCCGCGGTGGGCGCGATGAATGGGGGGCATATCCGTTTCTGCGGTGATGGCCGCTATTGGTTCCGCTCTTACAGCGGGTCACTTTTGAAAAGCGCAAAAGTAACCAAAACGCTCTTG
>NZ_JAIWYM010000033.1:0-58989 GCF_020515595.1 Pseudomonas sp. MWU16-30323
GCGGGGCATGGAACTTCCTTGTGATTGGCCGGTGTCAACTGACCAGCGCCGTTTTTCGAAGGCGCAATCCTAGGAAGGTGTGATCTGGAGCTTCAATAGGGAAGAGGAAATCGAGAGCGGTCTTACCGCGTGGATGTGGGAGTCTGTCGGACATTTCGGGCGTGACTTGATAAGGGAAGCCTCTTTTAACCCGCAGGCGCTAGCCCAAGGACCAGATGCTCAAGGCCTTACAGTACCGAGAAGCCTTGAGCAATGGCCTTGAACAGTCGGGTCTAGGGTGAGGTGTCCTTGAGGGTCTGGAAGGCTTTCACGCGCTTGACCAGGCTTTTCTTGCTGGCCGAGTCGGCGCTGTTGAACAGGAACGAAAAGTCCGAAGCCAGGGTGGAGCTGCCGGCGATGGTTGCGTACTGATGACAGGCATTGCAGTTATCGCTCTGGACGTAGGTCTCCAGGGTGGTGTTGGCCACCGGTACGTTGCCCTGGCTGATAAACGGCCCGTAGGACAGCGGCACTTGCGCACTGACACCCGGTTCCGGCTGGGTGGGCGGGTTGGGAGTGAGGGTCCAGAGTACGTTGACCAGTTTGTAGTACTGGAACACCGACTTGCCCTGGCTCTGCTGGGCGAAGTTGGCCTGCACCGCGCCGTTAAGCGCCTGCAGTTCAGTGGGCAGCGGATGTTCGCGGGTGGTCTGCACGGGTTGGTCCCGTGGAAACGGCTCGGTGCAGTCGCGGTCGGGATGGTGCTGTTTGCACTGGATACGCGCCACGTTCGGCGTGCATTCGGGGCCGGTGCCGCAGTTCGGGTTGTTGAAGGCAAAGCTGTCGGGCGGCGTCTGTTGTGGCGGCACCTGGTTGGGTTCCGGCACGTTGTCCACCTGCTCGAAGGTGGTCCAGATGAAGTTGGGCGAGGCTTGGGTCTTGTTGATGATATGCAGGCCCACCAGGCCCACCACTTGCTGGGTGCACTGCAAGGTGGCCGGGTTTTTGAGCCAGGCGACGGTGGTCAGGTAACGCCCGTAGAGCTCGGGTTTGCCGGTGAGGATCCGCCACGCCGCCTTGACCTCCAGGGCTCCCAGTTGCTCCTGCGGCACCGGGTTGGGCGGCAGCGAGCGCATGGGCTCACCGATGGGCAAGGACAGCCCGCCCGGGTTCTGGTTGTCGAGGTTCTGCGCGACTTTCAGCTGATTGGCTGCGTCGTACAGCCCTTTGCTGACGATGTAGTCGAACTCGGCCTTGCCCACCTTGCGTTCAAAAAACACCAGGTTCTGCGACTGGTCCGTCAGCCAGCCGCCGGAGGCTTCCATGATCGGGTCTGGAATCGAGGCCAAGGTGCCGCTGGACAGGTGAAAACCATGGCGGGCGTTGATCGCGCTTTCGGAGGTGGCGGTCATGAACTTGCGCGCCCCCACCGACATCGCCCTGAGGCTGCCCTGGGTGCTGCAATTGGACGGCACCAGGGTTTGCACGCCCCAGCCGGTGGGCGCGGGGGCGCCGGGCAGGAAGATATCGTTGGCGTCCTTGTAGCTGGCCCATACCGGCGCGACGCTCATTGGCTGCCCGGAGGCGGGCGGCACACCGAATTGCGCCAGGGTACTGTTCATGTCCGGCTCACCCGCGAGGGCGGGCGTGGCTGGCCAACCGGGATTCACCGGCCAGTTCAGGGCAATGAACAACTGCCAGCCAAAGCAATTCATAAAGCTCTGGCCGGTGGCGTTGAAGTTGTTGATCGGCAGGAACCCGCCGCTTTTCGGGTTGAACACCAACTGTTGTTGCACGCAAGCGTCGGCGTCGGAAGTGGGGGATGCGTAGGCGGCCTGCATGGCGAACAGGCTCAGCACCACACTGGTCAGCAGCGATAAAACACTTAAGCGTAACCTGGACATCATCGCGCTCCTTGCAAGCAGGTAAAGCCGCACCCTGGCTGGGTGCGGCGGATGGGCCGTATCAGTCAGGCGCCAGGCACCAGCGCCAATCCGGATTCCCATGGATGTTCCGTCGCGCTGGGGTTATCGGCTTCGCCCGGGTTGAGCGCGCGCACCGTCACCAGTCCCGGAGCGGCAGTGGGGCTTACGGTGATGGTCAGCAGGTAGCCCTGAGTGCCACCGGAGTTGGTTTGCCCTGGGATGGCGGAGGCATCCGGCAGGAACTGGGTGACTTGCGCCGTCACGCCAGGATTGGAAAACTGCACCCGCGCCGTCTCGGCGGTGGTCTTGAGGTCGGCGCCTTGCACCACCAGGGCGAACTGCCCGCTGGTGCCGGGTGCCAGCCAGGCCGGCAGGTCGGTAGGCGACTGCCCGTAGAACAGATCCAGGGGCAGCAGTTGCACCGGCCAGGGTTGCACGCCGTTGACCCGATCCGTCACGCAGGGGCAGGAATCCGGCGTCGGGCTGATGGGCGTGGTTGTCACACTCAGGCCCACCAGCAACTGCTGGGCAATCACCCACACATAGTCGATCGGCTGGCCACTGATGGTGATGTCGTTGATCGAAAACCCGGCGCTGACCGGCACTTCAAACACCGCTTGCAGAATCTGGTCGGAGCCGTTGGCGGCGGACTTGGCGGTGCCACGGGTGATTTTCCAGTATTGGCTGACGTCCTGGCCTTGAGGGCCTTTCCACGCCGAGAAATCGGTGGGTTGTTGCAGGTAAAGGCCGATGGGGTTGGTCAGGGACAGCCGGTTATTCACCGCCACGCTGTTGGCCGAGAAACCGATATGCGGGTCAGAGTTGCGGTAGTTCTGCCCGTATTGCGCGCAGCAGATCAATGCCTGGGAATTCTGGCTGCTGGCCAGTGGGCGCAGGATGGTCGCTGCGGCGGCCAGGTACACCTCGGCGCTCAAGGTGTTGGGGCCGGAGGTCAGGTGCATCGCCCCGCCGTATTGGCCGGGTACGCAGGCGGTGCCGGCGTTCCATTTGTTGACCGTGTCGTAGGCCGGCTGGCCGGTGGTAGGGTCGATGACCGGGTCGCCGGCTTTGCCAGTCGGGCAGTCGGCGGTGTAGCGCAAGTACAGGTCTTCGAGTTGCACCTGCGGGTCGATGTAGTCGCGGTACAGGCCCAGCACCGCATTTGGATCAATGCGCCACATGGCCAGGAAATACGCCGGGTTTTCGCAGGTGAAGGTGATCTTGCGCATGTTGCCATTGGCGTCACGCACGATGGACCACTCGCAGTATTCGTCAAGCCAGCCACGGGGCCCCGAGGGCGAGAAATCCTTGTACTTGCCTTGCCAGTCGATGGTCGGGCAGCGGGTGACGGGCAGTTGCAGCAGGGTGCCTTGCTTGTTCGGGTCGTAGAGCATGTACAGGGTGTTGTTGATCGTAATCTGGCCGTTGTCGGTCAGCTCCATCACCTGTTGCATGGACATGGCCTTGCCGCCCAGTTGCGGAATCACCGCCGTGCCGTTGTTGTAGAAGAACGTCCACAGCCGATTGGGGAAGGGCGCCCAGGTAATCGCCGGCGGCGTGCTGGGGCCGTAGCCTTCCACCAGCGGGTTGTAATAGCCCGAGCGCGGTGCGTCATTGAGGCCCGACCACGGGTTGCCGATGATTGCGGACTGGGTCCAGCCGGTGAGGTCGTTGTTCCAGTCGGTTTCAAATTGCGGCAGCTGGTTCTCCAGGCCCAGCTTGTTGTAGTCCTTGGGTGCTTGCCCGGCGGGAGAGGTGAATTGTTTGAAGGGTGTGCTCATGGCGATTCTCCAGGTGTTGTGTGGGTGGAAGCAGAGCAGCAACCGGCACTGGGGGCAGGGCCGGTGATGGCCTGGCGCGGGTCGTCCCACACCAGTTGGGCGATAAAGCCTGGCAGCGGCGCGTACTCTTGCGGCGTCAACACCCGGGCACTATCGAGATGGGTCACCACCACGGATAACTGCGTGGCGTCAGTGGGGCGAAGGTTCAGCGCGCTGGCATTACGCGCGGCATTCAGCGCGCGGGACACGCCGTGGGTGATGCAGCGGCCCTTGTCATCCACCAGGCCCATGCCGATGCGACTGAAACGCCCCACATAGTGCGGGTTGTCGGCACTCACCTGCTGCGGCGTGGCGTCGGGCTGGTTGAGGAATACGTCGATCAGGTAGGTGTCGTGGGTGCAGCGCACATGGTCGAACACCACCCACGGCCCGAGCCCGGTCGCGTTGCGGGTGGCCGGGGCGGGGGCCGAACTGTGTTGGCAGCACGCCTTTGCAGCTGCCTTGGTTGCGCCAAACTGCGGGGCCACGGGTGTGCCGTAGTCGTAGCCGATATGCCGGCTGTCCTGGGCCATGTCACCGAGGGTGGTGTAGCGCCAGGCATCGGCGCTGGTGAAGGTCACGGTGCTGGCCTCACTCCCGGCGAACGGCTGGAGCAGGCATTGGGTGGTGTACTGCGCCGCCGGGTTGGCCCGGATCCAGACCTCCAGCATCCGGTCGATATTGGCGTGGTAGGAACTGAACACCGGGTCGAATGCGGTGTAGGCGTTGTCGGCCATGTCACCGCCGATCCAGCCGTGATAGTTGTCGTGGGGCTGCTCGTAGAGCCCGTCGAAATTCAGGGCACGGTTGGGGTACAGGTCATCTTTTTGCGGCGGGTCAAACACTGGAATATTCGCCCATGGATAACCCGGTACGCCTTGGGGCTGGCTGAACGAGGTGAACTTCAGCGCATCGACCACCTGCTGCTGGAAAATCCGGCTCATGGCATACAACTCGGTGCGTTCGCGCCGGAACGGCTCGCCCTGGGTATAAAACAGCGGGTTGCGCTGCACGAAGCGGCAGTCCACGCCGTTGACATCACCCCTGGCACACACCTTCGAGCTGCCGTCCTTGGCCGCCGCATAGCGCAGCGGGTTCGGCCGGACCTCACCACTGTGCGGGTGCACGTAGGTTTCATCGAGAAACGCCTGGGGCAAACCGGCCTGGGGGCTGCCGTCGACACTGGCGTCTGCGGCCATCCAGTCCCAATAGGGAATCGGGCAGTCGATCAGTGCTTCGAGGTACAGCAGATAGGCCCGGTGCCACAGGGCAAACGCTTCCTGGTAATGCAGGCACCAGTTGGTATGGATATACGCGTAGCGCTGCCAGGGCGAGCCGCTGTCGGGGTCGGCTACCTGCATTACGTCATCCAGGCGTGAGCGGTACAGGTTCAGTTGTTCCTGTGTCAGGGCGCGAATGTCCTGACGCACCCGTTTCACCGGGTGGGGCAGGTCGGGTGGGGGAATGCGCTCGGCGATATCGAACGGTGAACTGGGGGTCAGGCGCCAGCCCTGGTTGACCCACAACCGGAAGGTTTCCAGGGCATCGATGGGCCAGAACTGTTGCTGGTCGAGGGTCAGCGGCATGCTGCGGGAGGCCAGGTGCTGGTAGATGGTTTCGGACCAGGTCTTGACCGAGGCGGGGTCTTCGAGGAACACGAAGTAGGCGTTCATGCAGCCCACCCAGGAGGCGGCGACGGCGGCGCGTTGAGCGGGCGGTATCCAGTAGGGGGCGCTGAAGAGGCCGTGGATATCGGTGGCCCATGTCGGTTTCGCGACTATCATAAGATCCCTCTCATGCCGCCCCAGTGCCTGATTTGGCTGGGCTGCTAAGCTGGATTGATGTTAGTGCGCCACCGCGCAGGATTTCTGCAAAATGGTGGGTGTTTACGGTGGATTCATTGCAGTTTTTTCAAGGAAGATATGGAAAAAATGACAGATGCCATGGATTTGAAGATTCTGGGGAAGTTGCAAAGGGATTGCAGTCAGAGTCTGGAGTTGTTGAGTGACAGTGTCGGGCTGTCTTCGACCAGTTGTTACCGGCGTATCAGGCGGTTGGAGAGTGTCGGGATTATCAAGGCGAAGGTGGCGGTGCTGGATGAGCGCAAGCTTGGGATTCAGGTCACGGCGTTCTTTTTGATCAAGCTTGATAGGGACAGCAATGATATCGACCGCAAGATGCAGCATATCCTGGCGAACCATCCGGAGATTCAGGACTGTTATTTGCTGACCGGGGAGTTTGATTTTGTGATGGTGGCGAAGTTTCGGGATGCCACTGAATACACTGATTATATCTATCGGTTTTTAGACATTTACCGGGATATTCCGATTCGTACTTATTCGTCTACTTTGGTGGTCAGGACGGTTAAGAAGTCTTATGAGTTGCCATTGCCTTCGTCGTTGCTGTGAGCCGCCACGCAGCGGTTCAGCCAACGGATAAGCATCGATTCAGTGAACATTCCGCCGCCTGAGCGGCGGAACGTGCCGGTTGGCGATTAAGCCGGTTTGCGCCAGTCATCCGAGGCTTCGGTACCGGCCACCACGTGGGTCCAACTGACCTTGCGATAGGCCAGGCTGGTCTTGATCAGTTGGGTGTAGTTTTCGTTGTCACTGTTTTGCGCGTGGGGCAGTACGGTGTGAATGTCGACGACGGTGGCGTCTTCGAGCTTGGTGGTGAAGAAGTGCTCCTGCTTGCCGTCGCCCGAGGTGCGGAACCACTTGACCTCGACGGTGGGCAGCATTTCGCCGGTGGCTAAAGCCTGGTAAAGCATGGGCGAGGCTTTGCTCAGGGCGCTGGTAAAGATCAGCGGCTTATGCACGCGCTGGCCGGCAGGCTGGCCGCTTTGCGGGTCGGTAGGCGCGGCGATCTGATGGTCGATTTCCTGGGCCAGGATTTCGTCTTCGTGGCCTTCTACATAAACGTTGCCCACCGAATCTGCGGTGAACGCGCCCTTGGTAATATGGCCCTGGTTTTTGCCGTGGATGCTGATATACGCGGGTGTTGGCATGACAAGCTCCTTGTCGCGATCAAATGAACGACCCCGTGAGGTCGCGGGTTCTGGCCAAAAAGGCCATGGCTTTGCAGGCGCTCGGGGTGAGCACGTTGAAAATCGGTTACAGGTTGAGAATGCGCTCCAGAGACACCAGCACTTCTTGAGTGATGGCGTTCAGGCGGATCGAGTAGATCGTGTAGGCGACCGTTAGCACGACGGTGGCAAGAGCCCACGGCGTCCACAATGGCCAGGCGCGCTTGATCCGATAGTGACGCGGCGCGACGTTGGCCAACGGGTTGGTCAGGCGTTTGGGTGTTTCACCCCGTAGTGGGCGCAGCAGGCCATGCAGTTGGTTGATGATCTTCTGTATTTCGTCATCGCCTTTGGCATGGGCGCCGTATTTGCCCTTGAGGCCGGAGATCAGGCACTGGTACATGAACTCCAGCACATGTTGGTAGCGGGCCGCTTCGGGGATCATGTTGTTCATGACGGTGAAGAACCGCTCACCGCCTCGGGTTTCCCCATGGAACTGGCTGAGCAATGAGCGTTCACTCCAACTGGAGAGCCTGCCCCAGGTGGTGGCCATGACCACCTCGTCCAGCAGCAGACACAGGCTGTAGGAGTAGGCCTTGAGCATGCCGGCGTCGTAGTCGAGGTGACTGACTTCCTCCATGATCGTGGTGATCTGGTTGCTGACGCTTCGGTACAGCGCGGGCACATCGTCATGCTTATCCAGCCGACGCAGACGGATCACCAGGCCAATCAAGGGCGTGGCGGCATCGCACAGCGGGTTCCAGGCCAGGCCGCGCATGTCAAATTCGGGGTCTGCGAGTAGCGGGGCGGGTTTTGGTTTGGGCTGCGCGGGTTCGGCCGGTTCCGGCTGACTTCTGGCCTGCTGCACCAGTTCATCAAACACGGGTGTGTTGGCGTCTGGCTCAGGGTTGGCGCTGTTCTTCATGTCACTCATCTTTTTCACTCCTGATCGCCCAGAACTGCAATTCCAGCTCCGGGAATTCGCCGGCGATATGGAAGCCAAACCCGCTGCCACTGCTCAGGCTTTGCCAGGAGGGGTGATGGCGGTCGAGTTCGAAGTAACTGAAGCCGGCATGAAACGGCAGGTGCCTTGGCGCCACCGGCAGCGGGATCAGTGCGATGCCCGGCAGTTGCAGGCTGACCAGTTGCTCCAGTGTTTCGGTGGAACTGATCTTGATCTGCCTTGGCAATTGCTGACGCAAGGTTTCCGCTGGCAATTCCGCCCGTACCGCCAGGATGAACTCGGCGTTGTCCAGCAGCCGTTTATCATTCAACTCGGCAGTGCGTACGCCGTATTGCTGCAAGACGATTGGCAGTGACACCGCACGCGGTTGCAGCACGGTGCCCAGGGCACGGCGCAGGGTGTGCTCCAGCAGCTGGAAGGAGTCGCGCAGGTTGTCGTGCTGGTAGGCCGGGTATTCCTGGGGCAGGTGGCCTTCATCGGTAAAGGTCACCAGTTCGCCGCAGGCCTGGGCCAGTGCGAGGTACAGCCGTTCCGGGTGGACCTGGCGTTGGCGGGCCAGGTGCTGGAACAACGGGAATAAGCGGTTGAGGGTTTGCAGCAGGTTGAAGTCGGTGACATCGGCCACTCCGGACTGGCCCGGCGAGCCAATGCGTTGCGCCAGGTTCTTGGCCCGCTCGCGCATCAGCCCGGCCACTTCACCCAGATAGCGATGTAATACCGGTACCGCTTGCAGGGACGTGCTGGTGGGGTAGAAGTGTTCGTCCATTACCAAACTGCCGTCCGGACGTTTGTCTTTGATCCTGCCGATAGCGATGCCGGTGAAGGCGCTGCGGTCGCTGCGTTCGAGCATCAGTTGCAGGTTGGGAACGGCCAGGTCCATGCCCACTTGGTCGCCGTCATCGCTGTGGGTATCGCGGATCTCCTCGCGGCGGGCGATGTAGCGGCTGTTGCCGTATTGGTCGGGCCAACGCACTTCGAGGGCGCCGTTGGAACGAAGCGGCAGGACCAGATAGACGATCTGGTTGACGGCATTGCTGTCGGCGATTTCCAAAGGTGCAGGGGGTGCCAAATCATGAGGAATGTCGAAGACACTGCCATCGGGCATGATCCCGCGCGCCTGGGTAATGGCGACCTTGCCGAAACTCAAATACTCGGTGTTCAACACCAGCTCGCTGAAGCCATAGAGGGCGTCGTTCAGGCCATGTATACGTTGATGCACGGCGGCTTCTGCCGCGCGGGCCTGTTGCTGGAAATGCTGGGGTTTGACGAACAAACCTTCATGCCAGATGACGGGATTGCGTGAACTCATCGGTCATTACTCTGTTCAAAAGCGGCTGAAAATAAGGTCATCGGGTTTCCCCTTTGAGGCTGACCTGCGAAGCGTCCAACTGCACCAGCACGGCGTATTGCCGGCCCTTGGGCTCAACCCGTAGCTGCTGTTTCCATTGGCCGACATCGGCGCTGTGGTAGTGGGCGATCACCGCGATAAATCGGGTGTCTTCATCCAGGGCGCGCAGGTCGACGAACTTGAATTGGCCGGGTTGGAGCAGGTAGTCGTCGGCGCGGATGTAGGTGCTGCCCAAGGTCTTTTTCAGGTCCTCGGCGATGGCCTGGGGACTTGCGTTGACCAGCAGCGAGTCGTCGGTCAGCTGCAAGACCTTGAAGGCGATTGGCGTGGCGACATGCTGCAATGTCGGGTTGCCCCAGGGCGTGGTCAGGCTGACACCCTGGGCGTCGTAGTCGCCCAGCAGCGTGTCTTCGAGGGGCGACATCGGCTCTACGGGCGCGGGCTCCACGTTCAGCGGTGACTGGGCCGGTACGTTTTCATAAAGATGGTTGAGCAGGGTTTGCACTTTGTCGGTCAGTGCTTGCGGGCTGGTCGCCTGAACGTTGAGGGTGTAGGGCGAGCGGCTCGCCTCTTCATCCGGTGCGGTGCCGGTGCTGATCAGACGCGGATTGACGTGATCGCTGGCGTGCAGGCTCAGGGAGTAGCGACTGGGTTGATCATCGGGGCCGCCGACCGGGATCGATGGGTCCCAGATCACCTGGCCGATTTTGCCGAGCTGGGTGCAGCCGCCCAGGGTGAGGCAGGCCAGCAACAACATGCTCAAGCGCAGGCTGCTGAACAGGCTGACGGTGCGCTTGGGGGCTGCCGCGCAACTGTCGGCCAGCGGTTTTGGTGGCGCCACCGCAGTCATCGCTCGCAGCGGATCACCTTGTTCCGCCACGTCCACGGGCTGGCACAGGCGCTCGAACTCCGGGCAGGCAGCCGGTCGCGGATCGGGCGCAGGCAGGTTGGGCACATCCTCCAAATGCCAGGCATGCATGCCTGGCGGATGACCGCAGAACAGCTCATCGAGCGAACGCTGCCCTGGCGCGTGCTCACCCAGCTGCACCGCGACCCGATACGCGCCAATCTGCAACAGGTCGCCATCGTTCAGGCTCACGGCAACATGGCGAGCCAACGGCAAATCATGGCCATTGGCGTAGGTGCTGCCACTGCGATCGATCACGCAAAAGCGTCCTTCGACAACCCGGATTTCGCAGTGGTGGGGCTGCACGCCGTTGTGGCGATCCTCCAGGCGCCAGTCCGCTGCGGCACTGCCGATGCTGCCACCCTGTGGGCCAAACCGGTGAAGGGGCAGATACCCGTGCAGCAACTGCGCAGGATTGTTGATAACCAAGGTCAGCTTCATGCACGCCCCCGAATCCGCACCACGGCGGGATGGCGTTGTTCCTGATGTTCGATAAAGCTGGTCCAGCCCAGGTGGGTGCCGCTGTCGCGTTGCAGGTTGAACGGCGGCACGTCCTCTTCGCGCAGCCCTAATTCCAGGTCGTAGGCGGTGACGTCACGCAGCAGAAAGTCCATCAATTGGCGCAGCCTTCCGAACTGCTCGCCGCTGGGCAAAAACTGCCGAAAGCGGGCCTGGGTCAGGTTGGGAATCACCAGGGTGAACTTGCTGGCGCGGGTCTTGCTGCGGTCGCCCACCACAAAGTCGCTGCCCAAGGTGCCGTTGGCCTTGCCCAACGCCATGCGCTGACGCTGCGGCAAACTCACCGAACGCGCCTCGAATTCGCGGATGTACACACCGTGCAGGTCGAAGCAGTGTTCGACAATGCCGGACACCACCGAAGGCGAACGGCTGCGGCTGGCGATCAACCCGGCAAAGCTCAGCAGGCGCCCCCAGGGCAGCGGCGTGGCGCCGCGCAGCTCGTTGTCGCTCAACCCGATCAGGGAAAACACATAGCGCGAAAACCGGTCGCTGGCTTCTGGCTGAAAGCGGATGTAGTAGCGGTACTTGCGCCAACTGTGATGCAGCAGGGTCAGCAAGCGATGATTGAAAAAGTCCATGAACGCCGGACGAATCCCGCGTTCCTGGGCCTGTTCGTAGGCCAGGCGATCCAGGTAATAACCGGGCAGCGGCGAGTCGGCGCCGTGCAGGCCAAAGAAGCTGGTCTGCAAGCGATAGCGCACCTCTTCGCGATCCTCTTCCACGCGCGCGGCCAGCACCACGTCGGAGGCCGGGAAGCCCAATCCCGCATGGCTTTGCAGACGTACACGGCGGCGCGCCGCCGAGCTCAAGGGCTGCGCTTCCAGGTCATCGCCGTGCAAAGCGTGCAGATGCTCCAGCAGACGGTGAAACGAGTAGTTCCGCGCGTCAGCCAGCAGCACGTCGGCTAGATCACGGGTTGTCTGCCGGTCAACAGTGGCCATTCGTAGCACTCGTTGTTGGTGGTATTGATCACTTCCAGGCGATGGAAGGAATTGATGCTCGCGTACAGGGCGAAGAAGTGCGAAAGCACACTGCCGAACAGGTACAGCTCGCCCTCGCACAGAAAGGCGTTCTGGTCCAGCTGCAAGCGGGTCTGCAAGCCGCGCACCGGCTGGCCTTTCATCAGCCAGTCGATGGGGGTGGTCACGGCCTCGTGGATACCGTTCAGGCGTTTGCGGGTGGCACGGGCCTGTTGCAGGTCGTGCAAGGCGGCGAAGTCATAGGCGCGGATCACCGCCTTGAGCGGCTCGGCCGATAGCAACGACAGGTAGTTCAGCGACAGGTTGGAAATCAGCGTCCAGTGCAGGCTGCTGTCCAGCACCGGCCTGTAGCTACGAGTGGGGGCGATCAGGTTGGTGTAGGTGGCAAACGAGGGCGTCACCTCAGTGGACAGCGACACATCCCCAACGCCCAGCAACTGCGGCAGGTCGCGGTTGCTGCATGTCAACTCGATGGACGCCGCCTCATGCTCGCCGATGTACAGGCTCTCATCGCCGCGCACAAAAGCGATGCGATGACGCAAGCCCTCGCGCCCGTGGGATTCCTCGATATGCGTGCGGAAATACAGCGCCGTTCGGCCCCGCGCGTGTTCGATCTCATGCTGGAACGACTCGAACGGGGTAAAGCGCCGCAATGGATCGCCCTTGCGCTCCTTGTCGGCGGCATCCCAACCGGCCACATGGTCGACACTGAAAATTTCGTAAACATCGGGGCGGTTGCCACTGGGGCTGATACGCCGTTCCAGACTGTGCCCGTCCAGTGCGATAGGGTTGGCATCGTGGCGGAACAGGTTGACCGCCGGCGCGCAGTACAAGTGCAGGTCGCTGGTGCGCAGCCGGATGTCCGGCGGCATGGGCCGGCTGAACTGAAACTCGAAACGCAGACTGTTGGCGCTGGCATCTGGCCAAATAGGCGCCAGACGGTTCAGGCTGAAGAAGTGGAAACGCTGGGGGAACACAAAGTATTCCTGCAAGATCCGGTAGCCATCGAACACATTGCGCGGGTAGGGCAGCAGTGCCTCGTCGGCGGTGAAGCCTGGGAAGCCGATATCCTTCGCGGACAGGCGATAGCTTTGGCCATTGACCTGCAGCGTGATGCTGTCCAGGTAGTGGGCAAGCCACAGGTACAAGGTCAGCGCGGTGGTGTGGTCGCCGCCCAGATGAAACTCCAGCCGATCGCAGGCCATGCTGGTGAGCGGTTGCTCGGTCAACACCTTAAGGTCGATACGCATCACCGACGCCTCACGGCTGTGGGCGTCGCTGACTTCCTGTAAGGCCAACGGATACAGGTTGACGTCAGTACAGGTGCGAAACTCGCAGGAGACGCCATTCACCGGTTTGGCGAACAGCGGCGTGCCCTTGGGTATCACCTGGCGTTGGCTGATTGCATTGGGCAAGGGTGTAAAGCGGATGATGGTCGCACTGGGCAACGGCCGAAGGTAGTTGGGCCAGAGCATCTGCAACAGCGGATGGGTCAGCTCCGGCAGATCATCTTCGATCTTCAACCCCAGCTTGGCAGTGAGGAAGGCAAAGCCCTCCAACAGGCGCTCCACGTCCGGGTCGCCGGCCTGATCGCCGAGAAACTGCGCCAGTTGCGGGTTGTCCTCGGCAAACTCGCGACCGAGTTCGCGCAGGTAGCGCAACTCCTCGGCAAAGCGTTGTTTCAAGTCCATCGCATCCTCATCTCACCCGGGTGTAGCCGTCGCGGCCATGCATGGCCACCTCGATCTGCACCTGTTCTTCCTTGTGGTTGACGCGCACCTGGCAATCGAGCCGAAAATTGAGCTCCAGCGGCAGGTCCGGGTCGGGCTGATAACGCACGCCGGTCACCTTGATGCGCGGCTCAAACGCCTCCACCGAGCGCCGGATATCGGCGCTGATGGCCACGACCAAATCACTGCTGGTCTGGGTAACGCCATTGAAGTCGTGCAGACCCAGCTCAGGACTGCTTTGCGAGCAGCCCTGGCGTGAGTTGAGTACTTGCTCCAGGTGGCGCTTGATCCCGTCAACGTGCTGGCGCGCCTGTTCGCCTGGGCGGTAGCGCGATGCATCGGGTTCCAGACGCTCGAACAGGCTGGCGCCGCCCATTTATTGAGTGTCCAGCCGGCCGACCAGCGAGATCTCGAAGTTGGCGCCCATGTATTTGAAATGCGGGCGAACCGCCAATGACACCTGGTACCAGCCCGGGTCGCCAGCAACGTCCTGGACAACGATCTGCGCGGCACGTAATGGACGACGGCTGCGTACATCGGAGGAGGGGTTTTCCTGGTCGGCGATGTACTGCTTGAGCCAGGTGTTCAGTTCGCGCTCCAGGTCCTGGCGCTCTTTCCAGCTGCCGATCTGCTCGCGTTGCAACACCTTGATGTAGTGGGCCAGGCGGTTGACGATAAACAGGTACGGCAACTGGGTGCCGAGCTTGTAGTTGGTCTGGGCTTCCTGGCCCTCGCGGGTCTTGGGAAAGTTCTTGGGTTTTTGTACCGAGTTGGCGGAGAAGAACGCCGCGTTGTCGCTGTCCTTGCGCATGGTCAGCGGGATGAACCCGGCTTCGGCCAGTTCAAATTCCTTGCGGTCGGAGATCAGTACCTCGGTGGGGATTTTCGCCTGCAATTGGCCCAGGGATTCGTACACGTGCACCGGCAGGTCGTCCACTGCACCGCCGGATTGCGGGCCGATGATATTCGGGCACCAGCGGTAGCGCGCAAAGCTGTCGGTGATGCGCGAAGCCATCAGGAACGCGGTGTTGCCCCACAGGTAATTGTCGTGATTGCCATCCACTGTTTCGTTGTAGCTGAAGCTGCGAATCGGGTTCTCCAGCCCATCGTAAGGCGAGCGCAGCAAAAAGCGCGGCAGCGTCGCGGCAATGTATTTGGAGTCTTCCATCTCACGCAGGCTGCGCCATTTGGTGTGGCTGGGGCCCTCGAAGATATCGCTGACTTCCTTGAGCGACGGCAGATCCTGATAGCTCTTGAGGTTGAAGAACTCAGGGCCGGCAGCCATCACGAACGGTGCATGGGCCATGGCACCCACTGAGGCGACGTAGCTCAGCAGTTTCATATCCGGGGACGAAGGGCCGAAGGTGTAATTGCCAATCATCGCCGCGATAGGCTCGCCACCGAACTGGCCGTAACCGGCGGTGTAGGCGTGCTTGTACAGGCCACTGCGAGTGATATCGCCAGCGTTGTCGAAGTCGTCCAGCAACTCTTCTTTTGTGACATGCAGCATTTCCAGCTTGATGTTTTCGCGAAAATCCGTGCGATCCACCAACAGTTTCAACCCGCGCCACGCCGACTCCAGTTGCTGGAACTGCGGCTGGTGCAGGATCACGTCCATCTGCTTGCTCAAGGCGCGATCGATTTCGGCAATCATCTGGTCGACCCGGTGCTTGTTGACCGGCTGTTGGTGATCGCCGCTTTGCAGGATTTCGCTGATGAACGCGGCCACGCCTTGGCGAGCAACGGCGTAGCCTTCCTGGGATGGGCGGATGGTGGTGTTGGCCAGCAGTTGGTCAAGCAACGACGAGGGTTCGTCTGCCACCCGTACTTGGGCGGCGGCGCTTTCCATAGGCATGGGGAGTACTCCGTTGAGAAGGGCGTTCAAATCAGTTGTTTGGCGCGTCGAGCACCAGGTTCAGTTCACTGGCCAGGCGTTGACGGGCGTTTTCATCGGTCAGCAGGTTTTGCAGGTGTTTGCGAAAGGCCGGGACATTGCCCATCGGGCCTTTGAGCGCAACTAAGGCTTCACGCAGTTCCAGCAACTTGTTGAGTTCTGGTACTTGCCGGGCGACGGCGTCGGGTCCGAAGTCATTGATGCTTTTGAATTGAAGCTGCACGTTCAAGTCGGTGTCGTGGTCGTTGCTCAAGACGGACGGGATCGACATGTCCAGAGTAACTTCGGCCTTGGTCAGTACTTCATTGAATGTGTCTTTGTCGATGCGCACAGCTTGCCGGTCTTCCAGGGCGGTAAGTTCGCCGTGGCCTTTGAAGTCACCGGTGATCAGCAACTTCAGAGGCAGTTCAACTTCAGCCTGTTGGTCGCCCGTGGCTGGGACGTACTTGATGTTGATGCGTTCTTTGGGGGCGACAGAGCCCTGATTTTTCGACATGGGAAGAATCCTTTTCGTAAAGTCGGCGTATTAGAAACAGCTGTTGCAAGGTTTGTCATGTAGGACGAAATGGACGTGATTCGTGGGTCTTGGATGTAGGAAATTGCGTTGCGGTTAGCACTACTAAGTTTCCTACATTTGCCGTGGATACTTCTGAAAGATGCCTCTTTTTATTCGGAGTTTAGTCGTGTGTTGCTCGTCTTTTACTTGCGCTGTCCATTGAGTGCGGGTGACGCTTTGCAAGTTAATTAATTTAACTGTCGGTCTAAACAACGTTAGTTCGAAAGTTGAGGAATGTCCGGTTCGGATTTCGGCGAGGCATATCAGGAGGCGTTGATGCACAACGGATGGCGAGGATGGAAATGGGGGCTCTGCCTGACGGCGATGGCCGTAATGAACGTGCAAGCAGCAAAACAAGATTGCCCTTCCATCGTCTCGCCCTTGAAGCGTTTGGAGTGCTTTGACTCGGCTGCCGGCACGCCCATTCATCAGCCGCCTTTGCCGCCACGCGCCCTGGGCCGGGTACTGCCGATTGTCGACCTGGTCCAGCGCAATGAAGCCCAGCGTCCACCCGAGGACCAGCGCTTCCTGCTGTCGTCATTCCCGGAGCCGGACAACGACCAGCAACACCGCCTGGTGATCTCGGCCCCGGCCCTGGGGGCGCTGCCGCCTCGGCCTTACCTGGCTATCAGCTGCGAATCAAGAATCTCCCGCCTGCAACTGGTGCTGGATGAGCCGGCCAAGCCGAACAAAATCCGCATCCAACTGTTCAAGGACGAGCGCCCGGTCTCCGACGCCTATCAGTGGCAGGTGCTGGATGACGCCGGACTGGTGGTGGATGCCGGGCGCGGGCTACAAGCCATCGCCTTGTTGCGCAACATGGGCGGCGGCCAGCGCTTGCGACTGGAGAGCGATTACCCCCGGTTGCACGGCCTGGTATTCGACGCTGAAGGACTGGGTGAACTGATCGAGCAGGAGCGCCAGGTATGTCGCTGGTGATCGACGTTCCGGCGGACGCCGTCAAGCTGCTGCTGACCCCCATCGACCCTGAGCAGCCCGCAGGCTATTTCGATGTGGAGGATGAAACCTTCCAGGCCATTGACCAGGAAATGGTCAAGCTCGGCGGCCTGCGTGAAGGCGATATCGACTGGCCGTATATCGACGAAGCCTCCCGTCAATACCTGACGATTCAGTGCAAGCACTGGCGCATCCTCGGCCATCTGCACGTGGTGTGGCTGCGCACCCGGCAATGGGCACGCTGGGCTGATGCCTTGGGCTTGTTGGCCGGCATGGTTGAACTGTATTGGGACAGTGCCTACCCCAAACCCGGCCCCACCGGCTACCTGAACAAGCGCAAGCACGTGCAGCGCCTGTTGGTCGACCTCGGGCAGGTGTTGCCAACCCTGGAACGCAGCAGTTTTGAACCGGCCTATCAGGCCGCGGCGGAACGGGCCCTGGCCACTCTGCAACGGTGTGCTGAAAGCGCCAAGCTCGACCCGGCAACGTTGGACGCGTTGCAACGCCAACTGGACAAATACAGCGAGCCGGTCGCCGCCACTGAGCCCGCCCGTGCGGCCACCTCCGGCAGTGCGCTGGCGTCGGCCTTTTTCACCAGCCCCAAGCCGCAAGCGCCGAGCAATGAGCGCGAACAACGGCGCACCGTGTTGAACATGGCTGAGCAGATCAACCAGCAAGATCCCTACGATCCCACTGGCTACCAACTGCGGCGCTTCGGCTTGTGGTCGCACCTGCGCACTGCGCCTCCCATCACCCGCGACCGCCGCACTGAATTGATCGCCGTGCCCAAGGATATCGTCGACGGCTACCAGGACGCGCTGAACCACAACGCCATTGAGCCGAATCTGCTGTTGCGTATCGAAAAAAGCGTCTGCGCCTCGCCGTACTGGCTGCGCGGCAGCTACCTGGCCGCCCAGGTTGCCGCGCGCCTGGCGATGGAGGAGGTGGCTGTCGCCATTCGCCAAACCTGTGAGCGGTTTGTCTGCCGCCTGCCCGCGCTGTTGGAACTGTGTTTCAGCGACGGTACGCCGTTTGTGGATGCACAAACCCAGGCCTGGATCACCGGCGCCGATCAGGCGCAAGCCACCGGCAGCCCGGTGCAGGAATACGCCGGCCTGCGTGACGAACTGACCACCCAACTCAACACCGAGGGCGTGGAGGTGGTGCTGCTGCGCCTGCAGCAGCTGCACGCCACCCACGACGCCCCGCGCCAGCGCAGCTACGCCACGGTGATTGCCGCCGACCTGCTGGCGTCGCGTGGGTTGTCGTGGCTGGCGGACGACCTGTACGCCAGCGTTGCGCGGCTGATGCGTGATACCACGGCGCAGGGCTGGGAGCCGGAGTTGTACCGGAAGGTGGCGGCCATTATCAGTGAGAGTGAGGATTAACCAGCATGGCCCGTCAAAGCGACCTGCGCTACACCTTCGAACCGCTGCGGGGCGATTCCTTCGAGGTGGTTTCGTTCTCCCTCGCAGAAGGCCTTTCCCGGCCGTTCAAACTTGAACTGGAGCTGGTCAGTCAGCACCCGGCCATCGACTTCTACCGCATGCTCGACCTGGCTGCGCTGTTCACCCTCTGGCGCGGCGACACCCCGGTACGCTACGTCCACGGGTTGGTCAGCCTGTTCCAGCAGGGTGACACCGGCTTTCGCCGTACCCGCTACACCGCCGTGGTCGAGCCGACCCTCAAGCGTTTCGAATTGCGCTCCAACTGGCGCATCTTCCAGGGCCAGAGCGTGCCCGACATCATCACCAGCGTGCTGGCCGAACAGAAGCTGACCGACCTGCGCAGTGAAATCTGCTTCGACCACCAACCTCGCGAATACTGCGTGCAGGCCGGTGAAACCGACCTTGATTTCATCGCTCGCCTGGCCGCTGAAGAAGGCCTGCTCTACACCTTCGAACACCGCGCCGATGGTCACACCCTTGTCCTTACCGACCGCGTGGGCGGGCTGGGCACCATCGGCACCCACACCGATTGCCCGGTGATCTACCAACCGATGGCCGGCGGTGATTCGGCGGAACCGGCGCTAAACCGCTTCCACTACACCGAACAGGTGCGCACCGCCGTTCAGGTGCAGCGCGACTACACCTTCACCCATCCGCGCTACAACCAGCAGCACATCGCCACCGGCGACCAGGACCTGAACAACCAGCACAAGGATTACGAACGCTACGACTACCCTGGCCGCTACAAGCGCGACATCGCCGGTAAGCCCTTTACCAAGACCCGCCTGGCGGCACTGCGCAACGACGCCAAGCTGGCACACCTGGAAGGCGACGATGCACGCCTGCAACCCGGGTTGGCCTTCGACCTCAGCGATCACCCTCGCGAAGACTTCAACGACCGCTGGCGCACCATCGCCATCAAACACGAAGGCAAGCAGCACACCAGCTTGCAGGAAGAAGCCTTTGGTAGCGGCCAGGGTACGTCCTATGAAATGAAGGCCAGTGCCATCCGCTGGACCTCCGACTGGAAAGCTCCACTACGTGACAAACCGTGCATCGACGGCCCGCAGATCGCCACGGTGGTCGGGCCACCGGGCGAGGAGATCTATTGCGATGAATGGGGCCGGGTCAAGGTGCAGTTTCCGTGGGATCGCGCGGACAAAAACAACGACCACAGCTCGTGCTGGATCCGCGTCACCCAGGGCTGGGCCGGGGCAACCTGGGGTTCCATGGCCATCCCGCGTGTGGGTCAGGAACTGGTGATCAGCTATCTGGACGGGGACCCCGACCAGCCGATCGCTACGGGGACCGCGTACCGCCAGACCAACCTGCCGCCCTATGAGCTGCCCAAGCTCAACGCCGTAGCGACGACCAAAAGTCGCGAGTTCAAGGGGACACGAGCCAACGAGTTGCGCATCGACGACACCACCGCGCAAATCAGCGCGGCGTTGATGAGTGATCACGAACACAGCGCGCTGCATCTGGGCTACCTCACTCATCCACGCCACTACGGAGGGGGCCGGCCAAGGGGAGAAGGTTTTGAACTGCGCACGGACGGTCACGGTGCGTTGCGTGCAGCAAAAGGTTTATTGCTGACCGCTGAGGCTCAACTGAAAGCCGGTGCCGGTCAGCTCGAACGCCAGCAAGTGATCGAGGTGCTGCAAACCGCCCTGACATTGGCCAGGCAGCTGGGCGCGGCTGCCGAGGATGCCCAAGGCATTACCCAGGATTCTCAGCCGCAAAAATCCCTGACCGATGCAGTGAATGCGTTGGGCCATGGCAGCAATGATCAAGCCGAGGGCACCGGCCAAGGGGCACTTCCCATCATCGCGCTGAGTGGGCCTGACGGGATCGCGGCGGCAACGTCCCGCAGTATCGCCCTGGGCGCAGGCGAACATATCGACAGCGTGGCCCAACACAACCAGCAACTCACAGCCGGCCAAAAAGTGGTGATCAATGCAGGTGACGAAATCGGCCTGTTCGCCCAGGGCGGCGACATGCGCCATATCGCCCACAACGGCCAACTGCTGTTGCAGGCCCAGCACAACAGCATCCAGGTGCAAGCGGACCAAAGCGTGGAAATCAGCGCCAGCCAGCAACACGTGCTGGTGGCCGCAGACAAGCACATCACCCTGTTGTGCGGCGGGGCGTATATCAAGATGCAGGGCGGCAATATCGAGCTGGGGATGCCCGGTGATTTCACGGTCAAGGCTGCCAACAGGTACTTCGTTGACCCCGGCCATGCAGCAGCAGAACTCAACAGCTGGCCCAGTACCTCATTCAACGAACGCTTCCAGACCTTCTTCACCGACGGGAACCCCATCCGCGACCGCGCCTATGCCTTGGTGCGCAAGGACGGCGCACGTTTTGAAGGCCGCACTGATGCGCAAGGCTTCGTCACCCTGCAACAGGGCATGACGCTGGAAGGGCTTGTATTGGAATGGCTGGATAACGGAGAACCTGCATGACCGACAACCCCTCGGCGCCTCGTGTGGCGCCCATGACCTATAACGCTCGGGGTAATCCCGTGCATACCTGGACGATGACCCCCAGCAGCATGACGGACGCGGTGCACTGCATATTGCCGCCGGATGGAATTTTGCCGGTGATATTCGTGCCGGGGATTATGGGGTCGAATTTGAAGAGTAAGCCTGAGGAGCAGGAAGGCGAGGAGCCGGGAGAGGAGGGTGTACCTGTTTGGCGGCTGGATGCGGGCTTCATGGGCAAAAATATGTGGCTGGCTCTGAACTGGATCAACAAAAAAGCCGGTATACGACAAAAACTGCTGCACCCGGCCAGGGTGGAAGTCGACAACCAGGGCGCGGTGCCTAAACGCGCTGCCGGTACGGTCCTGACACAGCCGGGGCTGGACCGGAAAAAGACCCTTCAGGCCCTGAAGACACGCTATGAAGAACGTGGTTGGGGTGAGGTCAGCGAGACCAGCTATCACGCATTTTTGCTCTGGTTGGAGGAGACGCTCAATAGCCAATTCCTGCCGCACCAATGGCCACAATTCGACATTCGACCGGAGCACCTACATACCGTGGCCGTCGAATCGGGGCCGACTCACATCACTCGGTTAAGACCCGCGATACCCATCGCCATGCCAGGGTTGGGTGCCACCCTGGCCAGTCAGTTGCCGTCGATTGTGTCGGATGAGCTGGTAGCGCGAGGTGGTTACCGCATGCCGGTGCATGCGTGTGGTTATAACTGGTTGGATTCCAACAAAGTAGCCGCACAGCGGCTGGCCGAACGCATTAACGAACTGACGCACCAATACGGCCGCAACTGTCAGCAGGTGATACTCGTCACCCATTCCATGGGCGGACTGGTGGCGCGTCGATGTGCGCAACTGCCCGGCATGGCCGACAAAATCGCTGGTGTGGTGCATGGGGTAATGCCCGCTACAGGGGCGCCGGTCGCTTATCGCCGTTGCAAAGTAGGCATGAGCGATGAAGATCCCATTGCCGGCGCTGTGATTGGTCCGACCGGCCAGGAAGTGACCGCTGTTTTTGCGCAGGCGCCTGGTGCACTGCAATTGCTGCCCACACAGGATTACGCCCCTGGCTGGCTGAGGTTGATGGACGACAAAGGCGTTTCGGCAATGCCCCGCCAACCCGTGAAAGATCCTTATGAAGAGATCTATTTACGCCGCGATCGTTGGTGGGGGTTGCTGCGTGAAGAGTGGTTGACGCCGAAGGATGGGGATGCGATCACGTGGGAGATTTTTGAGGAAAACATATCGGAAGCGAAGCGGTTCCATCTGACAATCGCGGGCTCCTATCACCCTCAAACCTACGTCTACTACGGTAACGACGATAAGCACCGCAGTTTCGAATCCATCACCTGGCAAATGCAGCGCGGGTCTCGCCTCAATGGCCCCCACGCCTCAAGGCCCGACGCCTTCACGGTGTCCAGCCTGCAGATGCATGAGGTGCGCGATGACGGGCGCAGCCCTGTATATGTGGGCGGGCAAGCCGAAGCGGTGCCGCCGCTGCGCGGCGATCCCGATGCGCCGATCAAAACCGTGCAGACCAGTTACTGGGAATTGCATTGCCAAATGCAGGACGGCTCCGGCGACGGCACTGTCCCGATAAGTTCGGGCAGCGCGCCGATAAAACGTGCGCGTAATGGCGAAGTCCGCCAGCAAATCAAGGCGCCCGGCTTCGATCATGAAGCCTCCTACGCTAACCCGTTAGCGCAGCACTTCACCCTCTACTCACTCATCAAAATCGCGGCAAAAGCCAAGAGGCCCCTATGCGTCAGCTGACTCTTTTTTTGGCGTGTCTGGTGCTGGGTTCTATCACCGGATGTGCAGTTTTCAAACAACCCAGCGAACAGGAGAGACACAACGTGAGCGAAATGACTACCCACATGCGCACCTGGGCGCTGGGTCGTGGCCTGATTGATCTGCCTGCCAACTGGACCGGCGGTGGGGATGTGAAATTGTATTACGGGCTTGGCGCCGATCACTCATCGGTAGAGGTGCGTGTATTGGGAGAGGGCGTGACACAAGAGCGGTTTGATGCCGCGCTGGATGAGCGTGCGCGTCGAATCGCGGCAATCAAAAACGATGAAATGAATGATATACCGATGCTGGTTTCGGCTAGGAGGGAGACACCGCAAAGTGTCATGTTGCAGTACTACATGCGCATGACTCAGCGCCAAACCTTCGTCCACGAACTCCACCTTCTGGTCGATGACGCCTACGTCATGCTCCGCGCAGACTCCTTTAAAGGCAACACCGCCCCGGTTGAAGCACGCCTTTTAAAACTCTCCAAGGAAATCTTCAAAGTTACTGCACCGCAGAACGCAGGTGCGGGCTTCGCCTTGGGCCCCGTCGTCATCAGAAGTCATCACGATCAGGAAATCGCCAGCTTTTACTTTCGTCCCCCAGCATCGGACGTGGCGCTGAATGTCTACATCAACGCGTTATCACCGGACGACGGAGAGCGTTTGCATGTTCGCACTCAAAAAGACACGCAAATATTCCTTGCGGGTGATTATGAAAATTTGCGGGCAGGAAAAATCACCCTGGCCGACATGCAAGCCGAAGAATCCTTGATCGGCTTCAGTGACGACACTCACCGTCAAATACTCTTCGTGAGCGAAAACTATCGCGACAATCCCTCACTGAATCGCCCGGCGATGAGTTTTCGGCTGTCGGCAGGCGGGAAAAAACGCTCCGCCATTGATCCGAATAAACCCAAAGACCTCGTTCGCTGGACACTCCCAAACTTCGCCAACAAAGGCTACGAACTACCGCTCTGGCAACGCCCGGACCGCCCTCCACGAGCAGAACCCGTAAATCCCTCCCTCACCGACTACGAAGCTATGGCCGTCTGGGACGCGATCCTCAAGTCCGTGCGCATCCGCTACGGCGCGGTCGCGCCCAAGCCTGATCCTTGGTTCAACCCCCGCGGGCCTAGCCCCGAAGACGCAGCCGAAAGCAAACGCATCCTCGATGAGTTCATCGCCAGCTTTTCGGAGCGCAAGCCATGACCATGGAAAGAGCGATGGCGAGGGCAATCAGGTTCATCCTGTCTGTGGGCAACGGACTCTACAAATACGCTAGGAGCGATTCATGAAGACGGTCTGGACTTACCTCAAACGCTGGGGCCTGCCGGTACTGCGTCAGTTCAACCAGGCGGTGCCAGTATTGGTGGTGCTGGGCATGGTGTTTTTATTGATTGCCATCTGGTGGCTGGGTCCACAGTGGACTTGGCGCGAGTATCAGCCGCTGAGTGAATGGGCGGTGCGCATCTCGGCCAGCGTCGGGGTGCTGGTGGTGCCGTTGCTGATCTGGGCATGGCGGGTGCGTGATCGTTATCAGCGGCTGCAGGTCGAGCGCCAACATGAAGCCGCGGTGCAAGCCGACCCCAGCCTGCCCTACATCGAGGCGCAGGAACGGGCACTGGACCGCAGCCTGGGCAATTTGCTCAACAACATGGAGCGCCGCCGTTCGCTCTATCAACTGCCGTGGTACCTGGTGCTGGGTGAGGAGAATGCCGGCAAAACCAGCCTGATCACCCGCTCCAACCAGAGCTTTGCCTTGTCCCATGTGACCAAGGCCGGGATCAGGGCGCATCAGGAAGAGCAACTGGCTTATCCCGTGGACTGGTGGATCGGTGATGAGGCGGTATTGATCGACCCGCCGGGGGAGTTTCTCAGCCACCCGGAGACAACGGCTGATAGCGTTGAGCAGCAGGGCAAGGTCAAACCGGTATTGCCCGCCGGCACCCATCCACGCCTGTGGCGGCACCTGCTCGACTGGCTGGCGCGCAATCGCAGCCGCCGGGCACTCAACGGGGTTGTGTTGGTGATCGATGTGCAGGCCTTGCTGGCGCAACGTCCCGAACAACGCAAGGACCACGCCAACCTGCTGCGCACCCGACTGTTTGAACTGACGCGGCAGTTGGGTACGCGCTTGCCGGTGTACGTGACGCTGAGCAAGTTCGACCTGCTGGAAGGCTTCGAAGAATTTTTCGCCCGGTTGACGCGTAGTGGGCGTGAAGACCTGCTGGGCTTCACCTTCAGCCTCGACGCGGTGGATGATTTCGATGCTTGGCTGGCGGAGCTGACCCACCAATACCAAACCTTTGTCGCCTGCCTCAGTGAGCAGATTTTCGACGGCGTCAGGACGTCATCTGCACTGACCGACCGCGATCGTTTACAGGCCCTGGTGCATCAGATGGCTGGCCTACGCCCGGCACTGTTTGGCTTTCTGGGTGAAATGCTCGGCAGTGATCGTTTCACCACCCCCGCGCTGGTGCGCGGGCTGTATTTCTCCTCGGTCTTACAGCAAGGCACCCTGAGCAATGCCTTCGTCAAAGAAGCGGGGCAGGCCTATCAACTGCCGCCACCGCCTGCCGAGGTCAAGCCGGCCGGTGGCACGGCGATCTACTTTGCGCAGCAACTGTTCCAACGGGTGATCTACCCCGAAGCGGGCCTGGCGGGTGACAATATCAAGGTGGCCCGCAACAAGCGGCGGCTGCTGATCGCTGGCTTCAGCGTCGCCTCCTTGGGCTGTCTGGTGGTCATCGGGACCTGGCAGTTTTACTTCAACATCAACCGCGACAAGGCGGCCAACGTCTTGGCCAAGAGCCAGGATTTCAGTGGGCGGGACATCGACGCCAGGGTCGACACCACCGGTCGCAACCTGCTGGTTCCCCTGGACCAGATCCGCGATGCGGTGCTGGTCTACGGCGACTACCGCGAGGCGTGGCCGCTGCTCTCGGACATGGGCCTGTATCAGGGGCGGGCGATTGGCCCGACGGTGGATGAAGCCTATCTGAACCTGCTGTCCAAACGCTTCCTGCCGGCGATTGCCAGCGGGGTGCTGGACGCCATCAACGCCGCGCCCGCCGGCAGCAATCAGCAACTGACGGCCTTGCGCGTATACCGCATGCTCGAAGAACGGCAAAACCGCCGCCCGGCGATTGTCGAAGAGTGGGTCGCCAAACAGTGGCAGTGGGCCTATCCGGGCCAAGGCCAGTTGCAGGCCGACTTGATGGGGCACCTGGGCTACGCGCTGAAATATGCCGACGCCGATCTGCCGCACTACCGGGAACGCATTACCCAGGTGCAACAGCAATTGCGCCAGTTGCCCATGGCCGAACGGGTCTACATGAGCCTGAAACAGGAGGCTCTGGAGCGATTGCACCGGCCGCTGGACCTGCGCAACGAGATAGGTCCCGCGTTCGATATCGTCTACCGCCCGCTGAACACCGATCAAGAGGGCAGCGGCTTGTTGCTGGCGCCACTGCTCACCGCCAAGGGCTTCAAGGACTACTTCGAACCGGGCACCGAGGGCATCATCGAACTGGCCATGATCGACCAATGGGTACTCGGCGAGCGGCAACGCCTGGACTACTCCGACGAAGACCGCAAAGTGCTGACCCAACGGATCCGCGCCCTGTACAGCGCCGATTATGTGGACAGCTGGCGGCGCGCCCTGAATCAGTTCGCGGTCACCGACTTCGACGATCTCAGCCACGGCGTGGCCGTGTTGGAACAAGTCACTGGCCCCGCCGCGCCATTGCGGCGTTTGCTGGAAACCCTGCGCGATAACAGCGTGATCTACCCGTCGATTCCATTGGCCGAGGGGCAGGCACCGCTTACGTTGGACAAGGTGTCGGACGGCCAGCGACAAGCTGCTGGCATCCGGCGCGCGTTCTCCAGCCTGGCGGAACTGGTCACCGCGCGAGGCGAGCAGCCGTCCTATTACGAAGAAACCCTGCGTTCGGTCAGTGCCGTCTACGACTACGCGAAAGCCGTGCATGACAATCCCGACCCCGGCAAGGCGGCGCTGAAAACCGTGCTCAACCGTTTCTCCCTGGGCGGTGTCGACCCCATCGCCAACCTGCAACGCGTCGCTGTGGGCCTGCCTGAACCGCTGAACCAGCAGGTCAAAAAACTCGCCGACCAGACTTCGCAGGTCCTGGTGATCGCCGCCCTGCGCGAGCTGGAAAAACGCTGGGACAGCGAAATCTACAGCTTCTACCGCGACCGCCTGGCAGGCCGCTATCCGTTCAAGGCCAGCGGCGAGGACGCCTCGCTGGAAGACTTCGAAGCCTTCTTCGGCCCGCAGGGGCGCCTGCAGCAGTTTCACGATCAATACCTGAACGTGTTCCTCAAGGACAACCTCGATGCGCTGTACTCCGACAGCCTTGGCGGCTACCTGGTGCGCAGCGACGTGCTGGACCAGCTCAAAAAGGCCGAGCGTATCCGCGACACCTTCTTCAACCATCGCGGCCACCTGGCGGTGCAGCTCACCATCGAACCCCTGGCCCTCAGCGCAACGCGCCTGAGCAGCATGCTCAGCGTCGACGGCCAACTGATCCCTTACCAGCACGGCGCGCCGCAACGCACGGGGCTGGTATGGCCCAATAGCCTGGGCAACACCAATGGCAGCCAATTGACCCTGGTACACAGCACGGGCAACACCGCCAGCATGAGTTATCGCGGGCCGTGGTCGTTGTTTCGGCTGCTCAGCCGCGGGCATCTCAATGGCAGGACCGACACCAGCGTGGACCTGACCTTTGCAGTGGCCGACGGGTTGATGCGTTATCGGATTGAGGCGCAGAAGGCTAACAACCCGATTACCCAGCGCAGTTTTGAAGGGTTTGTGTTGCCCAGGACGTTGCTGGAGGAGCGTCGATCACAGAAAACCACCCACCAGGTCGAGGGTGTCGCCGTAAGAGCGTTCAACGATGAGCATCAATGAATCAGCGCGTGCTGGACGTGAAGTGACCACAAGTGAGATAGGACCGTTTACATGGCGATCAAGCTACAAATGTTGACTGAAGATCCAAAAGAAATTGAGCTGATTGAGCGTTACTGGGCAGTCGATGAATCAGGGCAATACCTTGAAAAAGTCAGTGCTCTACAGGGCGTTATTGAAATGGCTCCGGGCGTCACACTGGCCAGCTTCATAAGGCAACGTTGCAATGCGTTCGATGAAAACCAGGTCTGCCCTGAGTGCGAAGAGCTGATCGAAATCAGAAATCGCTCCGAGGCCAAGAAGGTCCCTCAGCGGCGCACTAAACTTTGTGCGCTGTGCCAGGAAGACCGGGACGCGATGGTGCTCAACGCTGAAAAGGCGAAAGCCGCAGAGCTTGAACGGCTGTTGGCCGACTATGCCCGAAGGCAGTCAACCCGGACTGTGGACTACTCAGAGATACCGGATAATCAGGCGCTCCTTCTGTTGGCACTGGACAGGGCCATTACACCGAGACTGACCCATGGCGGCTTCACCGTGGGTGACTGCCGAGGGCTCGCGCCTCGGTACGTCGGTGATTTTGTGCAGCAATTGCGTGAGGCGGGGCTGGTCCTTGAAGACCCCGCCAAGGCCAGGCCGGGCACCTACTATTGGGAGGGCGATGAGATTTGGATGTTGAGGGAGCAAGTCGTCTATCGTTTGGCGCCAGATACCGCATCCAGGAGTGCGGACGAGATCATTCGTAGCCTGTCGGACAGGGTGTACACCGATGCTGAAGGGCTTTTCAACCTGTGGCTTGACTACTCGGTTGCTGATGTCATGCGCTATTTGGATGCCCAGTGCGAGCTCTATCACCATGATTTGTCAGGCCAAGAGCTGGAGGAGATTAAAAGTACGATGCGCTCAGCATTGGAAACCTACAGCGTTTCACAACTGTGGTCGGTGGCGTGGAAGGTCGTCAGGGATGCCGCAAGTTTAGCCAATCGCGAGTACTACAATCGTCCTAAAGCGGCGGCGACCATTCCCGGGAAGATTCGGCGGAACCTGGAGAAGGTGCAGCGAGAGGCGATTGAACTCAAGGCATGGAGCCGACCGGAGCAGCATCCGGCGGGCACTTTGGGAATGGTGCTGGGCGAGATTTTGGGCGTTGATGAAAACACCTCGGGCAATAGGGTCGCCTCCCTTGTTAGCTGGCTCACCGGACAGGCCTGTTCAGCCAGTGTCGAAGCAGAGCTTCACGAGCCGGTGCGAGAGCTGATGACCATAGCGTTGGCTCACGACGTCGGCTCCTCAGTGATGCTGCGGTTCGCGGAGTTGATACGTGCTGGCCACGACGTTGGTTTTGCGATTGAGGAAATTGGTGAGGCGCTCCGGTCGTGACGGTGGCAGGGTAACTGCAATGGAAGAAGAGGCGGGGGAGCAAGCCTCTGCCTCCATAGGGCTATGCCGAGCATAAGCCCGCCATCGCAGACCAGTTGGCTTTTCCAGTCTTTCAGGAAGTTGCAGGCATCACCATGGAGTTACACGAGGAGCAGGGAATGGTCTACGAGCAAGCGAAACAAGCGTGTACAGGGCGACGATTAACGGCGCTTCGTGCGGTCAGCGCAAAATGTTCAGGCGTGCGTCTGCGAGTGTTGTTGAGTGAATGCAATATCGCACCGATGGATTTCGCACTATTTCTGAAGATCAGCCCCCAGCGGCTGACCAATTGGTTTTCCCGGGGTATCCCACGCTCGCGGTGCGATAACATCGCACGGCTGTTGAGCGTCAGCGCCCACTGGCTGGAAACGGGGGAAGGGGAAAAGTTCCCGGCGACAAGAGAGTAGCGAAGCCCATGCGCCTGATTATTCAGCCAGCTTTTTGAATTGCCTCGCCAACTCCAACACGACTCGGCCGCTATTCGCAGTGGGCACCAGAT
Source organism: Pseudomonas sp. MWU16-30323 (assembly GCF_020515595.1). Taxonomy (NCBI): domain Bacteria; kingdom Pseudomonadati; phylum Pseudomonadota; class Gammaproteobacteria; order Pseudomonadales; family Pseudomonadaceae; genus Pseudomonas; species Pseudomonas sp. MWU16-30323. The sequence goes on from NZ_JAIWYM010000033.1 coordinate 29,191, forward strand.
GGGTAAACGGAATATCGATCATCCGGTTCTCCCGCACCGCCCGCAAACGCGAGAGCACCGGGTCACTGGTCAGCAACTGGCGCTTGCGGCTGGCCGGTGACCACACTGCATCCGCCAGCAAAATCACATCCGGGTCACTCATCAGCAGGGTTTCGCTGCTCACGGTGACGCGGTATTGGTTGATCCCGGCGAATAAATTGCGCGCTCCGGCAGCCGCCACCAACGTGGTGACGAACCCACGTCGGCCTTCGCTGTCCAGCCCGTTGACTTCGCTGTCCAGGTAAAACACCGACAGCGGTTTACCCTTGCCAGTCAGTGCCTGGGCACTGGCCAGGTCGGCGTCCATGGCATCGCTCAACGCCCGCGCCCGTTGCTGTTTGTGCACCAGGGCGCCGAGGGTAGACAGGTCGTTGCGGATATGCCCGAAGTAATCCAGCGAATGCCCGTCACACGCCGACTCCAGCAAGTACGACCCAACCCCGTTGCCGGCCAGGCCCGTGCGGGAAGTCACGCCAGTGCCAAAGGCAGTGGCGAACCCACCGACCACCAGATCCGGTGTCTGCGCATAGAGCACTTCGCTGGACGGGTACTTGGGCGCAATCACCGGCACGCCGAAATACTCGCCGTGTCGGTGGGCTGCACCGTTGTCATCCAGATAGGCCACGCCCACCAATGCCGGGCCGACATCCAGCGCCAACAGCAAGTCGGCCGCATGCTGGTTGAGGGCCACGATGCGTGAGGGCGGTGAGTGGGCAGCGGTCCAGTCCTGGTTGCAGTTGCGATAGCTGTCCGCCAGAGCCAACGATGGGCAGAGCAGGGCGCCCAGCAGCAGCCACGACGCTTTCATGGGCGCTCCTTGATCAGCAAATCCTCGACGACTTCGCCGCCCACCAGATGCACTTCCACCAGCCGTTGCACCTCTGCGTTGCTGTGCACGCCGTACCAGCACGTGTTCGGGTACACCGTCACAATCGGGCCCAGGTTGCACGGGAACTGGCAGTGGGTACGGGTCAACAGCACGCCGCCAGGCTTTTCGATGCGGTCGTGTGCCAGCAGGTGGCGACGCAGGGTTTTCCATAATTGCAGCGCGCCACGCTGGGTGCAGCGCGGGCCGGTGCACAGGAACACGTGGCGGGCGTGGTCAGGCACATGGGACCAGTCCGGATGAGTTTCCACGGGCGTACTCATCAGAAGCGATACGTGTAGCGTACTTCGGAGGTGAACGGCCGCCCGAGGTTGTCGACGTTGCTGGCGCGGCTGGTGACGTAGTCGCGGTCGAACAGGTTCTCTACCAGCAGGCTGACGCGGTGTTGGTGGGCGTTATCGAGATAGCGATAGGCGTCGGCGTCCACCACGGTGTAGTTGCCGTACTCGACCTTTTTCGAGCTGACGATATCGCCGATGTAGCGCACGGCCGTACCGGCGCCCCACAGGCGATCCACCGACTCATAGCCGACCCGCGAGCGGGCGAAGAAGCCAGGAATATCGTTGAGGGTGACACCCGCGCGGGACTCGGTGAGGTTGCGGGTCATGTCGGCCTGCATGCTCCATTGTTCATTGAGCTGCAGCTTGGCGTCGGCCTCGAAACCGCGCATCTGGATCTGCCCCTGGCCGTTGACCCACTGGATATCGTCCAGGGTGATCAGGTCGGTGATCTTGCGCTTGAACAGCGTGACACTGGCGCTGAAGTCCCGCGCCAGCAGGCTGCCCTTGTAGTCGAGGCCCAGCTCGGCGTTGCGGCTCTTCTCCGGCTTGAGGTTGCGGTTGCCTTTCTCATCGTCTTCATTGACGAACAGTTGCTCGGCATTCGGCAGTTTGTAGGCAGTGCCGTATTGGCCGCGCAGGGCCCAGTTGTCGTTGAGGTCGTAGAGCGAAGTGAGCATGCCGACCGTGGCGCTGTCGCCGCCGCTCATGGCTTCGTGGCGTACGCCGATGCTCGGGTGCCAGTTCGGCAACGCCTCGATAGTCGGGCGCAGTTGGGTGTACAGCGCGTGGGCCTGGGCCTTGTTGTCGTCGATGATCAACACATCATCCTGGCCCTTGAACCACTGGTTGTCGGAACCGAATACCAGCACATGATCGCCGGGCAACACGGCCTTGCCTTCAGCCTGCACGCCCCAGTCGGTGAAGCCCCAATAGTCGTTGTGGTTGATGACCTTGGTGCCGCCGCCTTCGACATTGTTGAGGCGGGTATAGCGCGTGTCCCAATCGTTGATATGCCCTTTGACGAAGTAGCTCAGGCGCTCATTGACGGTTTGCTCGAAGGTCGCCGTGGCGATTTGCTGCACCCGGTCGTTGGTGGTCTTGTGGTTGTCCACCGGACGGGCGAAATCCAGGTTGGCGTCGGCGTATTGGTAAAACAGTTCCAGGCGCGTGTCATCGCCAAACGACTGGATCGCCTTGGTGCCGAAGGTGGTGACTTCGTAGGAGCGCTTTTTGTCGGTGACGTTTTTCATGTCGCGGTTGCGAAACGGCTGGTAGCCCTCGGAGGCGTTGCGGCTGACGTAGGCCAGCAATCCGAGGTCGCCAAATCCGTTATTGAAAATCTTCTCGACCCGGGCATCGCCGGTGGTGCCGCCGAAGGTATCCACGCCCAGGTTCACCTCGCCGGACGCCTCGCGGGTTTGCGGGCTGCGGGTGACGATGTTGATCACTCCCGACACCGCCTGGGTGCCGAACAGCAGGCTCTGGCCACCCTTGAGCACTTCGATGCGCTCAATGGCGTTGGCGGGCAGGGTGTCCAGGTACAGGCCGCCGTACAGGCGATTGTTCAGGCGCACGCCGTCCAGCAGGATCAGCGTGTCGTCGTTGCGCCCGCCTAGCAGGGAATAGGTGCCGTAGTCGAACGGGCCGTTCTTGGGCGCCACGTACAGGCCGGGGATGAACATCTGCATCACGCGCGACACATCGGCGGCGGGGCCGGCGCGTTCAATCTGTTCGCGGGTGACGATCTCAACCTTGCTGCCGTACTGGGCCATATCGGCCACGGTGGTGGACTCCACCGACGGTGCAGAAACGTTGAGTTGCTTGAGTTCGAGGGTGTTGTCGTCGGCCAGCAGCAGGGGGCTGAACAGGCAACCGAACAACAGGCCGGGCACAGGAGTCTTGAAAGGTCGAATCATAGTCTTCTCGGAAAAGTATCTTTCGCGAAAAGCACGCACGAGTAGGCACCGAGCACACGCCAATACCGGCCCATGCCCGCCCACCGCAGGATTTTGCCAAACAGAATTCAGGCCGGTCTCCGGGCTCACGCGTATGGACACCTTCACCTTCCCATGGCGCGCAGGCCACAGTGGTGTGTCGAAGGGGTCACGCGTCTACCGTTGCGGGGGCAGCACCGGACTGGCTCGAAAAAAGAGCGGCACCGGTTTCCCGTTTCACCCCAAGCACGGCGGCAGGGGGCACCTGAAACAGGCCGGCATCTGAACATTCGAAAGACCGTTCGTCAACTTGACGGGGATTTTTCCGGTGGCTGCATGGGAAGCGACTGACGGATATTGATAGAAATTTCCCACAGGAGTACAAATGTACTCCATGACGACTCTAACGCCCCGCCGTACCGCCATCCTGACCTTTATCCGCGACCGTATCGCGCAGCAAGGCCAGTCCCCCAGCCTCGCCGAGATCGCCGAGGCGTTCGGCTTTGCCTCCCGCAGCGTGGCGCGCAAGCATGTGCTGGCGCTGACCGAGGGCGGCTTTATCGAGGTCAACCCCAACCAGGCGCGCGGCATTCGCCTGCTCAATCAGCCGGCGCGGCCGGAGCTGCTGGACATCCCGGTACTCGGCCGGGTGGCTGCCGGTTTGCCCATTGGCGCCGATGCCGAAGTGCACAACCGTCTATTGCTCGACCCGGGCATGTTCGCGAAACCCCCGGATTACCTGCTGCGGGTACAGGGCGATTCGATGATCGAAGACGGCATCCTCGATGGCGACCTGGTGGGCGTACGCCGCAGTGCCGAGGCCTTGAACGGGCAGATTGTGGTGGCGCGCCTGGACGGTGAGGTCACCATCAAGCGCTTCGAACATGTCGGCGAGCGCGTGCGCTTGCTGCCGCGCAACCCCGCTTATCAACCCATCGTGGTGCGGCCCGATCAGGACCTGGCCATCGAAGGGGTGTTCTGCGGTTTGGTGAGGCAAGGCTGATGGGCGCCGTCGTTGCACTGGACTCGCTGTTCAATGGCGGCCGGGTCTGGAAAGGTCGGCCCGCCGCGCCGCCGGCCAGCGTCCATCCCACCGGGCTTGCGGCCCTGGATGCGGTGCTGCCCAGCGGTGGCTGGCCGGAAGCGGCGTTGAGCGAAATCCTGATGGCGAAGGAGGGCGTGGGCGAGTTGCAACTGGTGTGGCCGACCCTGGCGCGGTTATCGGCGGCCGGCGAGCGCATCGTGCTGGTGGCGCCGCCTTACACGCCGTACCCCCACGCCTGGCAAAACGCCGGGGTGGATGTGCGCCAGCTTTCCGTGATCCAGGCCGATGAACGCGATGCCTTGTGGGCCGTGGAGCAATGCCTGCGCTCCGGCAGTTGTGGCGCGGTGCTGTGCTGGCCACGCAAGGCCGATGACCGCGCCTTGCGCCGCTTGCAGGTGGCCGCGGAAACCGGCCAGACCCTGGCCTTTGCCTGGCGCTCCTTGAACGAGGCCATCAACCCGTCACCGGCCGCCTTGCGCCTGGCAGTGGAGGCCAGCCCTGCGCAAGTGCGGGTGCTCAAGTGCCGGGGCGGCCTGGCCCATCCCGCGCCCATTGCGCTTGGGCACTGAGGTTGGCATGCGCTGGGTGTGTATTGTCTTCCCGCAATTGGCGCTGGACGGGGTGCTGCGTCTGCGCCCCGAACCGGATCAGCCGTTGGCCCTGTTGGCCGGCACGCCCCAGCGGCGGGTGCTGCAAACCGTCAATGAGGCCGCGCGCAAACTCGGCCTGCGCCCCGGCCAATCTCTGACGGCGGCCCATGCCTTGACCAAGGCGTTCGCCTGCGCCGAATACGACCCGGCGCAGATCGAATACTGGCAGCAATTTCTTGCGGCCTGGGCCTACCGTTTCAGTTCCCAGGTCAGCCTGTATTACCCACGGGCGTTGCTGTTTGAGATCGAGTCGAGCCTGGGCCTGTTCGGGCCCTGGCCGTTGCTCGAAGCGCGCTTGCGCAAGGAGTTGACCGACCTCGGGTTTCGCCACCGCATCGTCGCCGCGCCGAACCCGGCGGCGGCGCGGATCTTGGCGAATGCCTACGACGGCCTGGCCGTGGCCGATGAGCACAGCCTGCAACAAGCCCTGGCACCGATCCCCATCGACCGCGCCGGCCTCGACCCGCACGCCGCCACCGCGTTGTCGCGCATGGGCTTGCGCACCCTGGCCCAAGTGCAGGCATTGCCCCGGCATACCCTGGCCCGGCGTTTCGATGCAGCGTTGCTCAAACACCTTGATGCACTGTGCGGGCAACGGCCCCTGGCCCTGGCGTTCTACCAACCGCCGGACCAGTTCGATGTGCGTATCGAGCTGAATTTTGATGTGTTGTCCCACCAGGCCTTGCTGTTTCCCTTGCGCCGTTTGACCGGCGATTTATCGGCGTTCCTGTGTGGCCGCGACAGTGGCGTGCAGCGTTTTGACCTGCACCTGGAACACGCCGCAGAACCCGACAGCGTGATCAAGGTCGGCCTGCTCAGCGCCGAGCGTGACGCCGCGATGCTGTTCGAACTGGCCCGTGGCCGCCTGGAGCAGGTGCAAGTCACCTCGCCGGTGCGTGGCTTTCGCCTGGTGGCCCAGGACCTGCCGGTGTTTGTGCCCCAGCGCCAGGACCTGTTCGACGAGCGCCCGCAACAAACCCTGCCCTGGGAACAACTGCGCGAACGCCTGCGGGCGCGGCTCGGAGACGAGGCGGTGCAAGGCCTGCGCTTTCACGCCGACCACCGCCCCGAATGCGCCTGGCAAGCCGATGCTGACAGTCGCCCGTGCACACCCTCAAATAAAGTGCAGCGCCCGGGCTGGTTGCTGCATGCACCGACGCCCCTGGCCGAGCAAGGTCTACACATCCTGATGGGCCCGGAGCGCATCGAATCCGGCTGGTGGGATGGCGCCGATGTGCGCCGCGATTACTACCTGGTGCGCACCCGCGCCGGCCAGCAGGGCTGGGCTTATCGCACCGTAGGCGAAAGCGGCACGCTGTGGCTGCAAGGCTGGTTCGCATGAAGTACGCGGAGCTGCATTGCCTGTCCAACTTCAGTTTCCAGCGTGGCGCCTCCAGTGCCCGCGAACTGTTCGAACGGGCCAAGCAGCAGGGCTACGCAGCGCTGGCGATCACCGATGAATGCACCTTGTCGGGTATCGTCCGTGCCTGGCAGGCGGCCAAGGCAGTCGAGTTGCCGCTGATTATCGGCAGCGAGATGCGCCTGGAAAACGGCCCGAAGCTGGTACTGCTGGTGGAGAACCTGGAGGGCTATCAGCACCTGTGCCGACTGATCACCATCGCCCGTCGCCGTGCAGAAAAAGGTCAGTACCGGCTGCTGCAGGAAGACTTCACATCCGTGCAAGGTTTGCTGGCGTTATGGATGGTCGAAGACACCGACACCCAGGCCTCTATCCAATGGCTGTGCAGCACCTTTACCGATCGCCTGTGGCTGGCGGTGGAGCTGCATTGCGGCCAGAACGATGCCCGCCACCTTGAACAACGCTTGAACCTGGCCGCCAGCCTGCACCTGCCGGCGGTGGCCTGCGGCGATGTGCATATGCATGTGCGTGGCCGCCGTGCCCTGCAAGACACCATGACCGCGATCCGTCATCACGTCCCGGTGGCCGATGCCGGTGCGCGCCTGCATCCCAATGGCGAACGGCACTTGCGCAGCCTCGACGCATTGGCTGCGCTGTACCCGGCGCACTTGCTGGAAGAGTCCCTGAATATCGCCCGGCGTTGCACCTTCGACCTCGGCCAGTTGCGCTATCAATACCCGAGGGAACTGGTGCCCGAAGGGCAAACGCCTGAGAGCTGGTTGCGCACCTTGACGGAAGAGGGCATTGCCCAGCGTTGGCCGCACGGTGTGGACGCCAAGACCCTTGGGCAGATCAACGAGGAGCTGAAGCTGATCACCGAGCTGGGTTACGAAAGCTACTTCCTCACCGTGCACGACATTGTGCGCTTCGCCCGCAGCCGTTCGATCCTGTGCCAGGGCCGCGGCTCGGCGGCCAACTCGGCGGTGTGTTTTGCCCTGGGCATCACCGAGATCGACCCGAGCCTGATGAACATGTTGTTCGAGCGCTTCCTGTCCCGGGAACGCAACGAGCCGCCGGACATCGACGTGGACTTCGAACACGAACGCCGCGAAGAAGTGCTGCAATACGTGTTCCAACGCTACGGCCGCACCCGCGCTGCGTTGACGGCGGTGGTCAGCAGTTACCACGGCGCCGGCGCGGTGCGGGACGTGGCCAAGGCCCTCGGGCTGCCGCCGGATCAGGTCAACGCCCTGGCCGACTGCTGCGGGCGCTGGAGCGATGAGGCGCCGCCCCTGGAGCGCCTGCGCGAAGGTGGCTTCGACCCCGACAGCCCGGTGCTGCGCCGGGTGCTGACCTTGACCCAACAACTGATCGGCTTCCCCCGGCACCTGTCCCAGCACCCCGGCGGTTTCGTGATTTCCGAACACCCGCTGGACACCCTGGTGCCGGTAGAAAATGCCGCCATGGCCGAGCGCACCATCATCCAGTGGGACAAGGACGACCTTGATGCGGTGGGCCTGCTCAAGGTGGATATCCTCGCGCTGGGCATGCTCAGTGCGATTCGCCGCTGCTTCGACCTGCTGCGCCGCCATCGTGATCAGGACCTCAGCCTGGCTTCGGTGCCCAAGGAAGACGCGGCGACCTACGCAATGATCAGCAAGGCCGACACCATTGGCGTGTTCCAGATTGAGTCGCGGGCACAGATGTCGATGTTGCCCCGTCTGCGGCCGAAAGCGTTCTACGACCTGGTGATCGAGGTCGCCATCGTGCGGCCCGGGCCGATTCAGGGCGGTATGGTGCATCCGTACTTGCGGCGACGTAACAAGGAAGAACCCGAAACCTACCCGTCGCCGGAACTGGAAAGCGTGCTCAAACGCACCCTGGGCATCCCGCTGTTCCAGGAGCAGGTCATGCAGATCGCCATGGTCGCCGCCGATTACACACCCGGCGAAGCCGACCAACTGCGCCGCTCCATGGCCGCCTGGAAACGCCACGGCGGCCTCGAACCTCACCAGCAGCGCCTGCGCACCGGCATGCTGAAAAACGGCTACAGCGAAGCCTTCGCTGCGCAGATCTTCGAGCAGATCAAGGGCTTTGGCAGCTACGGTTTTCCCGAGTCCCACGCCGCTAGTTTCGCCTTGCTGACCTATGCCAGTTGCTGGCTCAAATGCCATGAACCGGCAGCCTTTGCTTGCGCCCTGATCAACAGCTGGCCCATGGGGTTCTACAGCCCGGACCAGATCCTGCAGGACGCTCGCCGCCATCATTTGCAGATCCGCCCCGTGGATGTGCAAGCCAGCGACTGGGACTGCAGCCTTGAACCCATCGAAGGCCAGCAACCGGCCATCCGCATGGGCTTGCGGATGATCTCCGGGTTTCGCGAAGAAGATGGCCGGCGCATCGAAACCGCGCGCCAGGCTCGGGCGTTTTTCGACATTGCCGACCTGGGCGAACGTGCCCATTTGGACACCCGTGCCCAGGAACTGCTGGCGGATGCTGGAGCCTTGCGCGGCCTGGCCGGGCATCGGCACCGGGCGCGCTGGGAGGTGGCCGGGGTGCAGAAGCAACTGGGGTTGTTTGCCGGTGTGGCCAGTCCCGAAGAAGCGGTGGTGGAACTGCCGCAACCGACGGTGGGCGAAGACCTGTATGCCGACTACGCCAGCGTCGGCACCACCTTGGGTCCACATCCATTGGCACTGTTGCGCGATGAACTGCGCGCACGACGCTGCCGCAGCTCCAACGAGTTGCTGCGGGTTGAGCATGGGCGCAACGTCAGCGTCGCCGGCCTGGTCACCGGTCGACAACGCCCGGGCACGGCCAGCGGCGTCACCTTCGTCACCCTGGAAGATGAGTTCGGCAATATCAATGTGGTGGTCTGGCGCGATTTGGCCGAGCGGCAGCGCCAGGCGCTGGTGGGCTCGCGGTTGCTCAAAGTCGATGGGCGCTGGGAGGCGGTGGGGGAGGTTCGGCACCTGATCGCCGGGCGCCTGACCGACCTGACCCCGCTGCTGTCGGGCATCAGTGTGCGCAGCCGGGATTTTCGCTGATCCGGCTCTTGCTCCTTCATGGCCGCCTAAGCAATATGCGATGAAACCAACCGCCGCTGTCGGGCTCAAAGTTTTCATCGCCGCCCACCTTTTATCTTTTGCAGAGCCGACTGATGCAGTTTTTATCCGATACCCATGGCTGTGATGGCTGGGCTGGGGAAATGGCCCAGAGGATTCGCGCATTCGATTGGTCCGGCACCGACCTCGGGCCGATTGGTGCCTGGCCCTCCAGCCTGACCAGTGCCGTGCAGATGATGCTGGCATCGCCCATCCCTATGGTCATGCTGTGGGGACGGGCGGGCTACATGATCTACAACGACAGCTATTCAGTGTTTGCCGGCGGTCGCCACCCGTATCTGCTGGGAGTGCCGGTAGAACTGGGTTGGCCGGAAGTCGCCGACTTCAACCGCAACGTGGTCGACACCTGCCTGGCCGGTGGCACCTTGTCCTACCGCAATCTGCCCCTGGAACTGTTGCGCGACGGCCGCCCGGAAGAAGTCTGGATGGACCTGTATTACAGCCCCGTGGCCGGTGACGACCAGCAACCGGCCGGGGTCCTGGCGATTGTGGTGGAGACCACCGAGCATGTGATCTCCGAGCGCCTGCGCCAGGAACTCACCCACAACCTGGAGCAGCGTGTCGCGGCGGAAGTGCAAGCCCGTTCCGCCGCCGAAGAACAGTTGCGTCAATCACAGAAGCTGGAAGCCATCGGCGGCCTGACCGGCGGCGTGGCCCACGACTTCAACAACCTGCTGCAAGTGGTCTCCGGCAATCTGCACCTGCTGGCCCGGCATGAACCGGACAACCTCCAGGTGCAGCGCCGGGTCAGCGCCGCCATCGCGGCCGTGGAGCGCGGGGCCAAACTGACCTCGCAACTGCTGGCGTTCGCCCGTCGCCAACCGCTGTCGCCGGCGGTGTACAACCCACTGCGCATCTATGAAGGCCTGGGCGAACTGCTGCAGCGGGCGCTGGGAGAAACCATCCACATTGATGTGCAACTGCCCCAGGATCCGTGGTGCATTAACGTCGACCGCAACCAACTGGAAAACGCACTGCTCAACCTGGCGATCAACGCCCGGGATGCCATGAAAGGCGAGGGCGTGATTCGGATCACCGGCGAAAACATCATCCTCAACCCTCCGGATTGCGCCGGCAAAAGCATCAACCCCGGTGAATACGTGCGCCTGGCCGTCGCCGACAGCGGCGCTGGCATGTCACCGACGATCCTGGCACGGGCCTTCGAACCGTTTTTCACCACCAAGCCGAACGGGCACGGTACCGGCCTGGGCCTGAGCATGGTGTTCGGGTTCGTGCGCCAAAGTGGCGGGCATGTGGAGGTTGAAAGCGTGGAGGGCAGCGGCACCGTGGTGCAGATGTATTTCCCGCGCAACCTCGGAGAGCCGGAAAACCACGATACGCCCCTCGAGCCTACACAACACAGCGGCGGCCAGGAGACCATCCTGGTGGTGGAAGACAACGAAGGCGTACGCGCGGCCGCGGTGGAACTGCTCGAACAATCCGGCTACACCGTGCTCACCGCCGAAGACGGCGACCGGGCCATGCTGATGCTCCAGGCCGGCCTGCAACCGGACCTGATCTTTACCGACGTGGTGATGCCGGGCCGGGTCAAAAGCACCGACCTGGCCAAGTGGGCGCGAGAGCAAGTGCCGGCGATAGCGGTGCTGTTTACCTCCGGGCACACCCGCGACATTCTCTCCAGCAACCACCTGCTGGGCACCGACATTCACCTGCTGAGCAAACCCTATGGCCCGGATGAATTGGCGCAACGGGTGCGCTCGGTACTGACCTCCCGAATGATGTGACGAATGAAGATCCAGCCAGCAACACCAAGCCACTGTGGGAGCCGGGCTTGCCCGCGATGGCGGAGTGTCAGGCACCCCATCCGGTAACTGGCACACCGCCATCGCGGTCAAGCCCGGCTCCCACCGTTGATCTTCACTGCCTTGAACACACCGATAAGGTTACCCATGACTTCCCAGCGCAACCTGCCTCCAGACACCTCGCTCACCACCCAACGCCCGGGCTTCGTCCGGGTGCGGGGTGCCCGGGAACACAACTTGCGCAACGTCGACGTGGACATCCCCCGTGACGCCCTGGTGGTGTTCACCGGCGTGTCAGGCTCCGGCAAGTCCTCGCTGGCATTCTCCACCGTCTACGCCGAAGCCCAGCGCCGTTATTTCGAATCCGTGGCGCCTTATGCCCGTCGCCTGATCGACCAGGTCGGCGTGCCCGACGTCGACTCCATCGAAGGCCTCCCACCCGCCGTGGCCCTGCAACAACAGCGCGGCACACCCAGCACACGTTCCTCAGTGGGCAGCGTCACCACTTTGTCCAGCCTGATCCGCATGCTCTACTCCCGCGCCGGCAGCTACCCGGCGGGGCAACCGATGCTCTACGCCGAAGACTTTTCCCCCAACCTGCCCCAAGGCGCCTGCCCGCAATGCCACGGCCTGGGCCGGGTGTACGAAGTGACCGAAGCCCTGATGGTGCCCGATCCTTCCCTCACCCTCCGCCAACGTGCCGTGGCGTCCTGGCCACTGGCGTGGCAAGGCCAGAACCAGCGCGACATCCTCGTCACCCTCGGCTATGACGTCGACATCCCGTGGCGCGACCTGCCGAAAAAACAGCGCGACTGGATCCTCTTCACCGAAGAAACCCCCACCGTCCCGGTGTACGCCGGCTTCACGCCCGCGCAAACCCGCGACGCCCTCAAACGCAAACTCGAACCCAGCTACCAAGGCACCTTCACCGGCGCCCGGCGCTACATCCTGCACACCTTCACCCACTCCCAAAGCGCCCTGATGAAAAAGCGCGTGTCGCAATTCATGCAAGGCAGCCCATGCCCGCAGTGCGAAGGCAAACGCCTGAACAAGGCCGCGCTGTCGGTGAAATTTGCCGGCGTGGACATTGGTGAACTGTCGCAAATGTCCCTGCTGCAACTCGCCGAGCTCCTGCGCCCGGTGGCTGAAGGGCAGGGCGATAAAAAACTCTCCGTGGAAAAACGCCTGGCCGCCCAACGCATCGCCCAGGACCTGCTGGAACGCGTCAGCACCCTGACCGACCTCGGCCTCGGCTACCTGGCCCTGGAGCGCAGCACACCGACCCTGTCCTCCGGCGAACTGCAACGACTGCGCCTGGCCACCCAACTGGGCTCGCAACTGTTCGGCGTGATCTACGTACTCGACGAACCCTCCGCCGGCCTGCACCCTGCCGACGGCGAAGCCCTGTTCGCTGCCCTCGACCGCCTGAAGGCCGCCGGCAACTCACTGTTCGTGGTGGAACACGACCTGGAAACCATGCGCCGCGCCGACTGGCTGATCGACGTCGGCCCGGCTGCCGGCGAACACGGCGGCCAGGTCCTGTACAGCGGCCCACCCGCCGGCCTGGCTCAGATCGAAGCCTCGCAAACCCGCGAATACCTGTTCGCCGAAAAGCGCCCGGTCAGCCAACCACCGCGCCAACCCACCGGCTGGCTGAGCCTGGAAGGCGTCACGCGCAACAACCTCAACGACCTCAGCGTGGACTTCCCCCTCGGGTGCTTCACCGCTGTCACCGGCATCTCCGGCTCGGGTAAATCCAGCCTCGTCAGCCAGGCGCTATTGGAACTGGTAGGCGCAGGCCTGGGCCGCGTGGTGGAAACCGAGGACGAACCCAGCCTCGAAGACGACGCCCCACAAACCAGCGGCGGCCGCATCAGCGGCGGCCTGGAACACATCCGTCGCCTGGTGCAAGTGGACCAGAAACCCATCGGTCGCACACCACGTTCCAACCTCGCGACCTACACCGGCCTGTTCGACAACGTACGCAAACTGTTCGCCGCCACACCTGCGGCGAAAAAGCGCCATTTCGACGCCGGGCAATTCTCCTTCAACGTTGCCAAAGGGCGCTGCCCGAACTGCGAAGGCGAGGGGTTTGTCAGCGTTGAGTTGCTGTTCATGCCCAGCGTGTACGCCCCATGCCCGACGTGCCACGGGGCTCGGTACAACCCGGAAACCCTGGCGATCAAGTGGGAAGGCCTGACCATCGCCCAAGTGCTGGGGCTGACGGTTGAACAGGCGGTAGAGGTATTTGCCGAAGAGCCGGGTGTGCTGCGCTCGCTGCAAGTGCTGCGGGATATTGGCTTGGGGTATTTGCGCCTTGGCCAGCCGGCGACCGAGTTGTCGGGCGGGGAGGCGCAGCGGATCAAGCTGGCGACCGAGCTGCAGCGTAATGCGCGGGGCGCGACGTTGTATGTGCTGGATGAACCGACGACCGGGTTGCATCCGCGGGATGTGGATCGGTTGTTGAGCCAGTTGAATCATCTGGTGGAGGCGGGGCATACGGTGATTGTGGTGGAGCATGAAATGCGTGTGGTGGCCCAGAGTGATTGGGTGATTGATATCGGGCCGGGGGCAGGGGATCGCGGAGGTAAGGTGGTGGTGAGTGGTACGCCGCAGAAGGTGGCGAAGAGCAAGAGCAGCCGGACTGCGCCGTTTTTGGGGCGGGAGTTGGGATAGTTCATGACGTTGTGCCCATCAGCACCGTCTACAACTGCAGCCTATGCCCAGGCCAATCAGGAGGTGCCCTGGGCGGCTCAAGTTCACTTATACAAAATCGCCTGATGAATATCCCCCAGGGCCATGATGCGCTGAGCGGCGTTGAGTTTGATGGCTTCCTTGGGCATGCCGAACACCACGCAACTGGCTTCGTCCTGGGCCACTGTCGCGGCTCCGGCCTCAAGCATCTCCTTGAGCCCGCGCGCGCCGTCGTCGCCCATGCCGGTCATGATGATTCCAGTGGCGTTCTTGCCGGCGAACTTGGCCACCGAGCGAAACAGCACATCCACTGATGGCCGGTGCCGGTTGACCAACGGTCCATCAATGACCTGGGCGTGATAATAGGCGCCGCTGCGGGTGACCATCAGGTGCTTGCCGCCAGGGGCGATCAGGGCCAGGCCAGGCAGGATGCGGTCGTTGTTGCGCGCTTCGCGTACCTCGATCTCGCATACGCTGTTGAGGCGCTCAGCGAATGACGCGGTGAACTTTTCAGGCATGTGCTGCACGATCACCATGCCTGGGCACACCCGCGGCAGTGACGTCAGCACCGCTTCCAGCGCCTGGGTCCCGCCGGTGGAGGTGCCGATGGCGACGATACGCTCTGTGGTCTGGGCCATGGCATGACCATTGGCGGCGGGCAGGATCGCATCCGCGCTGAGCTTGCTGGCCGGGGCCAATGACGGCGCCGGGCTGGCGCTGCGCTTGCCCAGGTTCCTGACGTTGGAGTTCGCTGCGGCACGGATGGCTGCCACCAGCTCGGCCGCCGATTCGATCAGGAAACTCTTCAACCCCGTGCTGGGCTTGGTGATGATTTCCACAGCGCCGGCCGACAGCGCCTGCAGGGAGGTTTCCGCGCCTTTCTGGGTCAGCGAGGAACAGATCACCACCGGTGTCGGCCGTTCGCTCATGATTTTCTTGAGAAAGGTGATGCCGTCCATGCGCGGCATTTCCACGTCCAGCACGATCACGTCTGGCCATTCCCGGGCGAGTTTTTCCATGGCAAAAATGGGGTCGGAGGCGGCGCCCATGACGTGAATATCCGGCGTATCGCTGAGAATCGCCAGCAGTACCTGGCGCACCACGGCCGAGTCATCGACCAGCAGCACACTGATTTTTTTGGTAAGCATTTTGTTGAAGTGTTCCCATTGGTTGGTGCCGAACCCAGACGTTGCCGTTCCACAGGTCGAACATGATCGTGCGGTAACCGGTACTGCCCAGGTCCTGGGCTGTCAGGTGCAGGTGATAGTGCTCGGCCAGGGCCAGCGCCGCGCGAATATTCAGGCTGGCCACGTCCTGCGTCGGCAGGCGGCGCGGCTGCTCGGGAAACATCTTGCCGCCGCCGAACAACTTGACCTGGTAATCCCGTGCGTGCGTGCCATTGACCTCCGCGTGGCGCAGCAGCAGTTCCAGGGCTTCGTCGGCATATCGGCCGTCCAGGGGCTGATGGTGGCGCAGGCGCCCCGGCAGCATGAAGTGACACATGCCGCCGATCAGCCGTTGCGGGTGCCAAAAGGTGATCGCCACGCAGGAACCGAGCAAGGTGCGCAGGCGCGTCGGCCGCGTCGCAAAGCTGACCTGGCCAGGGGCCAATACCACTTCGGCTGTACCGACGGGCTTTTTCATGGCTTGCGGTAAATCGACGGAGCCACCAGCTTCAGGGTGTCATTGACGCCGTGGAGGCTTTCCGAGTGGCTGATGATCAGGTAACCGCCGGGTTTGAGCAGCGGCAGCAGGCGCGCGATTACCTGGCTCTTGGTCGGCTGGTCGAAATAAATCATCACGTTGCGCAGGAAGATCACCTCGAACTCACCCAGGGCCGGCAGCGCTTCGTTCAGGTTGACCTGGACAAAATTGACGCGGCTACGCAAGGCCTTGTCGATCAGCAAGGTGCCCTCCTGGCGGCCAATGCCCTTGAGGCAGTACTTGGCCAGCAGCGGTTGGGGCAATGTCTCGGTGCGTTCCATGGAGTAATGGCCGGTGCGCGCCTTGGCCAGCACTTGGGAGCTGATGTCCGAGCCGATCACTTCCCAGGGCGTGCTGCCGAGGCTTTCGGCCAGGGTCATCGCCAGGCTGTAGGGCTCTTCACCGGAGGAGCTGGCCGCGCTCCACACGCGAAACACCTTGCCCGGCGCGGCTCGGGGCAGCACCTGCTGACGCAGGAAGTCGAAGTGCTTGGGCTCGCGAAAAAAATAGGTTTCGTTGGTGGTCAGCAAGTCCAGCGCAACCTGCAGTTCGCCCTTGCGCTGGTCATTCATGATCAGCTTGAAATACTCACCATAGCTGTGCAGCTCATAGTGCTTGAGGCGCTTGAACAGGCGCCCGGCCACCAGGGCTTTCTTGGCCGGCGACAGATTGATGCCGGCCGCGCGGTACAGCCAGGCCTGGAACTGACCGAATTCACGGTCGTCGATGGAGACGGTGTCTGGCATGGTCGGGTCTCAACGCGGGTCGAGGTCGAGGGCCGGCGCCTGGCCGGCCTCGGCGAGGCTGGACATCTCATCGATGGACAGCACCTTGTCCACCTCCAGCACGATCACGAACTTGCTGTCGACCTTGGCCATGCCGCTGATGAAGTCAGCGCGAATTCGCGCGCCGAAGTTGGGGGGCGGTTCGATCTGCGTGGCCGGGATCTCCCTTACGGCAGACACCGTATCGACCAGCAACCCGATGTCCTGAGGCTGACCCTCTTCGGTACTCGCCTCGATGATGATCACGCAGGAGCGCCGGGTGATCGCCGAGTTGGCCCGCCCAAAGCGTGCCGACAGGTCGACCACCGGCACCACCGCACCGCGAAGGTTGATCACCCCGCGCACGAAAGCGGGCATCATCGGCACCACGGTCAGGCTGCCGTATTCAATAATTTCCTTGATCCCCAGAATGCCGATGGCGAACATTTCGCCGCCGAGCATGAAGGTCAGGTACTGCGCGTCCTCATCTACCGCCACTGCGGTCTGCCGAGTCGTCATTGCTGCGCCCATGTCACTCTCCCTGGTAGGCCCGTATTGATCGTGCGATCAGAAGCGGGTGAAATCCGCTTCGTCCGGAGCACTGGCCATGGTGTAGGCGAACGCTTTGCGCGGCGTCGGTGGTTTTGCGCGTGGCGCCTGACGGTTGGGCTGGCTGCCCGGGCTGTCCACGTTGCTGCTTTGAACTGCGGCCTTGGGCGCCGAATCCAGTACGAAGAAGCTCATGGCCTGTTGCAGTTGCTCGGCCTGGCTGCTCATTTCCTCGGCCGTGGCCGCCAGTTCCTCGCTGCTCGAGGCGTTTTGCTGGGTCACCTGGTTGAGCTGGGTCATCGCCGTGTTGATCTGCGCGACACCGGCGGCCTGTTCCTCGGACGCGGCGCTGATTTCCTGCACAAGGTCGGACGTCTTGTTGATGGAGGGCACCATTTCGTCGAGCAACTTGCCGGCTTTCTCGGCCATGTCCACGCTGCTGGAGGACAGTTCACCGATTTCCTGGGCGGCTACCTGGCTGCGTTCAGCCAGCTTGCGCACCTCGGCGGCTACCACGGCGAACCCCTTGCCGTGCTCGCCGGCCCGAGCGGCCTCGATGGCGGCGTTGAGCGCGAGCAGATTGGTCTGGTAGGCGATGTCGTCGATGATGCTGATGCGCTGGGCGATTTTTTTCATCGCCACCACCGTCTGCTGTACCGATTCGCCGCCTTCGGTGGCTTCCTTGGCGGCTTTGCTGGCCATGCCATCGGTGACCTTGGCGTTTTCGGTGTTCTGGTTGATGCTGGCGCTCATCTGCTCGATCGACGCACTGGTTTCCTCGACGCTGGAGGCCTGTTCACTGGTCGCCTGGCTCATCGATTGCGCAGTCGCGCTGACTTGCTCGGAGGCGCTGGCGAGGTTATCGGCGGCGTTACGCACTTCACCGATGATATGTGCCAGCTTGCCGACCATATTGCGCATGGCGTTGAGCACCATGCCGGTTTCATCTTTCCCACCCGGCTCGATGTGGGCGTTGAGGTTGCCTTCGGCCAATTGCTCGGCGACGCTCGCGGCCTGGCGCAACGGGCGGGAAATGATCCGCGCGATGAATATCGCCAGGCCCAGGCCGATCAACAGGGCCGCGACCAGTACCGCGATGATCGACACGCGTGCGTTTTCGTACAGCGCCGAGCCCTTGTCGCCGGCAGCACTCGCACCGGCGTCGTTGAACTCGACCATTTTCTGCAGGCGGTCGGTCACCTGATCGAATTGCACCCTGGACTCGCCTCTGAGCAAGACGCGCGCCGGAACTTCCTGGTTCTGCCGGGACAGTTCGAGCAACTGGCTGCTGGTCGCCAAGTAGGAGGTCCAGGCGCTTTTCACGCCGGCCAGGAGCTGACGATCTTCATCGTTCGACAGTAATTGCTCGTAGGTGCCCATGCGGGCTTCGAACTGTTGACGCGACTCGACGGCTTCGCGTTCGGCCTGGGCCTTTTCCTCGGCGATCTCGGTACCGACCTGGCGGTTTTCTTTCAAGCGGTAGTTGGCGGCAAAAAAACGCATGCCGGCCGCTGCGCGCATGGAGGGCATCCAGTTGCCCTTGATGTCCTGGGCAGCCTGGTTGACCGCACCGAGCTGGTGGATGGCGAAGCCGCCCATGGCCGCGGTAAGCGCCAGGACCAGCAGGAACGAGCTGATCAGCTTGGTGGAAATTTTAAGATCGTAGAACCATTTCATCGGGGAACCTCCATGGAATTGCGAATGCGTCAGCGGGCGACGACCGGTGGCGATTGAGGTGCCTGAGTCGTGCGGGCTTCCAGTTGTACGATGTGGTTGAGCAGTACCGGTACATCCAGGATCAGGGCCACCGCGCCGCTGCCCAATATGGTCGAGCCGCTGATGCCGCGCAGTGCGCCGAACAACTTGCCCAGGGGTTTGATCACGGTCTGGAACTCGCCGAGCAGGTCATCCACCACCAGCCCGGCCTTATGCTCGGCGTTGCGCACCACCACCACATTCTGGCGTCGGGCTGCGGGGCCTTCGTGACTGAAGTGGTCGCGCAGGTGCACCAGCGGTAGTACCTCGCCACGCAGGTCCAGATAGCCCGTTTCACGGCTGGACTGGCGCTGGTGTCCATCCAGTTCGATACATTCCTGGACCATGTCCAGCGGAATCACATAGGTGGATTGGTCGATGCCGACCAGGAATCCATTGATGATTGCCAGGGTCAGCGGCAAGCGAATGCGCACCACGGTGCCCTGGCCGGGGCGGCTATCGAGGTCCACGGTGCCGCGCAACAAGGTGATATTGCGCTTGACCACGTCCATGCCGACGCCGCGCCCGGACAGGTTGGTCACGACCTCGGCGGTGGAGAACCCCGCTTCGAAGATCAGGTTGTAGATCTCTTGGTCGGTGAGCACCGCACCGCTGGCCACCAGCCCGCGATCCTGGGCTTTTTGCAGGATGCGCTCGCGGTTGAGCCCGGCGCCGTCGTCGGCGATCTCAATGACAATGCTCCCCGAGTCATGGTAGGCATTGAGGCTCAGATAGCCCTTGGCCGACTTGCCGGCCGCACGCCGCGCCTCGGTGCTTTCGATACCGTGGTCCATGGCATTGCGCAATAGGTGCATCAGCGGGTCGCCGATCTTCTCGACCACGGTCTTGTCCAGTTCGGTTTCCGCGCCGCTGATGATCAGTTCGATGTCCTTGCCCAGTTCCTGGCTGATATCGCGCACCACGCGGCGGAAGCGGTTGAACGTGTCGCCGATAGGGATCATGCGCAAGTGCAGAGCGCCATCGAGGATCTCTTCCACCAGCCCCGAGACCGTGGAAGCGGCCTCTTGCAAGGGGTCATTGTCAGAGGAGCGAGCCAGCAGGCTCGCGCCGGCGCTGGCGATGACCAACTCGCCAACCAGATTGATCAATTCGTCGAGCTTGTCGGCGTTGACGCGCACGTAATTGCCGTCGCGGGGTTTCGCCTCGCTGGCCGCCGGACGCTGCGGTGCGGTGGTCACAAGGCCTGGTTCGGCCGGCGTGACCCAGTCGCCAGCGACGGCCGCTGTGCTGTCAGGCGCTTCTTCTACGGGGCTGATGTGCACTTCACAGTCGTCACGCACAAAGTCGAACACTTCGTTGAGGGTGGCGTGGCTGGCCGTCGAGCGCAGGTCAATCTCGAACCCCAGATAGCAGCTTTCCGGGTCCCAGGTGTCTGCGGCCGGAATGCGATCCGTCAAGGTGGTGACCTGCAACAGCGTGCCCAAGGTGTCGAGGTAACGCAGGAAGGACAACGGGTCCATGCCGTTGCGGAATACATCCACGCAGAAGCGCAGGGAAATATGCCAAAGCACTTCGACCGACGCGTCGTCGTCCACCTCCGCGGTTTCGACGCTGGCAACGGCGGTTTGCAACGACTGATAGGCACTCAGCGCCTCGCGCAATGCCTCGCCGCGCTCCAGTGTGGCAGGCGTCGGCGTCTCACCGCGGTTGGCGACCACTTCGACCAGTTCCAGGATGTGGTCGCCGCACTTGAGCAGCAGCACGATCAATGCGGCGTCCACCGCCACTTTGCCTTCGCGCAGACGGTCAAGCACGTCTTCGACGATATGCGTGAACCCCACGATCGACGCCAGACCGAAAAGGCCCGCCGAACCCTTGATGGTGTGGGCGGCGCGGAAAATCGCGCCAATGGCATCCTGGTCGCCGGGCTCGCTTTCCAATTGCAGCAGGGATTGCTCCATGGCCTGCAACAGCTCGCGTGCCTCAACGATGAATGTCTGCTGTGCCTGATCGAGATTGATGCTCACCGTGACTTTCCTTGTCGATCAAAAAACGTGGGAGGCGCTGACTATGAGGCCTCAATGCGACACAGTTGGAGCGCCTGTATGAGCACCGGGCTCTGGCCGGTCACGCTCAAGGCGACGCCGGCAATACCGGCCTCACGCCGGATGACCGCGAGCAACTGCAAGCCGGCGCCATCCAGTTCCGTGACCTGAGACAGGTCCAACTCAAGGCGTGGTGCCGCGCCGATCTGCGGCAGCAGCGCGCCCGCCAGTTCCGCTACGGTGTAGATCGTAAGCTCGCCGTCAATGCGCACGCGGGCAGTGTCGTCGCAGGTTTCAGTGGCTATCGACATGGGAGCCTCCTTGGCGCCGGGGATCAGGGCAGTATCAGTTTTGACACCGCTGCCAGCATCTGCGCCGGCTGGAACGGCTTGACCACCCAGGCCTTGGCGCCGGCGGCCTGGCCCTCGGCCTTCTTCGACTCCTGGGATTCAGTGGTCAGCATGATGATAGGCGTGAACTTGTAGTTGGCCAGCTTCTTGACCTCCTTGACGAAGGTGATGCCGTCCATGTTGGGCATGTTCACGTCGCTGATGATCAGGTGCACCTTCTGCCCGGTGAGCTTGCCCAGGGCATCCTTGCCGTCGCTGGCCTCGATGACGTCGTAACCGGCACTTCTCAAGGCAATACCGACCACTTGCCGCACACTGCTGGAGTCGTCGACCACTAATACACTCTTTGCCATGATGCGCTCCTAAAAGAAAGTAATGTCTTGGGAATTCTGCTGCACGGTCGCTTCACCATGATGGATGCGCCGTTGCTCCTCGGTGGCGTAGGTGGCTTCCATGCGTGCTAGCCACTGGCGGGCGTCGACGGCTACCGTCTGGTCCGGGGCCTGGCTGGCCTGCAGAAGGTGGTCATGCAGGGCGTGCATGTTGTCGCGCACGTGGCTGAGGATCTGGCTGACCCGGTCCTGGAATTGCAGGTTGACCAGCACCTCAGTCATCTCATCCCGGATGCCGTAACTTTCCTGCTTGAGCAGGTCGGCGGATTCGGCCAGACGCCCGGTGATGTTCTGGAAGCGTTCGAGCACCACTTGAATACTGTTTTCGGACTCGGCCACCGAATGGCTGTCCTGGTCGGCACTGCTGGACGCGGCCTGCACCAATTGAGTAATGGCGTTATTGATGATGTCGACTTTGGCCGACATCTGCTGGCCGGTTTCACTGGATTTGCTCGACAGGCTGCGCACCGCATCGGCCACCACTGCGAAGCCACGACCGGCCTCACCGGCACGCGCCGCCTCGATGGCGGCGTTGAGGGCCAGCAGGTTGGTTTGTGCGGCAATCGCTGCCACGTCAGCGGCCATGGTGCGCAGTTCACCTGTGTAGGCGGTAAGGCTGCGGACCTGGGCCAAGGTTTGGTCACGGCTGCTTTGAGTGGCTTTGAGCGAATCGATCACCTGGCTCAGTTCACTGTCGCTGCGTGCCAGCGCCTCAAGCGCCCCATCGGCGGCGTGGCCATCCAGTTCACCGGCAGCGTGCTGCGAGGCTTGTACTGTTTCCTGCAAACGCGCGGCGATCCCGGTAAACCGGTTAGCCAGGCTCACAATCGCTTCTTCGGTCTGATGGCGCGAGCTTTCTACCTGCTTGGCCCAGATCGGCATGGCGCCCAGCAACACCTCATCGAGCTGTGCCCGCGAGGCCATGGCGTTGCGCGCCGCTTGCGCGACGGCCTGATCCGTCTGCGCCCGCGCAACGCCTAGCTGCGCTGCGTCACGCTGCGAACTCGCGCTCCACGCGCAGGCACCGAGGCCGATCAACACCAGTACCGCGCAGGCCGTCAGGTTGGCTGCAGAGGTTGATTGCATGACTGTCCAAATCACGGCGGGTACGACCGGGATGAAAGCGAACCAGCGAAAACGCGGATGACCGAGAGGGGGAGTGTGGCTGGATTGACGCTGGGTCATGAGTTCGATCCTTGAACTTTGTTGCGGATATGAACGACATAGGGGTTATCTGCCCTGCGATTAACAACTTTAGACTTCCTGTGTGCCTTCCGTCTGGTTTATGACCAGCAGGTTACTGTTTCTTGGGTTTGCCTACAGAGAAATCGAGGTCAGGCCCCATCAAGACGTGCGCCGGCCTTCCAGGCTGGAAAACACATACATACCCACCAGCATCGCCACTACGAAGATGAGCATTTTCCAGTGCCCGGTAAACAGAATGGCGACCGCAGGCCCAGGGCAGATACCGGCAATTCCCCAGCCAATACCGAACACCACGCTGCCCCCTATCAAGCGCCGGTCCAATTCCCTGCTCACAGGTAACTGCATGGGGGCTGCGAGCAAGGATCGTTTGTGCTTGCGCGCCCAATTCATCGGGACAACTGCCACGGCGATGGCCCCGACCATCACCAAGGCGAGTGACGGGTCCCAAGCCCCGGCCACGTCGAGAAAAGCCAACACCTTGGCGGGGTTGGCCATGCCGGCCAGGAGCAGGCCCAGGCCAAAGATCAGCCCGGCGAGAAATGCGGTCAACTTGGTCATCACCTTCAAACCCCCAGCACATGGCGGATGAGGTATACCGTTGCAAAGCCGGCGGTCATAAAGCACACGGTCGCCACCAGGGAGCGGGGTGACAATCGAGAGATCCCACACACCCCGTGACCACTGGTACAGCCGGAGCCGTACCGGGTTCCCAAGCCGACGAGCAACCCCGCCATCACCAAGGCCGGCCACTGTGCCGTGATCTCGATCTGTGGCAAGACGCTAAACAGCCCCCACAGCATTGGCGCAATCACCAGGCCAAGCAGAAACAACGCTTTCTCGCCCCAGCCCTCACTGCCAAACCGCATCACGCTGCCCAGCACGCCGCTGATACCTGCGACTCGGCCATTCGCGAGAACAAACACGCTGACGGACAGCCCGATCAAGGCGCCTCCGCCTAATGACGTCCAAGGCGTGAAGTTGATCCAGTCAATGCTCATTTTGCAGTTCCTGCACAGAAGGGTGGGTGAGGGCTGTTGATCAGCGAAGCATCATAACCCTCCGTGCGGGTCTTGGCCTGTGGGCGTCAGATTTTGCTGCCGCCCCCATGGAATGGGTAATGCCCTGTTCCAGTACTAAAGGAGGTGTCAATGCCCGCTAAAGGACCATTTCGGTCTGACGCCATAGGTTTAGGCTCAGCCTTGTGATCGTCAACGATGACAACAAGACGCGCCGCATCACCTGCGAGATGAGTAGAAAACCTCACTGACTCCCGTGTCTCCATAATAAAAAGAGGATTTATCATGAGTAGCACCTTCTTCATTCCCTCCGTGAACATGATGGGCATTGGCAGCCTCGACGAGGCGATGCTCGCAATCCGCAAGTACGGATTCCGCAAAGCCTTGATCGTCACCGATGCCGGCCTGGCCAAAGCCGGTGTGGCGGCCAAGGTTGCCGGCCTGTTGGCCCAGCAAGACATCGACTCCACCCTGTTTGACGGCGCCAAACCGAATCCGACCGTCAGCAACGTGGAGAAGGGCCTGGAACTGCTGGCCCGCAGCGACTGTGATTTCATTATTTCCCTGGGCGGCGGTTCACCCCATGACTGCGCCAAGGGCATTGCCCTGTGCGCCGCCAACGGTGGGCACATCAGCGACTACGAAGGCGTGGACCAATCCGCCAAGCCACAAATGCCACTGATCGCCATCAACACCACCGCCGGCACGGCGAGTGAAATGACCCGTTTCTGCATCATCACCGACGAAGTCCGCCACGTGAAAATGGCCATCGTCGACCGCAACGTCACCCCCCTGTTATCCGTCAACGATCCTTCGCTGATGGCCGCCATGCCCAAAGGCCTGACCGCCGCCACCGGCATGGACGCACTGACCCACGCCGTCGAAGCCTACGTGTCGACGGCGGCCACGCCGATCACCGATGCCTGCGCACTCAAAGCCATCGAACTGATATCGGCCAACCTGCGCACCGCCGTTGCCCAGGGTAGCGACATGACCGCCCGGGAAAACATGGCCTACGCGCAATTCCTTGCCGGCATGGCCTTCAACAATGCTTCGCTGGGTTACGTACACGCCATGGCGCACCAACTGGGCGGGTTCTACGACCTGCCTCACGGCGTGTGCAACGCGATCCTGCTGCCTCATGTGTCGAGCTTCAACGCCAGCGTATGCCCGGCCCGGTTTAAAGACATTGCCCATGCGATGGGGGTTGAGACTCAGCATCTGGACGCGGAGAAGGGGGCTGCTGCGGCCATCGCGGCTATCCGTAAACTGTCTGCGGATGTGGGGATTCCGAGCGGGCTCGTCGAATTGGGTGTGAAGGCTGACGATATTCCGACCCTGGCAACCAACGCCATGAAAGACGCCTGCGGCTTTACCAATCCACGTCCTGCCAATCAGGATGAGATCGAGCAGATTTTTCATACGGCGATGTGATTGATGTGAAGTGATGCTGGAGAGAACACCCCGCCTTTGGTTGAAGTGCGGGGTGTTTTGGTTTTACTCATCGGTAGGGTAGAAGTGGCTCACTGGCTTGGCCGGAGGCGGTCTGTCATGAATGGCTAATGGGGGCCAGGAGCGGCCGGTGACAATGTTTTACTTAAACATGTGCTACTCGCTTATGTGTTCTAGCCGTTTCAACTATGAATACTTAAGTAGAGATCGACACCGATGGTTTACGCTCCGGAACTGGCATACCGCGTACGTCTATCCATGGTCGTGCCAGCACGCATGTCTACGCAGCTGGCTCAAGTGAAACCTCCGCGCCAGGAGGGCACAGAGGGGATCGGAATGGACTGGAACTGAGCATCCTCCAGTAAGCAGAGCGCCGTGCTGGCGGCCTTCGAGAAACAACTTGAACATGCGGCGTTCTGATAGGCACTGCGCAAGAGCTAACTCAACTCAGACTGAACGCTGAGCGATTGCCAGTAATATCCCGAAGCTCACGAGTA
The DNA here is from genome assembly GCF_020515595.1 of Pseudomonas sp. MWU16-30323. Classification (NCBI taxonomy): domain Bacteria; kingdom Pseudomonadati; phylum Pseudomonadota; class Gammaproteobacteria; order Pseudomonadales; family Pseudomonadaceae; genus Pseudomonas; species Pseudomonas sp. MWU16-30323. The sequence continues at coordinate 54,659 of NZ_JAIWYM010000033.1, forward strand.
GGCCTCCAAAAATTCGGTCAATCCATTGTCTTGCAGCCAACAATTTCTCGCGCACCATCCCGGCCGAGAAGCACAGCGCGACGAGACTGAACCACACCGTGTGCGCCCCAGCGATGGAAAGCCCATATGCAATTTGCACTGTCAAGGCAGTGTCCGGTCGTACTACACCCATGAACAGACTAACGATGAAGATCGAAGTTTTCGGATTCAACGCATTCGTGAGAAATCCCGTACGCAGAGCTGCAAAATCTGATATCGCCGGTGGCGGTGCGTCCAGCGGTTCAATAGCCGGCTTAGAACGAAGCATTTTGATGCCTAGGTAGACGAGATACGCAGCTCCAGCCAGCTTCAGCGCATTGAACAACCAAGGCGATTGTTGAAGCACTAACCCTAGTCCGAGCAGCGTATAGCAGAGGTGGACAAGCACCCCCAAACCAATACCCACAGCGGTGAGGACGCCCGCCCGTCGAGACAGTAGCAATCCGTTGCGAGAAACCATGGCGAAATCCGGCCCGGGACTGATACATGCGAGTATCGTAATGGTGATTACTACTATCCATTCGCTCATGCGGCACTCTTCGAATTAATGGTGGTATAAAGCTATTTTTACAGACCATACGCACTGGCAATAACGATGATTTCTGAAGGTAATAGTGACTACAGCTCATCAATCTCCGAGACGCGCACGCCTTCTCTGCTGGCGTTGCGTTGCTTCGAATCAGCCGGAAGGTTCGAAAACTTCGCCCGTGCAGCTGACGAACTGCATCTGACACCAGGTGCTATAAGCCGAGCAGTGCGCTTGCTTGAAGAGGATCTGGGCGTTGAACTGTTCGAGCGGCGTAGCCGAAGGGTTTTTTTAACGGACGCCGGAAGACACCTGGCGAAAGCAGTTAGTGAAGGGCTTGGATTGATGAACCAGGCAGTTCGCGAGATACGCACCGACGCCCGTCGTGCTCGTCAGCTTGTGCTGTCCTGCGAGCCAACGCTGTTAATGCGATGGCTGATCCCTCGTTGGAGCGACTTCCAAGCACCTCATCGAGGGATAGACATTCATTTAGTGGCCGGAGGCGGCGTCTTTTCATTCGACCATGGCATAGATTTAGCCATTCGGCGGGACGATTTTCCTCGCCCCTCCGGTTATCATGCTGAGACCCTATTCCCAGAGAAGATCGGCCCTGTCTGTCGGCCAGAAAAGGCAGATCAGTGGTTCGGCAAAAGCAGGAAAAGTCTGCGCTCCACAGCCCCGCTGCTTCAGACTACTAGCCGACCTACGGCTTGGCAGGAGTGGGCTAATGCAAAAGGACTGCCCGTTACTGCCACGGAGATGCAATCTTTTGAGCACTTTTATTTCAGCATCCAAGCGGCTGTTGCAGGCCTCGGGGTAGCAATTGGCCCATGGCACTTAGTGCGCGACGATATCCAGAGCGGCGTGTTAGTTGCGCCATTAGGATTTGTTGAAGACGGCTCACACTACTGCCTGTTGTCTCCCACAGCCCCTAAGCCAGGCAGCCTGGAAATGGATTTACTTCATTGGTTGCAGGCAGTGGGCTGAGGCTTGTCGATCTTCAGTTTCATCCACTACAAATCAGACCAGTAAGGCTGCAGGCCTTTCTGACGAACAGCCCGTCCCACTTGCACAAGAAAAACACGAAGTCCGATGACGCCTAGCTTGAACGCATCGAGCCGAGGCAGAGCGACGTACGTTGTTGCTTCAGGGCGATGAACTGTTTTTCGTGAAACCGAGTCAGTCGCCACGGCTGGATAAACGAGGAGAAAATGCTTGGGGTTCTGATGGTATAGAACCGCGCAGTGGCTGGATTGAGGCTTATCGCGGGGCAGAAATCCGATTGCTGCTTTCGCAATGGGCAGTAAACGGCCAGATGCGGTCGCTCATGATCGTTCTGCACCTTGTAAAAGGTCGCTTGTTACAAACCCAACCGCGCAATGATCGCAGTAAAACCCACCAACTATCCATTTTCGCTGAGCCGCTGCAGATGCCTGCAACGCCTCGGCGACTGATCTATTGAGCTAGTGAGCAGCCCGGACTACATCCAGCCTCAGCTACAAGGCACCTCCCGATCCATCAGCTTGCCCATCAACAGCACTCCCAGCTCACTGAGCTGGTGAATCGCCAACGCCACATCACGGTCTTTCCCGCTCAGCTCTTCCGAGAGATCAAGCAGCAACGCGCTGACCGAGGCAAAGGTTTCATAGCTATTGGTAATCAGACTTTCGCTGCTGGCATCAGCAGCCACACTGAACAGCGCACCCGACGGCGGGGTGGTCTTGGCGGAGGAGGGATTGAGATAGTGATCCAAGGCACGGTGCGCGGCTTGGTTGAGTTTCAAATCGGGAGTTCCCGGAGGATTCGGCGTTACCTTGAACATCGTTAAGTTCCTTGCTCGGGCTTCCACCCCGTTGCTACTAAACGAGGGGGTGGCAGCTGTACGCAGGTTAGTAGACCGGGGGAACCTAACAAAAACCGGCGCGCCCGAGGGCGCCCTACGCACAGCCACCATCGAGCACAGACAAGGACGTCCGACAGATGAAGCTCATGCACACGTTAGGTTGGACCTCGGGCTACTAAACCCGATCACTGAGTTTTCAGCGACCGAGCAACCTTAGAGACGCCCAGCCAGGTGCACAAGCCGGCGGATTCTGACGCAACTGTAGGCAATGGAGCAAGGCGCCGTGCTCACTGCCCCAAGCCACGGGACTGAAATCCATCAGTCCCGTTTTTTTTCTCAGGCCGGTTGGGCCGCCAGGCTGTTACTCACCTTGCGCCCCAACACCAGCACCGTCACAAACCCGGCGCCCACCAACGCGGTCGCCAAACTCAACAGCACCGACGTCCCCATCTTGTCGACAATCTGCCCGCCAAAGAACGAGCCCACGGCAATGATCACCTGGAACAACGCCACGAACAGCGGCATGCCACGTTCCACATCCTTGGGCGCAACCACGAACATCCAGATACTCGCGCAGGCCGGGAAGGCGCCGAAGGCGAAGCCCCACAGTGCGATCAGCATCACGGCGCCGCTCATGCCGGTGGCGAAGTAGGGGAATAGGGCGGTGCTGGTGCCGATCATCAGGGCCACCAGCAGCAGGGTGTGGCGCACGCTGCGGTTGGCGGCGAAGCCGGCGAAGACGTTGCCCATTACGCCGGCCACGCCGTAGAGCAGCAGCAGGGAACCAATGGTCGGGCCGTCGAAGCCGGAGCTGTTTTTGAAGAACGGCGCGACGTAGGTGTACGCGGCAAAGTGTGCCAGGCCGATCAGCAGCACGGCGATCAAGCCGACTCGGGCTTGTGGGTTGATGAACAGGGCCGGCAGGTCGCTGATGCGGATGGCTTTTTCCGGTTCGAGGCGCGGCAGCAGGAACATCTGCGCCAGCAGTACCGGGATGCCCACCAGCGCGGTGACGAGGAAGGTCATGCGCCAGCCCATCAGGCCGCTCAGCCAGGTGCCGACGGGTACGCCGAGGACGGTGGCCAGGGTCACGCCCATCATGATGATCGAAGTGGCTTTCGCGACGCCCACGCCCTTGGGCGCCAGGCGGCCGCTGAGGGCGATGGCCGTGGCCCAGAAGCCACCGATGCTGATGCCCAGCAACACGCGGCCGAACAGCAGCAGGCTGAAGTCGCTGGCGTAGGCCACCACCATGTTGGCGATGATCATGATCAGCGTCAGGCCGATCAGCAGGTAGCGGCGGTCCATGGCGCCAATGCCCACCGACAGCAGCGGGGCGGCGAGGGCGGCCATGATGCCGGGCAGGGTAACCATCAGGCCGGCGTGGCCGGCGCTGATGCCGAGGTCGGCGGCGACGTCGTTGAGTACGCCTACTGGCAGGAATTCGCTGGTGACCAGGGCGAAGGCGCCCACGGCAACCGAGAGAATCGCCAGCCACTGTTGCAGGACGGTTTGTTGATTATGTTCGGGGAGGCCGCTAGGGGCCCGGCTTGCGCTTGGCATGGTGTCGGGTTCCGGGAGGATATTTCGCCTGAGGACAGACGGGAGGGGGAAAGTGGAAGCGATTATAGGAATGGGTTTCGGCAAGGCAATAGGCGACCGGTTCGATAGTAATCATCAGTCTCGTTGATAAGATGGCCTGAGTAGAGCGGTCGCTTGTGTGTAAATGAAATCAAGTAAATTGAACGAGGAAGTCACCACCCACCTCTCCTTCTTTCATCTTTTTCGCTCGACTATCGGCAAAAATACAGCCGATACCTCCACCGAATATTACTTTCGCTCTGCGCCTGTTCGCTCTCGTTGCGATACACCCGTTTGCCGATGCGCCGCCCCAATGGGTCGTAGCGATACTCGCTGCGTAAT
>NZ_JAIWYM010000034.1:0-58282 GCF_020515595.1 Pseudomonas sp. MWU16-30323
TTTGAAATTGGCTCCGTGACCAGGACTCGAACCTGGGACCCAATGATTAACAGTCATTTGCTCTACCGACTGAGCTATCACGGAACTACATATTTCAAAGTGTTACATTGTTGCGTGTTACCTTCTCTTCGACGCTTCCGTATCGCTACGTTAGTGCCTCTGAGGCGCGCTATTCTACAATCTTAAAAACCCCTGTCAACCCTTTAAATTGCTTTTAAGACAAGGATTTGCGCTTCTTTCTGATTTCTCCTTGGGGAGAAGAAACCGTTGGGCTGACGTTGCTGCGGGGCGCACTTTACAAGCCTTTGCCTTACAGTTCAACGCCCTATCGAAAAAAAAGGCCCCGCAATGCGAGGCCTCTTCTTATAGCAGTACCACTGGAGCTTAGTGGAAGACGATTTCGTCGTTCTCCACCGTCGCCTCGACGCTGGTGCCCGGCATAAAGCTGCCCGACAGGATCAGCTGTGCCAACGGGTTCTCGATCCAGCGCTGGATCGCACGCTTCAACGGCCGTGCGCCATACACCGGGTCGTAACCGACGGCGATCAGCTTGTCCAACGCCTCGCGGCTCAGGTCCAGGGACAACTCGCGCTCCGCCAGACGGCTGCGCAGGCGGCCCAACTGGATCTCGGTGATGCCCGCGATCTGGTCCCGTGCCAGAGGCTCGAAGATCACCACTTCATCGACCCGGTTGATGAACTCCGGCCGGAAGTGGCTGGTCAGCGCGTCCATCACGGCTGCGCGCTGGGCTTCACGATCACCCACCAGTTCCTGGATCTGTACCGAGCCCAGGTTGGAGGTCATCACGATCACCGTATTGCGGAAGTCCACGGTACGTCCGTGACTGTCCGTCAGGCGGCCATCTTCCAGCACTTGCAGCAACACGTTGAATACATCCGGGTGGGCCTTCTCGACCTCGTCCAGAAGGATCACCGAGTAAGGCTTACGCCGCACCGCCTCGGTCAGGTAACCGCCTTCTTCGTAGCCTACATAGCCTGGTGGCGCCCCGATCAGGCGAGCCACGGAATGTTTCTCCATGAACTCGGACATATCGATCCGCACCATGGCCTCTTCAGTATCAAAGAGGAACTCGGCCAAGGCCTTGCACAGCTCAGTCTTACCCACACCAGTCGGGCCGAGGAACATAAACGAGCCGCTCGGACGGTTAGGGTCGGACAACCCGGCCCGTGAACGCCGTACCGCGTTGGACACCGCAATCACCGCCTCGTCCTGGCCGATGACACGCTGGTGCAACAGGCTTTCCATCTTCAGCAGCTTGTCGCGCTCGCCTTCGAGCATTTTCGACACAGGAATACCGGTCCATTTCGAGACGACTTCGGCGATTTCTTCCTCGGTCACCTTGCTGCGCAGCAACTGGTTCTCAGGCTTGCCGTGCTGGTCGACCATCTGCAGGCTGCGCTCCAGGTCCGGGATCACCCCGTACTGCAACTCGGCCATGCGGTTCAGGTCGCCTTTACGGCGCGCGGCTTCCAGTTCCTGACGGGACTGCTCGATCTTTTGCTGGATCTGCGCAGAACCCTGCACTTCGGCCTTTTCCGAGGTCCAGATTTCTTCGAGGTCCGAATACTCACGTTCCAGGCGAACAATTTCTTCCTGGAGTTTTTCCAGGCGTTTCTTCGCCGGCTCGTCCTCTTCTTTCTTCAAGGCCTGGGATTCAACTTTCAGCTGAATCAGGCGCCGGTCCAGACGGTCCAGCACTTCGGGCTTCGAATCGATCTCCATCCGAATGCGGCTGGCCGCTTCGTCGATCAGGTCGATGGCCTTGTCCGGCAACTGACGGTCGGTGATGTAGCGATGGCTCAATTTCGCCGCCGCAATGATCGCGCCATCGGTGATCGCGACTTTATGGTGGACCTCATAACGCTCTTTCAGGCCCCGCAGGATGGCGATGGTGTCTTCTTCACTCGGTTCTTCCACCAGTACTTTCTGGAAGCGACGCTCAAGGGCCGCATCCTTCTCGATGTACTGCCGGTATTCGTTCAGCGTGGTCGCACCGACGCAATGCAACTCACCTCGGGCCAGTGCCGGCTTGAGCATGTTGCCCGCATCCATCGAACCTTCGCCTTTACCGGCGCCGACCATGGTGTGCAGTTCGTCGATAAACAGAATGATCTGCCCTTCCTGCTTCGACAGTTCATTGAGCAGGGATTTCAGGCGCTCTTCGAACTCGCCACGGAACTTGGCACCGGCAATCAGCGACCCCATGTCCAGGGACAGCAGGCGCTTGCCTTTAAGACCATCCGGCACTTCGCCATTAATGATGCGCTGGGCCAGGCCTTCGGCAATCGCGGTTTTACCCACGCCAGGTTCGCCGATGAGCACCGGGTTGTTCTTGGTGCGACGCTGCAGAACCTGGATGGTGCGACGAATCTCATCGTCACGACCGATCACCGGATCGAGCTTGCCTTCTTCGGCGCGCTTGGTCAGGTCGACGGTGTATTTGTCCAGAGCCTGGCGCGACTCCTCGTGGTTAGGGTCATTTACCGCTTCACCGCCACGCAGATTGTTGATGGCATTTTCCAGGGCTTTTTTGCTCACGCCCTGGCCCAGCAACAATTTGCCGAGCTTGCTGTTGTCGTCCATCGCGGCGAGCAGCACCACTTCACTGGAAATGAACTGGTCACCCTTCTGCTGGGCCAGGCGGTCTGCCTGATTCAACAGGCGCGCCAAATCCTGGGACATGTTCACGTCGCCAGTAGGATTTTGGATTTTCGGCAGTTGGTCGAGCTCTTTGCTCAACTCCTTGCGCAGGCTATTGACGTCAAAGCCCACCTGCATCAGCAAGGGTTTGATGGAACCGCCTTGCTGCTCCAGGAGCGCTTGCATCAAGTGCGCAGGCTCAATGGCCGAATGGTCCAGGCCAACCGCCAGAGATTGGGCGTCAGATAAAGCCAACTGCAATTTGCTGGTTAAACGATCAATACGCATTAGTCACCTTCCTTTTGAGCAGGCCGGAGCTATGAACAAACACATCCTGAATGAAGAAACCTGCCAGATACCCCTATAGATGGGGTGGATTCTGGAAGATTCAAGCTACGGATAGTTGACGCAGGTCAGGAGAGTCTAGCGTTCCAGCCAGATAAGGGAGGCAAACCGACCGGTGCGCGGGCTGCGACGGTAGGAATAGAAACGGGGATCGGTCACGGTACAGAAGCCGCCACCGTACACAGCAGTGACGCCGCGGGCGGCAAGGCGCAGGCGGGCCAGTTGGTAAATGTCGGCCATGAACTTGCCCGGGCTCTGACTGGGGACGAAGGCCTCAATCGTTTCCGGAAGTTGCCGCATAAAGGCTTCACGCACTTCCGGGCCCACTTCAAAGGCTTGCGGGCCGATGGCCGGGCCCAGCCAAACCAGCACTTCACCAGGTTCGGCACCCAGGCTTTCGAAAGCGGCTTCCAGAACTCCCGCAGCCAGGCCACGCCAACCGGCATGGGCAGCCGCGACGCGGGTACCGGCGCGATTGCAAAACAAGGCAGGCAGGCAATCAGCCGTCATTGATGTGCAGGCGATGCCTGGGGTGCTGGTCCAACTGCCATCGGCTTCAGCGGTTCGGCCAGGATCCGCCTCAACCACAACCACACCGTGAACCTGACGCAACCAGGCCGGCTGGATATTGAAGGCATCGGTGAGGCGACGACGATTTTCGAGAACGGCTTCGAGGCTGTCCTCGACATGATCGCCAAGATTGAGGCTGTCGAACGGCGCCAGACTGACGCCGCCCGCACGGGTGGTAACGCAGGCTTTCACCCCGGCCGGCGCGGGCCAGTCAGGAATCAGCCAGTCACTCATCCGATAAACGCCTCGCGATCCTGCTTGAGCAGCGACAACAACCAGACAAAATCGTCTGGAAGTGGCGACTCCCAGCTCATCCGCTTACCGCTCGTCGGATGATCCAACTCAAGGAAGCGTGCGTGCAGCGCCTGGCGCGGGAAGGTTTTCAGCGAATCAACCATGGTTGCACTGGCCGCCGGCGGAATACGGAAGCGACCACCGTAGGCCGGATCTCCGACCAACGGGAAGTTGATGTGCGCCATGTGCACCCGAATCTGGTGGGTACGGCCGGTTTCCAGCTTGACCCGCACGTGAGTGTGGGAGCGGAAACGCTCGAGCACACGGTAGTGGCTGACCGCTTGTTTGCCGCCTTCCATTACCGCCATGCGCTGGCGCTGCTGGCCGTGGCGACCGATCGGGGCATTGATTTTGCCACCGGCGGTTACCACGCCGATCACGATGCATTCATAGATGCGGCTGACGCTGCGGCTCTGCAGTTGTGTGACCAACTGCGTCTGCGCCTGAATGGTCTTGGCCACCACCATGAGGCCGGTGGTGTCCTTGTCCAGACGGTGCACGATGCCACAACGTGGGACATTGATGATGTCCGGCACGTGGTGCAACAAGGCGTTGAGCAGGGTGCCATCAGCGTGCCCGGCGGCAGGGTGCACCACCAGGCCTGCGGGTTTATTGATCACCAGGATGTCGTCGTCTTCATAGACGATGTCCAGTTCAATGTCCTGGGCGATCCATTCTCCCTGGGCTTCCTGCTCGGCAGTCAGCTCAAGAATCGCACCACCATGAACTATGTCTCGCGGGCGGATAACCGCTCCATCTACAGTCAGGCGGCCGTCTTTGATCCAGGCGGAAAGGCGCGAGCGCGAGTGCTCAGCGAATAATTGTGCGGCGACTTGATCGAGGCGTTGGCCGCCCAATTCGGACGGCACCTCTGCGCGAAGTTCAATTTTATCGGACATGCTCAGACTAGGCGTGGCACAGCCTTTGGTTTCGGCTGCGCGCTTGTGGTTAAATACGGCGTCTTTTGCCCCGAGGCTTTCCAAGGGGCGCTCATCATAACAGGACGGCCCCGCCCAAGACAGCGGCCGTCATAGGGACGCAAGCCGCCATGCAAGTGAAACACCTGCTGCTGATCGCCATCCTCGCCATGACTGCTGCTTGCTCGTCAACAAAGGAAGTCGTCGACGAAAACCTGAGCGAGGTCGAGCTGTACCAACAAGCTCAGGCCGACCTGAACAACCACAGCTACACCAGCGCCACGGCAAAGCTGAAGGCACTGGAGTCGCGGTATCCGTTCGGGCGCTACGCCGACCAGGCCCAGCTCGAGCTGATCTACGCCAACTACAAGAACGCCGAGCCGGAAGCTGCCAAGTCCGCCGCCGAGCGTTTTATCCGCCTGCACCCTCAGCACCCGAACGTCGACTACGCCTACTACCTCAAGGGCCTGACCTCGTTTGACCAGGACGTTGGCCTGTTGGCGCGTTTCCTGCCGCTGGACATGACCAAGCGTGACCCGGGCGCTGCCCGCGACTCCTACAACGAGTTCGCCCAGCTGACCAGCCGCTACCCCAACAGCCGCTACGCGCCGGACGCCAAGCAGCGCATGATCTACCTGCGCAACCTGCTGGCTTCCTACGAGATCCACGTAGCCCACTACTACCTGACCCGTCAGGCTTATGTCGCTGCCGCCAACCGTGGCCGCTACGTAGTGGAAAACTTCCAGGAAACCCCATCGGTGGGTGACGGCCTGGCCGTGATGACCGAGGCTTACCAGCGCCTGCACCTGGACGCACTGGCCGCCACCAGCCTGGAAACCCTGAAGCTCAACTACCCGGACCATCCAAGCCTGAAGGACGGCCAGTTCGTGCCACAGGTTGCCGAAGCCGACAACCGTTCGTGGTTGAGCAAGTACACCCTGGGCCTGATCGAGTCCCGTCCACCGCTGCCGCCGGGCGAAACCCGCGCCAACCAGGACATCATCAAGCAATACCAGGACGCCAAGGATTCGATTCCATCGGACCTCAAGCCTCGTGACGAAAACGGCGACGTGATCGAAGAGCAAGGGCCTCAAGCCCTGGGCAACAACGAAGATCGCTCGTGGTTCAGCTACATGACTTTCGGTATCTTTGACTGATTGTTTAGCGCGATGCAAAAAGGGAGCTCTTGAGCTCCCTTTTTTATTGCGCTGCATAATTGCGCTGTGCGCCTGTCACGTCCTTGGCTAAACTGCCGAATCCCTTGTCGAGAAGCTGCCCACCATGGTTCGTCTACTGTTCTGGATCGCCGTTATTGCTGCCGCGGTATGGTTTTGGCGCAAATTCAAAAGTCCGGCCGCCAAACAGCAGCGGCCCAGCGAACAAGGCCCTATCCAGATGGTTCGTTGCGCCCACTGCGGCCTTCACCTACCACAGGATCGAGCCTTGAGCCTGCGCCAGGAATGGTATTGCACCCAGGCGCATCTGGAGCAAGGACCGAAATCTATCCAGCGTTGATCCGGCCTGCTGGCGCGTACGGCGCCGGATCAATAATCGGCTTACGCCCCAGCAACAAATCGGCAAACAATTGGCAGGACGCCGGCGCCAGCACCAGGCCGTTGCGATAATGCCCGCAGTTGAGCCAGAGCCCGTCAAACCCTGGCACCTTGCCAATATAGGGAATGCCTTCCGGCGACCCGGGCCGCAAGCCGGCCCAATGCCCCACCACCTCGGCATCGGCCAGTGCCGGGATCAACTCGACGGCAGAGGCTTTCAGGCTTTCCAGGGCGGAATCGGTGGGGGTCTTGTCGAACCCCTCATGCTCCAGGGTGCTACCGATCAGAATGTGTCCGTCTCGCCGCGGAATCGCATACCGGCCCTTGGCCAAGACCATGCACGACAAAAAGTCCGATGCGCATTTGTACAAGATCATCTGTCCTTTGACCGGCTCCACGGGCAATACCAGCCCGAGCCCACCCAGCAACTCACCACTCCAGGCTCCGGCAGCAAGCACTACCTGATCGCCACGGATCGGCCCGAGCGCCGTAGTCACCCCGACAACCTTGCCACCCTCTTGAATAAACCCGTCAACCGCGCACTGCTCGTGAATCGTCACGGCCGGCAGGGCCAACAAGGCTGCCTTGAGGGATTTGACCAAACGCGGATTACGCACATTGGCCACATCCGCCATATAGATCGCCTGTGAAAACCCGGCACCCAGCACCGGCACCGCGTCATGGGCAGCGCAAACATCCACCTTGCTCAGCGGGCGCCCTTCGCGGGCTGCCCAGGCAAGCGCCTGCGCCTCATCGTCCAGGTCCAGCCAATACAGGCCGGTGGTGTGGACTTCCGGGTCAACGCCAGTAGCCGCGAACAGACGCGCTGCCAGTTGCGGGTAAAAATCCTGGGACCAGTGCGCCAGGGCCGTCACCGCCGGGCTATAGCGCCATGGGTACAGCGGGGAAACAATACCGCCGCCAGCCCAGGAAGACTCCTGCCCGACCGCGGAGCGATCCAGCAGCACAACCGCCTGCCCCTGGGACGCCAGGTTGAACGCCGTCAACAAGCCAATTACCCCACCACCCACAACCACTACTTGCTGTTGCTTAGCCATTGTTCGATCCAGCCGATAAAAAGAAAAAGGCACGCCCGGCGCCCAATCATCCAGCTTCCTCATCATTGCCCCCAGCACGCCTTGCGCGTCATGTCAGGCGCGGCTCCCGGATTGCTTCGCGCACCGGCACTGGTCAGGCTGAAGGCTGCACAGGGATCGCCCGCCATCACCGAGTCAACTGGGGGCGTGGCAAGCAGAACGAAATCCTGAGGGTTCAATGCAGGGGTGATTCTATAGCGATCATTGCCGGCGATGACGCCAGTCGCATCAATAAAAGTGCCGTTCCTCGCGTAATAACGCTCCAGGTGCTGAGCTTGCTCGGTCAGCAACCCGGCAATTTCGGCGCGATAGACCTTTTTCATATGGCTCGTATAGCCGGGATAGGCGACGCTGACCAGAAGGCCGATGATCGCCACGGCGATCAATAATTCGATCAGGGTGAAACCAGTGCAATCCTTGCTCATCGTGCCGCTCACCTATTGAAGTTGTCGCCACATGATTCTTCGAAAACGCTCATCGGCGCCGCTGCCCACGCGCGCATACACCGTCTCCAGGACGGATCGCGAATGACCACTGAGTCCCACCGACGTCACTCGATAAAGGGTGGCCTGGGTCTCTGCCGGGAGATGAGCCAAGCCCATCCCCGGCCCCAGGTTTTGAATACCGTAAACGCCATCTTTCATCCCCACCCAAGTGACAGCCGACACAGGGTTCGTCCCTGGTCCCACTACCGAAACCGACTCGGGAGGTGGCGCACACGCAGCAGTCGAGTGGCAAGGACGCAGGGCAAAACCAGGCGCCTGCACCACAGACTCTCCAAGCCTGAGGCCGCTTTCGGCCAGCTGAAACGACTGGTTGCGCTGTCGAACGCTGCCGGTCATTTTTTCTTGCGAGATGGCCCCCTGCATCGAAGACAATCCGAGGAGTGCCAACAACAGCAGGAATACCAGGCTGATCAGCAAAACCATGCCTGCCTGCCTCGAACGAGAGCGGTAATAACCCATGGGCGAGCTACTTCAGACGATTACGTAGCGCTGCAACAACGCTGTAGGTCTGGTCTTTCACGAGCCCATTTGGGTCCTGAAGCGTCAGCAGAACCCGCACACTGCGTATAAGCGACTCGTCACCGGGGCTAGGGTCGTATCGGCTGACAACCGTTGACCCCGCCTTCCCGGCCACCCCGAAACTGATATCGAAAGCACCCACGTTATCCACCAGTACCGCCTTGCTCGGGGCTGCCAGTGTGCTGAGCTTCAATTGCCCGCCTTCAAAGGTGTAAGTCAGCTTGCGCAATGGAAAGCGGAGCTGCCCGGGTGCCGCTGCCGGCGGGCTTCCCCCATAGGCCTGGGCAAAACCGGTGCAATCGGAAAGCACCGTCCAGTCAGGTTTGCTGCCGCCCTCTCCGATGTCAGCGGTCACCAGCGTCAGGGACCGGGAGTTGCCGGTGGCACTCCAGCCAATGGGGCGGTCGAACCCAGCGGGAGCGTTGCTGATTGATGCGGTGGACAGGCAACCAAACATGCCTGCCTGGCGTATTTCCTGAATCAGTTTGCCCAGGACAAACCGTGCATCATCCTGCAACAACGAGGCCGCACGCTGGCTGGCATGAGTGCTTCGGGAGCTGAGCGCGATCTGGGTCACCCCCATGATCAACAGCAGGCCGAGGGCCAATGCAAGCAGCAACTCCACCAGGCTGAAACCTCGAGCAACGCCGGTCATGGCAACCCCCTCGGGTCGACGGCGATTCGGCTGGTCAGGGTGAACGTCTCCCGGGCGCCTTGAGCCTTGGCTCCACGGGAGTCGTCCCAACTGATACTGATGGTCACTTCTCGCTGATTGACCACAACCGAACCCTTGGCGCTCTCCCCTGCAAACCCTGCGATGTTGGCTTCAAAATCGTGCAGGTCCAGATCGCGGACACTCGCGACCGAAGTACTGGAAGGCGCACGCTCGCTCTGCTCCCAGGAGTAATCAACGCCCGAGTTGGCGCGGATCCGGTCGAGCATGTCGTACGCGATGAAACTGGCCTGGCTGGTCATCCTGGAACTGTCGGTGTATTTCAGCGCATTGAGCTGAATCACCGCAGCCCCCAGCAGGCCGACGGCGAGGATCAGCACGGATACCAGGACCTCGATCAGGGTCATCCCGGCCTGGGTCGGTTGGGGGCGAGGTGTTACGGAGCAAACGTTCATTACCATCGTCATCCGTGTCGAAGGCCATCAAAAGGCAGCGGAAAATCTGCGGTGCGAGGCAAGACTAGCGCCGGTCTCGCCTGAGCGCTGCACCCCGGAACAATGGGAAATACTTTGGACAGAATGGCCATCATTCAACGCCCCGGCCTGGGCGCTATAACTATGTCTGCCATCCGGCACTGACTGAAAAAAGCACACCGCGTCCACGGAGGGACGGCATATGAAACAACGAGGTTTCTCGCTGATTGAGCTAATTCTGGGCCTGTTCCTGAGCGGTATCCTGGCCAATCTGGCAGTGCCGAGCCTCAAGGGGTTGCTTGAGTCGCAACGACGACAGAACGCCGCCGAATCCCTCGCCGGAGGGGTGCGTTACGCCCGCACGGAAGCCATCGCGCGCAATCGCACGGTGGTTATCCATGCGCTGGATGATGACTGGAGCCGGGGATGGAGGGTAATACTGGACCTGAACGGTCGCGGCCATCTGGACGATCAGAACCCGGTGCTGCTGGAGCGCCAGGACAATGGCCAGATACCGATTGTGGGAAATACGCCGGTGAGAACCCAGATACGCTTCAGCGGCCTGGGTGAACCATTGCTCTCCGCAGGGGCTTTCAGCGCCGGCACCGTTCACGTGTGTGCGACGGACCAGCAACTGAGCCTGTATCAAATAGTGCTGGCGGCCAGCGGGCGCATCAGCCTGCGCAGTAACAAAACCGAGCAGGCGCTGTGCCGGGGATACGCTGGCACCTTGGGACTCAGAGCAGCGAACGAACCCGCAGCTCCTTGGGCATGGAGAAAGTGATGTTTTCTTCACGGCCCGCCAGTTCATCAGCGCCCGTGGCGCCCCAGGCCTGCAGTTGCTGAATAACGCCACGCACCAGCACTTCCGGGGCCGAGGCACCTGCCGTGATGCCGATGCGCTCGACGCCATCGAACCAGCTGCGCTGCATGTCTTCGGCACCATCGATCAGGTAAGCCGGGGTGGCCATGCGCTCGGCCAGTTCCCGCAGACGGTTGGAGTTGGAGCTGTTTGGGCTGCCCACCACCAGCACCACGTCGCATTCGTCGGCCAATTGCTTGACCGCATCCTGGCGGTTTTGCGTGGCGTAGCAGATGTCGTCCTTGCGCGGCCCGCCAATCGCGGGGAAGCGCGTACGCAACGCATCGATGACACGGCTGGTGTCATCCATCGACAGGGTGGTCTGGGTAACGAAGGCCAGCTTCTCAGGGTTGTGCACCTGCAACGCGGCGACGTCTTTTTCGTCTTCCACCAGGTAGATCGCGCCGCCATTGCTGGCGTCGTACTGGCCCATGGTGCCTTCGACTTCCGGGTGACCGGCGTGGCCGATCAGGATGCATTCACGACCATCACGGCTGTAGCGCGCGACCTCGATATGCACCTTGGTCACCAGCGGGCAGGTAGCATCGAATACCTTCAGGCCACGGCCAGCAGCTTCGGTGCGTACAGCCTGAGAAACACCGTGGGCGCTGAAAATGACGATAACGTCGTCCGGCACCTGGTCCAGCTCTTCAACGAAGATGGCACCGCGACTGCGCAGGTCTTCGACCACGAACTTGTTGTGGACGACTTCATGGCGCACGTAAATCGGCGGACCGAAGACTTCCAGGGCGCGGTTGACGATTTCAATCGCCCGGTCCACGCCGGCGCAGAAGCCACGGGGGTTGGCGAGTTTGATTTGCATGCTGTGCCTCGTGTCTTGCCCTGTAGGAGGGAACTTGTGTGGCGAGGGAGCTTGCTCCCGCTGGGCTGCGAAGCAGCCCCAACCTGGGCAATCGAGACACATCAGGTGTATCTCGATGAACAGTTTGGGAGTGCTACGCACTCCAACGGGAGCAAGCTCCCTCGCCACAACAAGCTCGCGCCTACAGTAGGCCGATTTCGTTAGTTACAGCGCTTTAACGTCGATGATTTCGACATCAAAGGTCAAGGTTTTCCCGGCCAACGGGTGGTTGAAATCGATGGTCACTTGCGCGTCATCAAAGGCCTTCACCACACCCGGCAGTTCGGTATTCGCCGCATCGTTGAAGATCACCAGCAAGCCTTCCGACAGCTCCATGTCCTGGAACTGCGAACGCGGGATGATCTGCACGTTTTGCGGGTTGGGCTGGCCAAAGGCGTTTTCCGGCAGGATCTGCAGGTTGCGCTTGTCGCCGGCCTTGAAACCGAACAGGGCCGCTTCGAAACCCGGCAGCAGGTTGCCGTCGCCGACCTTGAAGGTCGCCGGGGCCTTGTCGAAGGTGCTGTCGACCGTGTCGCCATTCTCCAGGCGCAATGCGAAATGCAAAGTGACTTCCGTGTTCTGGCCGATGCGTTGCTCAGCCAATACCTGTTCAGTCATGAACGGTCTCTCCGGTTTTCTTACTTTTGAACATATCCAACGCCAGCATGATTGCACCGACGGTGATGGCGCTGTCGGCAAAGTTGAACGCCGGGAAGTACCAGCGGTTCTGCCAATGCACCAGAATAAAGTCGATCACATGGCCCAGCGCAATACGGTCGTACAAGTTGCCCAATGCGCCACCCAGCACCAGCGCCAAAGCGACGGCCAGCCAAGTGTCGTTGCGCCCCAGGCGCTTGAGCCAGACCACCAGCACGGCACTGACCACCACGGCGATCAGGGCAAACAGCCAGCGCTGCCAGCCGGAGCTGTCAGCCAGGAAGCTGAACGCAGCGCCGGTGTTGTAGGCCAGGGTCCAGCTGAAGTAGTCAGGAATCACCACGATCTGCTGGTACATCTCCAGGGCGCCTTCGAAGTGAGCCTTGCTGAGCTGGTCAATGACCAGCACCAGCACGCTCAACACGAGCAAGCCCAGGCGTCCAAAACGACTGGCTTCAGGCATAGTGACGAACCTCGCCAGCGCCAGAGATGTTGTCGACGCAACGACCGCAGATTTCCGGATGCTCAGGGTTCACGCCGACATCTTCACGGCAGTGCCAGCAACGGGCGCACTTGGCGAAGGACGACTTGACCACTTTAAGCTTGAGGCCCGGGACTTCAGTCGCCACGGCGTCTGCCGGAGCCTGAGTAAACGGTGCCAGGCTGGCGGTGGAAGTAATCAAGACAAAGCGCAGTTCGTTGCTCAGCTTGGCCAAGTCGGCGGTCAAGCCTTCCTCGGCAAACAGCGTGACTTCGGCCTGCAGGTTGCCGCCAACGGCCTTCGCCGCGCGCTGCACTTCCAGTTCCTTGTTCACGGCAACCTTGACGGCCATCACGCCTTCCCAGTACTCGCGGCCCAGTTCGAAGTCGGCCGGCAGTTCGGTCAGGCCTTCGTACCAGGTGTTGAGCATCACGGACTCGTTACGCTCGCCCGGCAGGTATTCCCACAGTTCATCGGCGGTGAACGCCAGGATCGGCGCGATCCAGCGCACCAGCGCTTCAGAGATGTGGTACAGCGCGGTTTGCGCCGAACGGCGAGCCTTGCTGTTGGCACCCGTGGTGTACTGGCGGTCCTTGATGATGTCGAGGTAGAAACCACCCAGTTCCTGCACGCAGAAGTTGTGGATCTTCGAGTAAACGTTCCAGAAGCGGTATTCGCCGTAGTGCTCTTGCAGCTCGCGCTGCAGCAACAGGGTACGGTCCACGGCCCAACGGTCCAGGGCGAGCATTTCCTCGGCCGGCAGGATGTCGGTGGCCGGGTTGAAACCGGTCAGGTTAGACAGCATGAAGCGTGCGGTATTACGGATCCGGCGATAGGCATCGGCGCTGCGCTGCAGAATCTGCTCGGACACGGCCATCTCGCCCGAATAATCGGTAGAGGCAACCCACAGGCGCATGATGTCGGCGCCCAGGGTGTCGTTGACCTTTTGCGGCGCGATCACGTTGCCCAGGGACTTGGACATCTTGCGACCGTTCTCGTCGACGGTGAAACCGTGGGTCAGCAACTCGCGGTACGGGGCGTGATCGTCGATCGCGCAGCCGGTCAGCAACGAGGAGTGGAACCAGCCACGGTGCTGGTCGGAACCTTCCAGGTACAGATCGGCACGCGGGCCGGTCTCGTGGCCCATCGGGTGCGAACCGCGCAATACGTGCCAGTGAGTGGTACCGGAGTCGAACCACACGTCGAGGGTGTCGCTGATCTTGTCGTACAGCGGCGCTTCGTCGCCCAGCAGCTCGGCGGCGTCCAGCTTGAACCAGGCTTCGATGCCTTCTTGTTCAACACGCTGGGCCACCACTTCCATCAGCTCGACGGTACGTGGATGCAGCTCGCCGCTTTCCTTGTTCAGGAAGAACGGGATCGGCACGCCCCAGTTACGCTGGCGGGAGATGCACCAGTCCGGACGGTTGGCGATCATCGAGTGCAGGCGCGCCTGACCCCAGGCCGGAACGAACTTGGTGTCTTCGATCGCCTTGATCGCACGCTTGCGCAGGCTTTCGCCGCGGGTCGGCTCTTTGTCCATGCCGATAAACCACTGCGCGGTGGCGCGGTAGATCAGCGGGGTCTTGTGACGCCAGCAGTGCATGTAGCTGTGGGTGATGGTTTCGGTGTGCAGCAGCGCACCGACTTCCGCCAGCTTGTCGATGATCGCCGGGTTGGCCTTGAAGATGAACTGGCCACCGAAGAATTCCAGGGACGGCGCGTACACGCCGTTGCTTTGCACGGGATTGATGATGTCGTCGTTGACCAGGCCGTACTGTTTGCAGATCACGAAGTCGTCTACGCCATAGGCAGGCGAGCAATGAACCACGCCGGTGCCAGCGCCCAGTTCAACGTACTCGGCCAGGTAGATTGGCGACAGACGGTCGTAGAACGGGTGACGGAAGTTGATCAGTTCCAGCGCGGAACCAGTGGTGGTCGCGATCACCGAGCCTTGCAGGTTGTAGCGGGCAAGGCACGACTCGACCAGCTCTTCAGCCAGCACCAGCAGCTTGTCACCGACGTCCACCAGGGCGTAGGTGAATTCCGGGTGCACGTTCAGCGCCTGGTTGGCCGGGATGGTCCACGGAGTGGTGGTCCAGATCACGATGGAAGCTGGCTTGGCCAGGCTCGCCAGACCGAAGGCTTCAGCCAGCTTGGCTTCGTCGGCGATCGGGAAGGCGACGTCGATGGTCGAGGACTTTTTGTCTTCGTACTCGACTTCTGCTTCAGCCAGGGCCGAGCCGCAATCGAAGCACCAGTTCACGGGCTTGAGGCCCTTGAACACGAAACCGCCCTTGACGATTTCCGCCAAGGCGCGGATTTCACCGGCCTCGTTCTTGAAGTTCATGGTCTTGTACGGGTTGGCCCAGTCGCCCAACACACCCAGGCGGATGAATTCGGACTTCTGCCCTTCGATCTGCTCGGTGGCGTAGGCACGGCACAGTTCGCGGGTTTTGTCCGCGCCCAGGTTCTTGCCGTAGGTCACTTCGACCTTGTGTTCGATCGGCAGGCCGTGGCAGTCCCAGCCCGGCACATAAGGCGCGTCGAAGCCCGATAGGGTTTTCGAGCGAACGATCATGTCCTTGAGAATCTTGTTCAGCGCATGACCGATATGAATCGTGCCGTTGGCATAAGGAGGGCCGTCGTGCAGGACGAATTTCGGACGATCCTTGCCAATCTCGCGCAACTTTCCGTACAGGCCAATACTGTCCCAGCGCTGCAGGATCTGCGGTTCGCGCTGTGGCAGGCCGGCCTTCATTGGGAAGGCGGTGTCCGGAAGGTTTAGCGTGGCTTTATAGTCGGTCATTTAAGGCTCTTCATTAGCGATGGGCGCTAGGTGCGGCTAGTGCACGGGCGGCGGCGACATCCGCATTGATCGCCGTTTTCAACGCCTCCAGGGAGGCGAAACGCTGCTCTTCACGCAGCTTTTGGTGGAAAGCCACCGTCAAACGCCGGTCATACAAATCACCGGCAAAATCCAAAAGGTGAACTTCCAGGTGGGCTTTGCCATCACCTGCAACCGTGGGCCTGACGCCTATGTTGGCGACTCCGGGCCACGATTGGCCGTCGATGTCGACACTCACCAGGTAAACCCCGGTCAGTGGCACACGGCGGCGCTTGAGCTGCACGTTGGCGGTTGGCGTGCCCAGTTGGCGCGCCAGCTTCTGGCCATGCAGGACCCGCCCGGCAATCCGGAACGGGCGACCGAGCAAACGCTCGGCCAAGGCGAAGTCGGCAGCGGCCAGGGCGTTACGCACCTGGGTACTGCTCACGCGCAGGCCGTCCAGTTCGACGGTTTGCGCAGCTTCGACGGTAAAACCCTGGGTAACGCCGGCCTGTTGCAGGAAATCGAAATCCCCTACCCGGTCGCAACCGAATCGGAAGTCGTCGCCGACCTCCAGGTGCTGCACGCCCAGGCCGTCCACCAGGATACGGTCGACAAACTCGGCGGCGCTGAGGCTGCGCAAGCGCTGGTTGAAAGCCAGGCAGAGGACGCGGTCCACGCCTTCTTCAGCCAGCAGTTGCAGCTTGTCCCGCAGTCGGGCCAGACGCGCCGGCGCCGTCTCCGGGGTAAAGAACTCGCGGGGCTGTGGTTCAAAAATCACCACGCAGCTGGGCACGCCCAACTCAACCGCACGCTCACGCAGGCGGGCCAGGATAGCCTGGTGGCCACGGTGAACACCGTCAAAGTTGCCAATAGTGGCGACGCAGCCCCGATGCTGGGGGCGCAGGTTGTGGAGACCTCGAACCAGCTGCATAACGCGCTTCTTGCTCATAAAGTGGTCGATTATAACCACACCCGGCCCCGGACGACAGGCAACAGCGCAGGCCATTTGCGCGAATCGATAAAACAACCGCCTTATCGACGAAAAGTCTCTAGCTCAGCGACTTGCGATTGAAATCCCGTAAACGGAAGCCCATCAGCAGCAACATGCCGAAGTACACCACCACACCAGCGACCACCAATGCACCGAGGCGCATGAACCGCTCCAGCATATGGCCTTGATCCCAGGCGGGCATGAAGTGCATCAGCCCCAGTAGCACCGCAGCCATCGTACCCACCGCCACCACCAACTTGAGCCCAAACGAGCCCCAGCCCGCCTGAGGCTGGAACATTTTCTGTTTGCGCAGCTGATAAAACAGCAGCCCGGCATTGATGCAGGCACCCACACTGATTGCCAACGCCAGCCCCGCGTGCTTCAGCGGACCGATAAACGCCAGGTTGAGCAGCTGTGTAACCACCAGGGTAAAGATCGCGATCTTTACCGGCGTACGAATGTTTTGTTGAGCATAAAAGCCGGGGGCCAGCACCTTGATCACGATAATGCCCAGCAGGCCGACGGAATAGGCGATCAGCGCACGCTGCGTCATTGAGGCGTCAAACGCGGTGAACTGGCCATACTGGAACAGCGCAACCGTCAGCGGCTCGGCGAGCAAACCCAGGGCCACGGCGCACGGCAGCACCAGCACGAAGCACAGGCGCAGGCCCCAGTCGAGAATTCGCGAGTACTCGTGGCGGTCTTTGCTGGCATAGGTGCGGGACAGCGTTGGCAGCAGGATGGTGCCGAGCGCCACGCCCAATACGCCGGACGGCAGTTCCATCAGACGGTCGGCGTAGTACATCCACGATACGGAGCCCGAGACCAGCAACGAGGCAAAGGCGGTATTGATGATCAGCGAGATCTGGCTGACGGAAACCCCCAGGATTGCCGGCAGCATGTTGCGCATCACCCGCCAGACGCCGGTGTCTTTAAGGTTCAGGCGCGGCAGCACGAGCATGCCGATCTTCTTCAGGTGCGGCAGCTGGTACAGCAGTTGCGCCAGGCCACCGGCCAGGACCGCCCAGCCCAGGGCCATCACGGGCGGATCGAAATACGGCGTCAGGAACAGCGCGAAAATAATCATGCTGACGTTAAGCAGGGTCGGCACGAAGGCCGGCACCGAGAAACGGTTCCAGGTATTGAGGATCGCTCCGGCCAGGGACGACAGGGAAATCAGCAATATATAAGGAAAGGTCACCCGCAACAGATCAGTGGTCAGGGCGAATTTTTCCGGTGTATTGGCAAAACCGGGGGCCGTGGCCCAGATCACCCAGGGCGCGGCGAGCATGCCGGCGATCGTCACCAGCGTCAGCACCAAGGTCAGTAAACCCGAGACATAGGCAATAAAGGTGCGGGTCGCCTCCTCGCCTTGCTGGGCCTTGTACTCCGCCAGAATCGGCACGAAGGCCTGGGAAAAAGCCCCCTCGGCGAAGATCCGCCGCAGCAGGTTGGGCAGCTTAAAGGCAATAAAGAAGGCATCCGTGGCCATGCTGGCGCCAAAAATGCGTGCCAGCAGCGTATCACGCACAAACCCCAGAACCCGGGAAATCATGGTGATAGAGCTGACAGCGGCCAACGATTTGAGCAGGTTCATTGAAAGAGTTTTTGCCTATAGATAAAGAGCAGGCGAACAAACGGCCCACATATGCGATACTCCGCGCCTGCAACAAGCACAGAGCCAAAGCTCGCGAGTTTACAGGTCAAGCGCCGGAAATAAATCACCCGCCTCTTAAGATCGACCACTCAGCAGTTCGCATCACACGCCCTTGACAAGACTTCAACTCATCGGCATGATTCGCGGCCTATTTTGTTTGCTATTTCCTAAAAAGTCTTTCGAGGAGCTCGACGGTGGCCAACACACCTTCCGCCAAAAAACGTGCAAAACAGGCTGAGAAGCGTCGCAGCCACAACGCCAGCCTGCGTTCCATGGTTCGTACCTACATCAAGAATGTAGTTAAAGCCATTGACGCAAAAGACGCTGAAAAAGCTCAAGCTGCTTACGTTCTGGCTGTGCCAGTTATCGACCGTATGGCCGATAAAGGCATCATCCACAAGAACAAAGCTGCTCGCCATAAAGGTCGTCTGAATGGCCACATCAAGGCTCTGAACCTTGCTGCTGCAGCCTAAGCGATAAGCTTGTTAAAAAACCGACCCCAGGGTCGGTTTTTTATTGCCTGCGATTTGGGAAAGCCAAAAAAGAGCCGGCATGCCGGCTCTACTTCAGATTTATTGCGCTGTAGGCCAAGGCAAGATCGGAATCGCCGTCACCGCATTCTGCGGGCTGCCTTCGATCAGGCGGTCGCTGTAGACCAGATACACCAGGGTATTGCGCTTCTTGTCGAGGAAACGCACCACCTGCATGGTCTTGAACACCAGGGACGTGCGCTCCTTGAACACCTCATCCCCATCCTTCAGCTCACCCTTGAAGTGAATTGCGCCCACCTGACGACAGGCAATCGACGCCTCAGCGCGATCCTCAGCCAACCCCAGACCACCTTTCACCCCACCCGTCTTGGCACGGGACAGGTAGCAGGTCACGCCATCCACCTTCGGATCATCAAAGGCCTCGACCACAATCCGGTCATTGGGGCCGACAAACTTGAACACCGTCGACACCTGGCCAATCTCTTCGGCCGATGCCAGCAACGGCATCGCCAGCAGTAAACCGAGCAACCCCTTCATCACGCGCATCGAGAATTCCTTTTTGCTTAAACCAGAATCAGGTTATCCCGGTGAACCAGCTCCGGCTCAGCCATGTAACCCAACAGACCGACAATCGCATCAGACGATTGCCCGATGATTTTCTGCGCCTCAAGGGCACTGTAGTTGGCAAGGCCACGGGCAATCTCACGACCATCCGGCGCCACACACACCACCATTTCGCCACGGCGGAAGCTGCCCTGGACCAGTTTTACACCCACCGGCAGCAAGCTTTTGTTGCCTTGGGACAACGCTGAAACCGCACCAGCATCCAACACCAGGGTACCGCGCGTCTGAAGATGCCCCGCCAGCCACTGCTTGCGCGCCGCCAACATGCCGCGCTCAGGCGACAGCAGCGTACCGATGCGCTCTCCCGCCTTGAGACGATCCAGCACCCGCTCAATCCGACCGCCAACGATGATGGTATGCGCGCCGGAACGCGCCGCCAGCCGTGCCGCACGCAGCTTGGTCTGCATACCACCACGCCCCAGCGCACCACCGACACTGCCAGCCACCGCATCCAGCGCCGGATCATCGGCACGCGCCTCGTAAATCAGCTGCGCCTCAGGGTTATTGCGCGGATCAGCGTCGAACATGCCGTCGCGATCCGTGAGAATCACCAGCAAGTCCGCCTCAACCAGGTTAGCCACCAGGGCTGCCAGGGTGTCGTTGTCGCCAAAGCGAATCTCGTCAGTCACCACGGTGTCGTTCTCATTGATCACCGGGATTACCTTGAGTTCCACCAGGGCACGCAGGGTGCTACGGGCGTTCAGGTAGCGCTTGCGGTCGGACAAGTCGTCATGGGTCAGCAGAATCTGCGCCGTGTGGCGACCGTGCTCGGCAAAGCTGGACTCCCAAGCCTGCACCAGGCCCATCTGACCAATGGCGGCAGCGGCTTGCAGCTCGTGCATCGCGCTGGGTCGCGCGGTCCAGCCAAGGCGACTCATACCGGCGGCAACCGCCCCGGACGACACCAGCACCAACTCGACGCCAGCCTCATGCAAGGCCACCATCTGGTCCACCCAGACGCTCATGGCCGCACGATCCAGCCCTTTGCCATCCGCCGTCAGCAGCGCGCTACCGATCTTAACGACCCAACGCTGCGCACCTGTCACCTTGCTCCGCATCATCTTCAACCTTAGATAGAGGGCCGCGCGACCCAGCGCCGCCCATAACGTTATTCGTGACTACCGATTTCCAGATACCAAAACGCCGCTCGATTGAGCGGCGCTTAAGTTTACTGCAACGAATCAGTCGCGCACGTAAATGATTTCCGGACCGTCTTCATCATCCACGTCTTCCTCATCCCAATCGTCGTCACCGATGTCATGGACCGACTTGACGCCACTGCGACGCAGGGCACGCTGATCATCCAGCGCCTGCAACTGGGCACGGGCTTCGTCTTCGATGCGCTGATCCAGCTCGGCCAGCTCGGCCTTGTAGACAGGGTCGGCGGCCAGGCGATCGGCACGGTCTTCGAGGTAACGCATGATGTCGCGAGTCAGGCGCTCAGTGCCTTCTTTGGCAATGGCCGAGATCACGTACACCGGCCCCGTCCATTCCAGGCGATCGACGATCTCCTTGACGCGCTCTTCGTGCTCTTCCTCGAGGATCTGGTCGCACTTGTTCAGTACCAACCAACGATCACGCTCAGCCAGGGACGGGCTGAACTTGGTCAGCTCGCTGACAATCACTTCAGCGGCGTCCGGCGCACTGGTGTCGTCCAGCGGCGCCATGTCAACGAGGTGCAACAGCAAACGGGTACGGGACAAGTGCTTGAGGAAACGAATCCCCAGGCCCGCGCCGTCGGAAGCACCTTCGATCAGGCCCGGAATGTCCGCCACCACGAAGCTCTTCCAGCGGTCGACACTGACCACACCCAGGTTTGGCACCAAGGTGGTGAACGGGTAATCGGCGACTTTCGGCTTGGCAGCAGATACCGAGCGAATGAACGTACTTTTGCCGGCGTTCGGCAAGCCCAGCAGGCCCACGTCAGCCAGCACCTTCATTTCCAGCTTGAGGTCACGCTGTTCGCCAGGCTTGCCCGGCGTGGTCTGGCGTGGTGCACGGTTGGTACTGGATTTGAAACGGGTGTTGCCCAGGCCGTGCCAGCCGCCATGAGCCACCAGCAGGCGCTGACCGGCTTTGGTCAGGTCGCCGATGACTTCCTGGGTTGCCGAGTCGATCACGGTGGTGCCGACCGGAACCCGCAGTACCAGCTCTTCGCCTTTTTTACCGGTGCAGTCGGTGCTGCCGCCGTTGGAGCCACGCTCGGCATCAAAGTGCCGGGTGTAACGGTAGTCCACCAGGGTGTTGAGGTTTTCGTCGGCGATCATGTAGACCGAGCCGCCATCACCGCCATCACCGCCGTTAGGACCACCGTTTTCGATGAATTTTTCCCGACGGAAACTCATGCAACCGTTACCGCCGTCGCCAGCTTTTACTCGGATCGAAACTTCATCAACAAACTTCATAACAAAACGCCTCTCGCCACACGGACGAGCTTAAGAAACCAAGACATAAGACTCTTGCAAAAATGAGCGCAGCGACCTCAAGCAACGACCGCAAATCCACTGCTTTCGCCCATCACAAACAGCTTTGCAAGAGACTCACCCCACAAACGAAAAAGCCCCGTCGCGAGACAGGGCTTTTCCAGCAACTACGTAATTATGCCGCGACGACTTCAGTCTTCGGGACAATGCTCACGTAACGGCGGTTGAAAGCGCCTTTTACTTCAAACTTGATCACGCCGTCGATTTTAGCGAACAGAGTGTGATCTTTACCCATGCCAACACCGTAACCGGCGTGGAATTGGGTGCCGCGCTGACGCACGATGATGTTGCCCGGAATGATAACCTGGCCGCCATACATCTTCACGCCAAGGCGTTTGGCTTCTGAGTCGCGACCGTTACGGGTACTACCACCAGCTTTTTTGTGTGCCATGAGTCAATTCTCCTAGTGAGGAATTAGGCTGAAATTAAGCCTGAATACCGGTGATTTTGATCTCGGTGTACCACTGGCGGTGGCCCATACGCTTCATGTGGTGCTTACGACGACGGAACTTGATGATGCGGACTTTATCGTGACGACCTTGGGAGATCACTTCAGCCACAACGGTAGCGCCTGCAACAACTGGAGCGCCGATGTTCACGTCATCGCCATTGGCGACCAACAGAACGCGATCAAAAGTAACGGATTCGCCAGTAGCGATTTCCAGCTTCTCGATCTTCAGGTATTCACCTGGGGCGACCTTGTATTGCTTGCCACCAGTAACAATTACTGCGTACGACATGGTATTTCTCCGATAATCCTGCTCACCCAGCGCTTTATAAGAAGAGGTATTGGCTGGCATGGCTGCATGGGATGGACGTCCCGAATGCAATTGCGTAAGGCAGGTGCTGCCCAGGAAGTTCAGGGTGCGCGATTGTACGCAAGCTATGGAGGTGTTGCAAGTGGCCGTCTATCGCGCCTTGACACTAGGGGACGCGGGTCCTAGCATGCCGCGCAACCCTTCTGGAGCGACTGTCGCTGATGCAACCCCAAGCTTTCTACCGCGCGGTGGCGGACGATTTTAGCGCCGTCGACGGCATCATCAAGAAGCAGCTGACTTCTAAAGTGCCGCTGGTCTCCAAAATTGGCGACTACATTACGTCGGCCGGCGGTAAACGCCTGCGTCCTTTATTAGTGTTGCTGTGTGGCAAGGCCCTGGGCCGTGAAGGCGATGACCTGCGCCTGCTGGCCGCGACCATCGAGTTCCTGCACACCGCCACCCTGCTGCATGACGACGTGGTCGACATGTCCGGCATGCGCCGTGGTCGCGAGACGGCCAACGCGATGTGGGGCAACGCGCCGAGCGTACTCGTGGGCGACTTCCTGTACTCGCGCTCGTTCGAGATGATGGTCGAGCTGGGCTCGATGCCGGTGATGAAGATTCTTTCACAGGCCACGCGCATCATCGCCGAAGGCGAAGTGCTGCAACTGTCGAAGGTTCGCGACGCCAGCACCACCGAAGAAACCTACATGGAAGTGATTCGCGGCAAAACCGCGATGCTCTTCGAAGCCTCGACCCACAGCGCCGCGGCCCTGTGCGAAGCAACGCCCGAGCAGAGCGAAGCCCTGCGCACCTTCGGCGATCACTTGGGCGTGGCCTTCCAGTTGGTAGACGACCTGCTGGATTACCGCGGCGACGCCGAAACCCTGGGCAAGAACGTCGGTGACGACCTGGCCGAAGGCAAGCCGACCTTGCCGCTGATCTACACCATGCGCGAAGGCACGCCGGAACAGGCCGCCCTGGTGCGCAAGGCGATCCAGAAAGGCGGGATCGAAGACCTGGAAAGCATCCGCGAAGCCGTGGAAGCCTCGGGCTCCCTCGAATACACCGCGCAACTGGCCCGTGACTACGTCGCTCGCGCCATCCAATGCCTGGAAGCCCTTCCAGCCAGCGAATACCGGGACGCCCTGGTTGAGCTGAGTGAGTTTGCGGTCGCCCGCACGCACTGATTCTGCTCTGCTTCATGTGGGAGCTGGCTTGCCTGCGATGCAGTCACTTCGGTTTGTCTGTCACACCGCGGTGATGCAATCGCAGGCAAGCCAGCTCCCACAGCGTTCTCTGGCGTTGCTGCACCCTGCCCGGCTAAAACCCTATATAATGTACGCTTTTAGCCATCCTGAAACCAAAGGAGCTTTAGTGAGCACGTTGCCACCCTGCCCGAAATGCAATTCCGAATACACCTACGAAGACGGCGCCCAGCTGATTTGCCCGGAATGCGCCCATGAGTGGACCATCGGTGGCGAAGCCGAGGCTGCCAGCGATGATTCCGTGAAGAAAGACTCTGTGGGCAACGTCCTGCAGGACGGCGACACCATCACCGTGATCAAAGACCTCAAGGTCAAAGGTACGTCGCTGGTGGTCAAGGTCGGCACCAAGGTCAAGAACATCCGCCTGTGCGACGGCGACCACGATATCGACTGCAAGATCGACGGTATCGGCCCGATGAAACTCAAGTCCGAGTTCGTCCGCAAGGTCTGAACCGGCGGCCTCCATCTCGTGCCCTGCACGGGATGGCGCTTCACCCTCCCCCGCGTCACTTCCGCACTGGCGGCAAAAGGCCAGGCCTTTTGATCAAAAACAATATCCACACAGAAAAGTCCGGAAATCGCCAATAGGCACTTGCTATTCTACGAATAAGAATTATTCTCATTGAAACCCATCAAGGAGATGCTTCCCATGACTTATTTGATCGATGCCTGGCTGGACCGTCCACACCCTTACCTGCGAATCCTCCATCGGGAAACCGGTGAAGTCTGCGCGGTACTGGAAGAAGAAGCGTTGAGCGAACTGCAGGATCAGGGCGACCTGGACGTCAATGGCCTGAGTTCCAGTGAACCTGGTGTGCTGAAGGAAGTGGTGAGAAATCTGTTTCTGTTCTGCTATGCCCGGGCGTTGCGCCCAGTGACGGATCTCAATGGCAAGTTTCATCCATGAGCAACCGCGCAAAACACTGCAGGAGCGAGCAGGCTCGCTCCTGCAGGTAAGGTCTTACAGAACGTCGAGCAGCTCGACGTCGAACACCAGAACGCTGTGCGGCGGGATGCTGCCAACGCCTTGAGCGCCGTAAGCCAGTTCGCTCGGCACGTACAGGCGCCATTTGCTGCCGGCATTCATCAGCTGCAGGGCTTCGGTCCAGCCGGCGATCACGCCGCCAACCGGGAATTCTGCAGGCTGGCCGCGCTCGTAGGAGCTGTCGAACACAGTGCCGTCGATCAGGGTGCCGTGGTAGTGAGTGCGCACCTGATCTTCGCGGGTCGGCTTGGCACCGTCACCGGCAGTCAGCACTTCAAATTGCAGGCCGGAAGCCAGGGTGGTGATGCCGTCACGCTTGGCGTTTTCAGCCAGGAAAGCCAGGCCTTCGCCAGCAGCCGCTTCAGCCTTTGCAGCAGCTTCGGCTTGCATGATTTCGCGGATGACCTTGAAGCTGGCGGCCATTTGCTCCTGGTCCACACGGCTAGGCTTGCCGGCGAAAGCGTCGGTCAGGCCAGCCAGGATCGCGTCCAGGCTGACGCCCGGTGGCGGGTTGTCGCGCAGCTGGTCGCCCAACTGACGGCCAATGCCGTAGCTCACGCGGGTTTCGTCGGTGGACAGATTAACTTCGGACATGGAAAGGCTCCGCTGTAGGACGACACAGGTGTCGTCCAAACTAAAAGGGCGAGCAGACTAGCACACAAGCCACGCCCTTGATGAGCCCTGCACCCGGGCAACGGGGAGCGTCGGGCTGCAATTAATGCTTGGTGACTTTATCCAGGTAACCCATGGCAAACGCCGACACCACAAACGTCATGTGGATGATCACGTACCACTTCAAATGCTCGGGATCGACGTTCTTGGCATCCATGAAGACCCGCAGCAAATGGATCGACGAAATCGCCACGATGGACGCTGCGACCTTCATCTTCAGCGACGAAGAGTCCATGGTCCCCAGCCAGTTGAGCTTCTCTTTGCTTTCGTCGATGTCCAGTTGGGAGACGAAGTTCTCGTAGCCGCTGATCATCACCATCACCAGCAGGCCGCCCACCAGCGCCATGTCGATCAACGACAGCAGCACCAGGATCACATCCGACTCACTCATGGTGAACACGATGGGAATCACATGGAACACTTCCTGGAAGAACTTCAACCCCAGTGCCAGCAGCCCCAGGGACAACCCGAAATAGATCGGCGCCAACAGCCAGCGTGAGGCATACATTGCATTTTCGATAAAGCGTTCCATTGAATCTCACACAGCTTGGCTAAAAATGGCGGCGAGTATACCAGCCGCACGCAAACGCCAGAAACCGTCGATAAAACTGATCTGTACGGCATCTGTAAAAGATTTTTTCTGCTAGTGTCGAGCTCATCAACTCGGCTCGATGATGTCGGACAGGAAAACTCAGATAATGGATGTGCGATCCCCTTTGGCCAGCATTGGCCTGTGCGCGGCGTTGCTGGTGGGCGGCGGTTGCTCCCCAAGCGATGAACACAAGCAAGCCAGCCTTGAAGAGAAAACCGCCAAGTTCGAACAGTCCCTGGACGCGATCCAGGACCCCAAGCTCAAGGACGCCGTGTCCGAGCTCGGTGGCTCGCTGCTGTTGCTGGAGCGGGCACGGGCCAAGCTCGCCACCAAGCCCATCGAGGCCGATTACAGCGAAGACGCCCTGGCACTGCTCAAGCATTACCCCACGCCCCAGGCCCTGGTGGACACCTACATCAATGGCCTGTTTGTCCTGCGCAAGGCGTCGCATTCGGACTACTTGACGGACCTGCAGCCGATCTTCCCGTTCAACTTCAACATGCCCGACCAGTTCCCCTTCCCCCACGGCCTGGAATGGCAGTCAGTGACCTTGAGCAACAACAAGGTCATCCCCTTCCAGCCTGAATGGTCGGAAACCGACCCGGGCATCCAACTGAGCCCCACCAGCTCCAACCTGACCAACCCCGATGACCTGACCGTGACCTACCCGTTCATCGAAGGCATCGAGACTGAAAACAAGAGCCAGCCGCAGCCCGTCACCCTCAAGGGCAAGGTAGAAGTCATCGCGCCACGAAAAGTCTTCACCTTCGACCTGTCGAAAAAGGACGTGGGCCGCAAACGCACCGAAGAAAACGTCACGGTCACGCTGCTGACGCTCGAAAAGAACTACGCCGAAATCGAACTGACCAACAGCGCCCCGCTGGCACCGGAAGTCATGGATGAATCGCCTAACCCGCTGCTGGTGCAGGCTCGCGACACCACCGGCAAATTTCTCTCACGCTCGGGCTCGATCAACGAGAACGCCGCCCAACTGGCGTTTTACGAGAAACAACTGGCCGAAATGCAAAAGCAGAAGGCCTGGTCCGACGCCTTTGAAAAGCAGTTGGAAGACGAACAGAAAGCCTTCGAACACAAGCAGAACAGCCACTACACCAAGGTGTACTTCAATGGCCTGATCGACAACGTGCAAGTCAGCGTCCTCGACTTTTCCCAGGCCACGGTGACCCGCAAGGACCTCGACCTGCCCGTACGGCGCTTCGACAAGAACAGCCTGGAGAAGACCGTACAGCCGTTGCCGATGCCCGTCACCGTGTATGACGACCAAGCTTCGGACTGGCTCAAGGACGCCACGCTTTCCGAAGACCAGTTGAAGAAAAGCGTCACCATCAACCAATCGGTGGATGACGCCAGCGCAGCACACATCGAGTTCGATCACCCCTACACCTTCAACGACGACCTGCTGGGCGAAGACCGGGGCGGCGGCGATGCCCCCGTGACCTTCCTCACCGCCAACGAGGAAGGCAAGCTCGGTGAGCCGATCGAGCTGCCCGCCGAAGCCTACGAGGTCGACCCGGGACGCGGCACCATCACCTATGACCTGAACCTGTTCCCCGAAAACCCTGGGTTTGCCGTCGGGTCAATGCCACTGTTCCTGGCCACCATCGAAAAAGGCAGCCTCACGGCCGGGCAACTGCCCAAGGGCCTGGAGCTGAAGGACAACGCGCTGATTGTCGACCAGAAGCTGTTCCCGTCCGATAGCTGGCGGTTCTATGCCAAGGACGCCAGCGGCAACTACCTGAAGGAAATTCTCGGCGTCAGCCACCGCGCCGAGGAATACGGCACGGCGCTGTTCGACGTGCATTACTTCTACGGCCAGCCGACCACATTGGAAACCTACCAGCGCACCGGGCTGGATACGGTGGAGTATGGGTTTGAGGTCCGATTGGACAAGCCGCCCGAGGCCACCGCGCCGCAGAAATAGCCTATCGATGCATGTCCCCCACCACTTGCGGCCGCCCGCCATTGAGCTGTCGCAAGTGCGCCTGCAGGTGCAGGCACCAGATCTGCGGGTCGTCCGCCAGTTCGTACCCGTGCAGGGTCAGGCTTTCGACAATCGAATCAAGGATGGTTTGTGCCACGAAAGGTCCGTGAAACGGGCCTTGGGACTTGATGGTGGAAGGCTGTTCACCGGTCATTCCGGCGGCAAACAACAAGGTCCACATCCCGGTATCCCCCGCGAGAGGGCGAATGGAACATTCGATACGGGTGACCAGGCCCAGGCACTGGCGGGTAAGGCAGAGGTTGCGCGACATGGCGGCGACCCTCGGTAGATCCGGTATTCAGCCTCGCAGGGCAAGACTGTTTCTATCCAGCGACTCCTGTGGATATCCCTTGAGCTGAGAATAGAAGAAACCCGGTACAAACCAAGGCCGGGGGACCAACGGACGACTGCCGTCACGACGGCGTCAAAAATATGCCGAAGGGACCTGAATTCAGGCCCCTTCGGTCGTTATTACACCGGCTTGGCTTCTGCCAAGGCTTCCTGCGCCAGTTCCTTCTCGGCTTCCTTCAGATCATCTTCACTGATCATCTCGGCAATCGCCCGCAGACGCTCCACCACCCGCGCATTGACACTGCCTTCGGGGAATTGCCCCTCCTCGTCGGGTGAACCCGCAGGCTCGCCCACCAGCAGGCTCAAGGCCTCGTCGGCCTGGCGCACGGCGTAGACGTGGAATTGCCCGTCGCGCACGGCTTGCAACACCTTCTCGTCGAGCATCAGCGTCGCGACGTTGGCCTGGGGAATGATCGCCCCCTGCTCGCCGGTCAGCCCACGGGCTTCACAGAGGCGGAAGAAGCCTTCGATCTTCTCGTTGACCCCGCCCACCGCCTGCACTTCGCCAAACTGGTTGATCGAGCCGGTGATGGCAAAGCACTGCTTGAGCGGCGTCTTCGACAACGCCGAGATCAAGGTGCACGCCTCGCCCAGGGAAGCGCTGTCGCCGTCGACATACCCGTAGGACTGCTCCAGGGCAATACTCGCCGAGATCGCCAACGGGAATTCCTGGGCATACCGGCTGCCCAGGTAACCTGTGAGGATCATCACGCCCTTGGAGTGAATCGGCTGGCCGAGGTTAACTTCACGCTCGATATCCACAATGCCGCTGCCGCCCGGGTACACCGATGCAGAGATCCGCGCCGGCACGCCGAATGCCGAGTCACCCACTTCCAGCACTGTCAGCCCGTTGCACTTGCCCACCGCCGCACCGGCGGTGTCGATCAGGATCACCCCGGCGAGCATGTCGTCGAGAATCCGCGCCGACACCCGCCCGGTGCGCGTGGCCTTGGCCTTGAGTGCACGCTCGATGTGCCCCGAGTCGGTGCGCTCATCACCCGCCAGGTGACGAATGAAGTCCGCCTCGCTGACCAACTGGAACAAATCACCGATACGCGCCGACAAGCGCCCCTGGTTCTCCGCCAGCCGCGCGCTGTAGGTCGCCAGCCGCGCGACCGCATCCGAGGTCAACGGCGCCATGCCTTCTTCCGACGTACGGGTTTTCAGCAACTGGGCGAACTGCTCCAGGCTTTCATCCACCATCGGGATGTCTTCGTCGAAGTCCACCAGCACCCGGAACATCTCCTGGAAATCCGGATCCGCGTCCTGCAACGCGTAGTACAGCTGGCGGGAACCAATGATGATGACCTTGAGCTGCAACGGGATCACTTGCGGGTTGAGGGTCACCGTGGCCAGGCGGCCCAGTTCGCCCAACGGTGATTCCATCTTCAGCTTGCGCGATTGCAGGGCACGCTTGAGGGCGTCCCACACAAACGGCTCGCTGAGCATCTTTTCGGCTTCAAGGATCAGGAAACCGCCGTTGGCACGGTGCAACGCACCCGGTCGCAACTGGCGGTAAGTGGTGTAGAGCGCGCCCTGGTCGGTGCTGTATTCAATACGGCCGAACAGGTTGTCATAGGTCGGGTGCGGCTCGAACACCACCGGCGCACCACCGTTGACCGGATGGCCCACTACCAGGCTCGGGCAATACTGCTCTTCCAGCAACTTGCGGGCCTGGGCGTCAGTCTTGGCGTCGTCCACCAACTGCTCGACCACGGTTTTCAGCAGGTAGACCTGCATCGCCTGCAGGTAGCCGCAGACTGCCGCGTTCTCCGCATACTTCTCGGACAACGGCGCCAACAGTGGCTGCAAGGCCAATGTGATGGTTTCTTCGTTGAACTGGCGCATCTGGTTGTTGGACTCGCGCTTCCACTGGGGCAGGCTGGCGAGTTCTTCGTTGAGGCGTTCTTCCAGTTCGGAAATATCGGTGTGGAAACGCTCGCGGTCAGCTTCCGGCAACTGCGAAAACTCGGCTTCGTCCAGGGCCTTGCCGTCGAGCATCGGGGTAAAGGCGATGTTGGTGCTGTCACGGTACAGCGCCACGTCCTTTTCCAGGGCCAGGCGCTCGATGACATCCAGGGCACGGTCGTAGCGCTGGTTGAAGGCACGGTCGATGGCGCTTTTGCGCTGTTGATAAGTCGGGTGTTCAAACACGGCCGGAAAGGTCGCGACCAGGTTATCGATCAGGCCATTGATATCGGAGATGAACGCGGCAGCGCCGCCCGCAGGCAGCTCCAGTGCGCGGGGTTCGCGAGGCTCATCGAAGTTATTGACGTAGACCCAGTCGGCCGGGGTCTGCAGGCGCTTGCCTTCGGCCTTGAGGTAGCGTTTGACGAACGAAAAGCGCCCGGTACCGGGCTCACCCATCACAAATACGTTGTAACCGGGGCGTGGCATGGCCACGCCGAACTGCAAGGCTTCGACCGCACGTTCCTGGCCAAGCACACCGCGAAAGGGCTCCAAATCATTGGTGGTCGAGAAGCTGAACTGTTCAGCGGAAAAAGGACGGGTCAGCGCTTCGGGCGCTAGACGCAAGCTGGCAGCAACAGGATCAGGCATCGGGCTTCCTTACATCAGGCGGGGCAGATGACGGCATTCTGGCGCCGGGTTGGGCCGGCTGGCAAGGACGGCTTGGGGAAAGCATAGACCCAGGTTTGAGGCTGTAAAAAAACCGAGTGTTTCCGGCTTGTTTCACAAAAAGTCACGGAACCCTTGGATCATGCCTAAACTCCAACCTGCTGCGGGTTGGACTAATAACCGACCCCTAGGGTGCTGTCAGGCACCTGAACCCTTGTCCATTGGTTTGCACACAAAGAGAACAAAGCTATGAAACGGATCCTTCTCGGTACTCTCTTCACCGTCGTCTCCCTCAATGCAATGGCTGAAGCGCCAGGTGGCCCGAACTGCGGTTGGGGCAACATGTTGTTCGAAGGCCAACGCGGCACTCCGGCGCACTTCCTGGCCTCCACCACCAACGGTACTTCGGGTAACGCCACTTTCGGCATGACCTCGGGCACCAACGGTTGCAACACCAACAGCAAGCTGACCTACGGTGGCAAATCGTGGATTGCCATGAATGGCATGATGAACGAGCTGTCCGAAGACATGGCCAAGGGTAACGGCGAAGCGCTGACTACCTACGCCGTGGTACTGGGCGTTGCTCCTGAAGACCGCGAGCACTTTGCCGCTGTGACTCACGAGCATTTCCAGCAAATCTTCAGCAAGGCTGACGTCACTGCTGATGACGTGCACAACAACACCCTGGCTGTACTGAAAAGCGACACCCGTCTGGCGAAATACGCTACCCAGGCTTAAGCTCGACCCGCCCGTGCCTTTCGAGGCACGGGTTTTATTATTTTTGGACCTGCCTCCCCTTTGGGTCTTTTTATCTCGACTTAAGTTGCCCACATGCTCAAACGCCTTGCCTACCTGGCACTCTTCGCCTGCGCCCCGCTATATGCGGCGCCGCACCTTGATGATCAACGTTTGCAGCAGCTGGCCAACGACCCGTTCTGGCTTTCGCTGGGGCATTACGAGTCCGGCAAGTTCAAAGGCTGGCGCAGTTATGTCAGCGACAAGAAATTCTTCCTCGCCCCCGATGGCGCCCACCATCCGGACCAGGAGCTGAAGGCCACGGTAGAGGCGCTGTATGCCCCGGCCAGCCTCGGCGAAAAGCACGCCCAATGCGTCTACCCGGCACGTACCCGTTGGCTCAAGGACCAGTTGCACCTGACGGACTTGCCGGCGCTGGACTGCAAGGAGTTCAAGCAATGGTTCAAGGACGTCGCCCCCCACAGCGCGGTGATGATCTTCCCGGCGGCCTACCTCAACAGCCCGTCGTCGATGTTTGGCCATACCCTGCTGCGTATCGACCAGGCTGACGTGCAGAGCAACAACACCGCCCTGCTCAGCTACGCGATCAACTTTGGCGCCTACATCGAGGGCTCGGACAACAGCATCCTCTACGCCTGGAAGGGCCTGATGGGCGGCTATCCCGGCCTGTTCGCGCTGGTGCCTTATCAGGAAAAGCTCTCGGAATACCGTAGCCTGGAGAACCGCGACCTGTGGGAATACCGCCTGAACCTGACCCAGGTCGAGACCGAGCGCATGGTCGAGCACGTGTGGGAACTCAAGCAGATCCAGTTCGACTACTTCTTCTTCGACGAAAACTGCTCTTATCGCCTGCTGGAACTGCTGCAAGTAGCCCGTCCAAGCCTGCGGCTGACCGAGCAATTCCCGCTGACCGCCATTCCTACCGACACGGTAAAAGCCGTGAAAGAAGCCGGCCTGGTGGAAAAAATCGACTATCGCCCGTCCCGTGAACGGGAACTGCTGGAACGCGCCAAGCCACTGGACAGTGACGAGCAGCAATGGGTGCTGAAGATCAGCGACGACCAGAAACACCTGCAAGACCCGGCCTTCAAGGCCATCGCCAAAGACCGCCAGGCCTTGATCATCGACGCCGCCTACCGCCTCGGCCGCTACCGCGCCAACGGGCTGGAGCGCGACACCGAACGCTCTCAGCGCAGCTTCGAACTGCTGCGGGCAATCAACCAGAACCCGCCACCGGACCTGAAGATCGAACGCCCCGGCCTGCCCGAAGACGGCCACGAATCCCGCACCTGGCAAGCCGGTATCGGCACCCGGGGCGACAAGGCCTTCGGCGAATACGGCCTGCGCATGGCCTACCACGACCTGAATGACAACGCTGAAGGCTTCCCCTTGGGCGCGCAGATCGAAATCCTGCAAATGAAACTGCGCCAGTACGAAGGCAACCACTGGCAGTTACAGCAACTGGACCTGGCGACCATTCGCTCACTGACCCCGCGCAACGAACTGCTGCAACCCTGGTCATGGCAAGTCACCGGCGGCCTGGAGCGCGTACCGGGCAAGCATGACGACGAGACCCTGGTCAGCCACGTCAATGGCGGCGCCGGCGGCACCTGGCAACTGCGCGACGACATGCTCGGCTTCGCCCTTGGCACCGTGCGCGTGGAACACAACAGCGACTTCGGTGAGGCCATCTCCCCGGCGGCTGGCTTCAACACTGGCGTGCTGTGGCGAAACCCGCTGGGCAACCTGAGCCTGGAAGCCAAGGGAGATTTCTTCACCAACGGCGAAGTGCGGCGCAGTATCAGCCTGAATCAACAGTGGGAATTGTCGCGCAACCTGGGGCTGAGACTGAGTGCCCAACGGGAATACAGCCACTTGGCGACACCAGTGAATGAAGTGATGCTAGAGGTGAAGTGGTATCACTACTAACCACTGAGCCGTAGATCGTTCAAATGTGGGAGCTGGCTTGCCTGCGATGCAGACACCTCGGTGTATCAGTTACACCGAGTTGATGCGATCGCAGGCAAGCCAGCTCCCACATTTTTTCAGCGCTGCTTCAGAAGAAGGAGTGCCAACAGATTAATCACAGCCCTTTCACATCCCCCCAACGAATCGCCTTCTAAACTTCCCCCATCAGCCGTTCAACGGCCAGGGAGCGAGCGATGTGGCGGTACGCAGTAACGCTGGGCCTGTTGGCCTTGTTATCGGGTTGCCAATCAACCCATGAAGATTTGCTGGCCAAGGGTTACCCACCCGCCTTCGCCGACGGCTACGACGACGGTTGCAGCAGCGGCCGCCAGGCCGCCGGGGTGATCACAGGGGAATTCCGCAAGAACGTCCCCCGCTACCTGAAAGACCGTATCTATGCCGAAGGCTGGGATGATGGCTTCCGCCAGTGCAAGGCCATGCGCGAAAACGAAGACCTCAACGACTACAAAAGCCGCCACTGGGACGACCGCGAGCGCGCCTGGCAGCAGGAAAAGGACCGCGACGCCGCACGGGCCTATCGCTCGCAATAGGTCGCTTTCAGACATCCAGCGAAACTTAACCCCTGCAACCATGGCCCAACCTCCATAGCAGGAGAACGCCATGAGTCGAGCTTTCGTCAACGAAGACAGCGCCGCTGCCCAGGCCAGCCAACCAGTGGAACGCCAGGTCAGCGAGCAGCCCAATCACCTCACTGCCCGTGGGCTTGCGCAGTTGCAGGCCAAAGTGGCGCAGTTACAAAGCGAGCACAGCGCAGAGTCCGCCAAGGGCGAGCAGGCCGATAAACAGCGCCAGGCCGACCTTGAGCGGGATTTGCGTTACTTCAACCAGCGCCTGCAAAGCGCACAGGTGGTGGCGCCAGCGACGTCCACCGAGAAGGTGATGATCGGCAGTTGGGTGACTTTCGCCAATGAACAGGACGAAGAGCAGCGCATTCAACTGGTGGGTGAAGACCAGGCCGATGCCACGGTGGGCCTGATCAACTGGGGCTCGCCCTTGGGTCGGGCGCTGTTGGGCGCGCAGGTAGGTGACGAGGTGCTGTGGAAGCGCCCCGTCGGTGATCAGTTGATCGAGATCCTGCGCATCGAGCCCGAGGCTTAAACGATGCCTTGGGCGAGCATCGCGTCCGCGACTTTCACGAAGCCTGCGATGTTGGCGCCCTTCACGTAGTTGACCCGACCGTTTTCTTCGCCGTAATGCACGCAGGCATGGTGGATCGACTGCATGATGTTGTGCAGCTTGCTGTCTACTTCGCCAGCGGTCCACAGCAGGCGCATGGCGTTCTGCGACATCTCCAGCCCGCTCACCGCCACGCCGCCGGCATTGGACGCCTTGCCCGGCGCGAACAGGATGCCGGCGTCGATAAAGATATCCACAGCCTCCAGGGTGGTGGGCATGTTGGCGCCTTCGGCCACGCACACGCAGCCATTGCGCAACAGGGTGCGCGCCGCTTCGGCGTCCAGTTCATTCTGGGTAGCGCAGGGCAGTGCGATGTCGCAGGCCAGTTCCCACGGTGCTTTGCCGGCACGGAATTCCAGGCCGAAACGTGCAGCCAGTTCGCTGATGCGCCCGCGCTGCACGTTTTTCAGCTCCAGCAGCGCCGACCATTGCTCTTCGGTCAGACCGCTTTCGCAGTAGAGGGTGCCTTCGGAGTCGGACAGGGAAATCACCTTGCCGCCCAGGTCCATGACCTTGCGTGCCGCGTACTGGGCGACGTTGCCGGAACCGGAGATTGCCACGCGCTTGCCTTCGACACGCTGGCCGTTGCGCTTGAGCATCTCTTCAGCGAAGTAGACGCAGCCAAAACCGGTGGCTTCCGGGCGGATCAGGCTGCCGCCGTAGCTCATGCCCTTGCCGGTCAGCACCGAGGTGAACTGGTTGCTCAGGCGCTTGTACTGGCCGAACAGGAAGCCGATCTCCCGGGCGCCCACGCCGATATCACCGGCGGGCACGTCCACGTCCGAACCGATGTGGCGATACAACTCGCTCATGAACGCCTGGCAAAAGCGCATCACCTCGGCGTCGCTCTTGCCCTTGGGATCGAAGTCCGAACCGCCCTTGCCGCCGCCCATGGGCAGTGAGGTCAGGGAGTTCTTGAAGGTCTGTTCAAAAGCGAGGAATTTCAGCACGCCCAGGTTCACCGAGGGGTGGAAACGCAAGCCGCCCTTATACGGGCCGATGGCGCTGTTCATCTGGATCCGGAACCCGCGGTTGACCCGTACCTTGCCCTGGTCATCTTCCCACGACACCCGGAACACAATCGCACGCTCCGGCTCGCAGATGCGCTCCAGGATGCCCGAGGTCAGGTAATGGGGATTGGCTTCAAGAAACGGCCACAAGCTGCGCAGGACTTCTTCCACGGCCTGGTGGAATTCCGGCTGGTCGGGATCGCGTTTCTTGAGGCGGGCAAGGAAGGATTCAACGGATTCGATCATGAAAAGTCTCGGCAAATTTATTGTCGTTAAAGGAGATTTGTCCCGGACTTTATCAATTCATGTCGCACCGCGACAGGGCAAAATGTCGCTTTTGTGAATTTAAATGGTGCATTAGATATAAATAAAGGCGTTTTTGTGCACCTTAATGAGGATTTCAATCCAGGTTTTGCACCAACAAATCAACCGCTATCGCAGGCAAGCCAGCTCCCACATCTGGCCGCGTACATTCAAGACAACGCGGTCGAATGTGGGAGCTGGCGTGCCTGCGATGCAGACGACGCGGCCCCCCTGAAAATACGCAAAAAAAAGCGGAACCCGAAGGCTCCGCTTTTTCAAACCACCAACCCGAATCAGGCCAGTTTTTTGTGCCGTACACGATGCGGCTGGGCAGCAGCTTCGCCGAGGCGTTTCTTGCGATCGGCTTCGTATTCGGTGTAGTTGCCTTCGAAGAACACCGCTTGCGAGTCGTCTTCGTACGCCAGGATGTGCGTGGCCACGCGGTCAAGGAACCACCGATCGTGAGAGATCACAATGGCGGCGCCCGGGAAGTCCAGCAGGGCTTCTTCCAGGGAACGCAGGGTTTCAACGTCGAGGTCGTTTGACGGTTCGTCGAGCAGCAATACGTTGCCGCCTTCTTTCAGGGTCAGGGCCAGGTGCAAGCGACCGCGCTCACCACCGGACAGGTCCTTGACGAACTTCTGCTGGTCGCCGCCCTTGAAGTTGAAGCGGCCCACATAGGTGCGTGACGGGATTTCGTAGTTGCCGATACGGATCTGATCGGAACCGTCGGAAATCTGCTGGAACACCGTCTTGCTGCCGTCGAGGTCTTCGCGGCTCTGGTCCACACAGGCCAGTTGCACGGTTTCGCCGACTTCGATGGTGCCCGAGTCCGGTTGTTCCTTGCCCATCAGCATGCGGAACAGGGTGGATTTACCCGCACCGTTACCGCCGATCACGCCAACGATGGCGCCTTTAGGCATGGAGAACGACAGGTTGTCGATCAACACGCGATCGCCGTAGCCCTTGCAGACGTTCTTGAACTCGATGACCTTGTCACCCAGGCGCGGACCGGCCGGGATGTAGATCTCGTTGGTCTCGGAACGCTTCTGGAATTCCTGGGACTGCATTTCTTCGAAACGCGCCAGACGGGCCTTGGATTTCGACTGACGTGCCTTGGCGCCTTTACGCACCCATTCCAGCTCGTCTTTCATGGCCTTTTCATGGGCCGACTGTTGCTTGGATTCGGCCGCCAGACGGTCGGACTTGGCTTCCAGCCAACCGGAGTAGTTGCCCTCGTAAGGGATACCGGCACCACGGTCGAGCTCGAGGATCCAGCCGGCAACGTTGTCCAGGAAGTACCGGTCGTGCGTGATCGCAACCACGGTGCCCGGGAAATCGTGGAGGAAATGCTCCAGCCAGGCGACGGAATCGGCGTCCAGGTGGTTGGTCGGTTCGTCGAGCAGCAGCATGTCGGGGGCCGACAGCAGCAGGCGGCACAGGGCCACACGACGCTTCTCACCACCGGACAGGTGTTCAACCTTGGCGTCCCACGCCGGCAGGCGCAGCGCGTCGGCGGCGACTTCCAACTGGCGGTCCAGGTTGTGACCGTCGGCGGCTTGCAGGATGGCTTCGAGCTTGGCCTGTTCTGCCGCCAGTTTGTCGAAATCGGCATCTTCTTCAGCGTAGGCCGCGTAGACCTCGTCCAGGCGGGCCTGGGCGTTCTTGATCACACTGACCGCTTCCTCGACCACTTCACGCACGGTCTTGGTCGGGTCCAGGATCGGCTCTTGTGGCAGGTAGCCGATGTTCAGGTCGGGCATCGGGCGGGCTTCGCCGTCGAACTCGGTGTCGACGCCGGCCATGATTTTCAACAGGGTGGATTTACCCGAACCGTTGAGGCCGAGCACGCCGATCTTGGCGCCCGGGAAGAACGACAGAGAAATGTTTTTCAGGATTTCCCGCTTCGGCGGAACAACTTTTCCCAGCCGATGCATGGTGAAGACGTATTGAGCCATGGTGAACCTAGCGTCAGTGACTGATGAATTATGCGGGCGAAACCCGTGCCAGGCCATGCGCCGCGCGGGCCGTTGATGTCTATCAATGCCTGCGTGCGGTAGATGCCTGATTGTCTGGGGCTGGAACGCCCTCGCGTAACCGGCAAAGCTACCTGAATGCGAGTGGGCAGTCCAGCCAGGCGGGGCTGGCACTTTGCCACAACACAAGGCATGCTAGCCGCCCTCCGGGCGTCCGGCTTATAGTGCACGTCGCGCGCCAGTCCAGCCAAACCGCAGGATCACAGTTTGTCCAACGTAACGCCGCCAACTCCCCTGCGCGCCGCTCATATAGCGCCGGGAGCGCCCCTGCACGGAACCCTGAAGGGCGCATTGGCGACGCTGGTCCTGCTGCTGCTCGCGTTATTGTTCTGGCAACTGCTGGACCAACTGCAGCAAAACCAGAAAAACCAGCAGCAATACACCATCAACTACAGCGCCGACCTGGCCGAACAGATCAGCCTGAACATGGCCCTCAGTGCGCAGATCGCACTGAACCTGCTGCCAATGGTCGAGCCGCCGCGGGACACCGAACAGCAACAAATCCTGATGCGCACCCTGCAACGCTCCCTGCCGGAGTTGCGCAGCGTCGCCCTGCTCGCCCCCAGCGGCGCGATGATCAGTGACAGCGCCGGCGACAGCCAGGACAGCGCCTGGCTCGAAGAGCTGGTCAAACGCAGCCACGCCCAGTCCTACTACCTGAGCAACAA
Organism: Pseudomonas sp. MWU16-30323; assembly: GCF_020515595.1. Taxonomy (NCBI): domain Bacteria; kingdom Pseudomonadati; phylum Pseudomonadota; class Gammaproteobacteria; order Pseudomonadales; family Pseudomonadaceae; genus Pseudomonas; species Pseudomonas sp. MWU16-30323. The sequence goes on from NZ_JAIWYM010000034.1 coordinate 38,687, forward strand.
CAACGACGGCACCGTCATCTACCTGCTGCTGCATCAGCCCAGCGGCGGCACCAAGATGTACTGGGCCTTGCGCCTGGCGCCCAATTACCTGGCCAACCTGACCCGCCAGGACAGCCAGGGCCAGCGCCCGATGTGGGTCATCGAAAACCGCCTCAACCACCGCGTGGTCAGCCGTGACAGCGGCATGCCGGCCCAATGGGCCTCGGCATTGACCCCGGACGAACTGAACAAAAGTGTACTGGTCACGCCCCTGAGCAAAAGCGACTGGCAACTGCGCGGCCTGTTCGACCGCGCCGCCGTGCTGGAACAACTGCTGCCAGCGTTTATCGGCAAATGCCTGCTGGGCCTGGCCTTCTCGCTGATCCCGGTCATCGTGCTGCTGAACATGCGCCGCCGCCAGCGCCAGGTGCACGAGGGGCGCCGGCGCTACCAGGATATTTTCGAAGGCACCGGCGTGGCCCTGTGCGTGCTCGACCTGTCGGGCCTGCGCGCGTTCTTCGACAAGACCCACTTGCAAACCTGCGAGCAACTGCAACAGTGGTTGCAAGACAACCCGGAGCAACGCCAGCAACTGCTCAAGGAGCTGCGCATCACCGAGGTCAATCAGGTGGCGGTGCGCCTGCTGAACGTGGCCTCCTGCGAACAAGCCTGGGAGCGCCTGATCGACGCCTGCCCGTCGAGCCCGACCGCCATCGGTAACCAGGTGATCGACGCGGTACTGACCCAACAAAAACAGCTCGAACTGGAAATCCAGCTCAGCGACGTTGAAGGCAACGACCAATACCTGTGGCTGGTGATGCGCCTGCCGGAGCAACAGGACGACTTCAAGGCGGTGATCCTGAGCATCAGCGACATCACCAGCCGCAAGCTGATCGAGCTGTCGCTGGTGGAGCGCGAGGGTTTCTGGTCGGACGTGGTGCGCACCGTGCCCGATCACCTGTATGTGCAGGATGTGATCAGCCAGCGGATGATTTTCAGCAACCACCATCTGGGCCACACCCTGGGCTACAACAAGCCCGAGTTGCAGCAGATGGGCGAGTACTTCTGGGAAATCCTGCTGCACCCCGAAGACGCCGAGCGTTACCACGACCTGCGCCTGCAACAGCGCCAGGCCGGCTACCTGAGCCAACTGCAGTGCCAGTTGCGCTTTCGTCACCGCAACAACCAATGGCGGCGCTTCGATATCCGCGAACAGGCCCTGGCCCGGGACAAGACCGACCAGGTCACGCGCATCATCGGTGTGGCCAAGGACATCACCGACCAGATCGAGGCCAGCGAATCCCTGCGCGACAGCGAACAGCGCTACCGCATGCTGGCCGAAAGCATCAGCGACGTCATCTTCTCCACCGACAGCAAACTGGCCCTCAACTACGTCAGCCCTTCGGTGAACGCGGTGCTGGGCTATGACGTGGACTGGATCTTCGAAAACGGCTGGCAATCGACCATCGCCAACCCGCAGCAACTCACGGGCATCTACAGCCTGGTGGAGCAAGTCAGCCGCGCCCTGGACCAACCCGAATCCCTCGCGGCCTTGCGCAACGACGTGCAGACCCAGCTGTTCCTGTTCGACTGCCTGCGGGCCGACGGGCGCAAGGTCCCCATCGAACTGCGCCTGGTGCTGGTGTGGGACGAGCACGGCGCGTTCGAAGGCATCCTCGGCGTGGGTCGCGATATCAGCCAGCAACGCCGCGCGGAAAAAGACCTGCGCATGGCGGCCACGGTATTCGAACACTCGACTTCGGCGATCCTGATCACCGACCCGGCCGGCTATATCGTGCAGGCCAACGAGGCGTTCAGCCGGGTCAGCGGCTACGCGGTGGCGGACGTGCTCGACCAGTTGCCGAACATGCTCACCGTCGACGAACAGCAGGAAGCTCACCTGCGCTACGTGCTCAAGCAATTGCACCAGCACAGCACCTGGGAAGGCGAAGTGTGGCTCAAGCGCCGCAACGGCGAGCATTACCCGGCCTGGGTCGGGATTACCGCCGTCTTCGATGACGAAGGCGACCTGGCCAGCTACGTGTGCTTCTTCAGTGACATCAGCGAGCGCAAGGCCAGCGAACAGCGGATCCACCGCCTGGCCTACTACGACGCCCTGACCCACCTGCCCAACCGCACGCTGTTCCAGGACCGCCTGCACACCGCGTTGCAGTCGGCGGAACGGCAGAAGTCGTGGGTGGTGCTGATGTTCCTCGACCTCGACCGCTTCAAGCCGATCAACGATTCCCTGGGCCACGCCGCCGGCGACCGCATGCTCAAGGAAATGGCCACCCGCCTGCTGGGTTGCGTGGCCGAAGACGACACCGTGGCGCGCATGGGTGGCGACGAATTCACGTTGCTGCTGCAACCGCGGGTCAACCGTGAGATGGCGCTGAACCGCGCGATTCATGTGGCCGAGCAGATTCTCGCCAGCCTGGTGAAGCCATTCGTACTGGAAGGCCGTGAATTCTTCGTCACTGCCAGTATTGGCATCGCCCTGAGCCCGCAGGACGGCAACGAACTCAGCCAGTTGATGAAGAACGCCGACACCGCGATGTACCACGCCAAGGAGCGCGGCAAGAACAACTTCCAGTTCTACCAGGCCGACATGAACGCCAGCGCCCTGGAACGTCTGGAGCTGGAAAGCGACCTGCGCCACGCCCTGGAACAGAATGAATTCGTGCTGTATTACCAGCCGCAGTTCAGCGGCGACGGCAAACGCCTGACCGGCGCCGAAGCCCTGCTGCGCTGGCGCCATCCCCGTCGCGGGCTGGTACCGCCGGGGGACTTCATCCCGGTGCTGGAGGAGTTGGGGCTGGTGGTGGACGTGGGCGACTGGGTAATCAGTGAAGCCTGCCGCCAACTCAAGACCTGGCACCAGAACAAGGTGCGGGTGCCCAAGGTCTCGGTGAACATCTCGGCCCGGCAGTTCTCCGACGGGCAACTGGGCGAGCGCATCGCCACCATCCTCAAGGACACGGGCCTGCCGCCGGCGTGCCTGGAGCTGGAGCTGACCGAAAGTATCCTGATGCGCGAGGTCAACGAGGCGATGCAGATCCTCGCCAGCCTGAAAAACCTCGGCCTGAGCATTGCGGTAGACGACTTCGGCACGGGTTATTCATCGCTGAACTACCTCAAGCAATTCCCCATCGACGTGCTGAAGATCGACCGCACCTTTGTCGATGGCCTGCCGTCGGGTGAACAGGATGCGCAGATTGCCCGGGCGATTATTGCCATGGCCCACAGCCTGAACCTGGCGGTGATCGCCGAGGGTGTGGAAACCCATGAGCAGCTGGACTTCCTGCGGGAGCATGGTTGCGATGAGGTGCAGGGCTACCTGTTTGGGCGACCGATGCCGGCGAGCCGGTTTGAGGCGCAGTTCAGCAATGATGCGCTGTTCATGTTCGACTGAAATCCTCAGGTGATGCTGATGGCCTCATCGCGGGCAAGCCCGCTCCCACACTCGACCGCATTCCCCCTGAAGGAACCCGATTGAATGTGGGAGCGGGCTTGCTCGCGAAGGGGGCCGCACAAACACCACCCATCCCCAGATGAGCCCCGCTTGTCCGCGACATGATGTCCTTTCATATGCCATCTAAAACCCATTGGGTTAGAATGCGCTTCTTTTCTGCCCCCGATCCTTGAGGACCGCCATGTTCAGCCGTGATTTGACTATTGCCAAGTACGACGCCGATCTCTTTGCCGCCATGGAGCAAGAAGCTCAGCGCCAGGAAGAGCACATTGAGCTGATCGCTTCGGAAAACTACACCAGCCCCGCCGTGATGGAGGCTCAAGGTTCGGTTCTGACCAACAAGTACGCCGAAGGCTACCCGGGCAAGCGCTACTACGGTGGTTGCGAGTTCGTCGACATCGTTGAGCAGCTGGCCATCGACCGCGCCAAGGAACTGTTCGGCGCCGATTACGCCAACGTCCAGCCGCACGCCGGCTCCCAAGCCAACAGCGCCGTGTACCTGGCCCTGCTGCAAGCAGGCGACACCATCCTGGGCATGAGCCTGGCCCACGGCGGTCACCTGACCCACGGCGCCAGCGTTTCCTCCTCCGGCAAGCTGTACAACGCCGTTCAGTACGGCATCGACGGCAACGGCCTGATCGACTACGACGAAGTCGAGCGCCTGGCCGTTGAGCACAAGCCGAAAATGATCGTGGCCGGTTTCTCTGCCTACTCGCAGATCCTGGATTTCCCACGCTTCCGCGAAATCGCCGACAAGGTCGGTGCCTACCTGTTTGTCGACATGGCCCACGTTGCTGGCCTGGTTGCCGCTGGCGTGTACCCGAACCCGGTTCCGTTCGCTGACGTGGTGACCACCACCACCCACAAGACCCTGCGCGGTCCACGTGGCGGCCTGATCCTGGCTCGCGCCAACGCCGAGATCGAGAAGAAGCTGAACTCCGCCGTATTCCCAGGTGGCCAGGGCGGCCCGCTGGAGCACGTGATCGCCGCTAAAGCGATCTGCTTCAAGGAAGCGCTGCAGCCGGAGTTCAAGACCTACCAGCAGCAAGTGGTGAAGAACGCCAAGGCCATGGCCGGCGTGTTCATCGAGCGTGGTTTTGACGTGGTGTCCGGCGGTACTGAGAACCACCTGTTCCTGCTCTCGCTGATCAAGCAAGACATCTCCGGTAAAGACGCTGACGCCGCGCTGGGCAAAGCCTTCATCACCGTGAACAAGAACTCGGTACCGAACGACCCACGTTCGCCGTTCGTCACCTCCGGCCTGCGCTTCGGCACCCCGGCTGTGACCACTCGTGGCTTCAAGGAAGCAGAGTGCAAGGAACTGGCTGGCTGGATCTGCGACATCCTGGCTGACCTGAACAACGAAGCAGTGATTGATGCTGTTCGTGAGAAGGTCAAGGCCATCTGCAAGAAGCTGCCGGTATACGGCGCTTGATTGCAGTTGCTTGAATGAAAAACCCGGCCTTTGAGCCGGGCTTTTTCATGCCGGATTTCAAATTGAAATACGGTTAAGTGTGGGAGCTGGCTTGCCTGCGATAGCGGTGTGCCAGTTGATACAGCGGTGACTGACACACTGCTATCGCAGGCAAGCCAGCTCCCACATTGACCGCATTTCACGTCAGGGTTGATAGACCCGCGCAAAGCCTTCGCGAATCTTCGCTTCCGGCAATTCATCGGCAATAAACACAATCACACTCTCCCGCGTCTCGCCTTCGGCCCATTCGGTGTCCCAATCGAACCCGTAGAGCTTCAGCACGCCCTGGAACACCATGCGCCGGTCTTCCCCGGCAATGTTCAGCACGCCCTTGTAGCGCAGCAGTTGCTTGCCGTGGTCTTCCAGCAGCTCGTTCATGAACTCGCTGAGTTTGTCGATATCCAGTGGCTGGTCGGTGCGCAGCACCAGGCTGGAAATCCGGTCGATGGACGGCGCCTGGCTCACCGGGCGCAGGCTCATGCCGGCATTGAGGTTGAAGCCGCGCACATCCAGCAGTTCGGCGAGGTCGATCTTGCCGTGTTCCACCACGCGAATCGGTGCGCGGCGGTTGATACGGGTCAGGCGCTCGCTGAGGGCGTCGAAGGTGGCGTCGTCCACCAGGTCGCGCTTGCTCACCAGCAGGCGGTCGGCGAAACCGATCTGCGCCTGGGCGATGGTCTGGGTCAGGTGGTGCTCGGCGTGGGCCGCGTCCACCAACGTGATGATGCCGTCGAGGATATAGCGCTCGCGCAGTTCTTCATCGATGAAAAAGGTCTGGGCCACCGGGGCCGGGTCAGCCAGGCCGGTGCATTCGATCACCAGGCGGTCGAAGGCGATTTCACCACTGTCCAGGCGCTCCAGCAGCAGGTACAGGGCTTTGGTCAGGTCGGTGTGGATGGTGCAGCACACGCAGCCATTGGACAGGGTCATGACTTGCACCGGCTCGGTGCCCAGCAGTTGGGTGTCGATACCGGCGTCGCTGAATTCGTTTTCGATCACGGCGATTTTCAAGCCGTGTTCAGCCTTGAGCAGGTGGCGCAACAAGGTGGTCTTGCCGGCGCCGAGGAAGCCGCTGAGGACGGTGACGGGAATGGGAGAGGACAAAGACAGTTCTCCTTATATCTGAAGGTACACAAAACAAATGTGGGAGCGGGCTTGCTCGCGAAGGCGGCGTGTCAGTCAGCACATGCCTCACTGAAAGACCGCCTTCGCGAGCAAGCCCGCTCCCACAAGGGATCACCGCAACCCGTACTTACCGGGCTAGCAGCACTTGGGCCCACCCTTGCCGCCGTAACGGGCTTCCTGGCGTTCACGGAAGAACGCCTTGTAGTCCATCATCGGCTTGTCCGGGTGTTTGGTTTGCATATGCTCGACGTAAGTGTCGTAGTCGGGCATGCCGACCATCAGGCGTGCGGCCTGACCGAGGTATTTACCGAGGCGACTGATGTCATTGAACATGATTGCAATCCTCTATCAAGCGTCCGGGATGGCCTGGAATGGCGCTTCTTTATCCGTACGTTCCTTTTTACCCCAGGCGGCGATGCCGACCTTGAGCGCATAGAACAGGATGCTGAAGACCACGAACAGGAACAGCGCCGTCAGCGTTGCGTTGGTGTAGGCGTTCCAGATCACATGTTGCATCTGGTCGATGCTCTTGGCCGGTGCGAGGATCTGGCCGGCGGCCAGGGCATCGCTGTACTTCTTGGCCAGGGACAGGAAGCCGATCGCCGGATTGGCGTCGAACAGCTTGATGAAGCCTGCGGTCACGGTGCAGATCAGCAGCCATACGGCTGGCAGCATGGTCACCCAGATGTAGCGCTGGCGTTTCATTTTGATCAGCACAACCGTGGCGAGCATCAGCGCGATACCGGCCAGCATCTGGTTGGAGATACCGAACAGCGGCCACAAGGTGTTGATGCCGCCCAGTGGGTCGATCACGCCTTGGTACAGCAGGTAACCCCACATCGCCACACAACCTGCGGTGGCAATCAGGTTGGCGGTCCAGGACTCGGTACGCTTGAGCGCCGGCACAAAGGAGCCGAGCAGATCCTGAAGCATGAAGCGACCGGCACGGGTACCAGCGTCGACTGCCGTCAGGATGAACAGCGCTTCGAACAGGATTGCAAAGTGGTACCAGAACGCCATGGTGTTTTCACCCGGCAGGACACTGTGCAGGATCTGCGCGATACCGACCGCCAGGGTCGGCGCACCGCCGGCACGGGCCAGGATGGTGGACTCACCAATGTCATGGGCCACCGCCTGCAACGCTTCCGGGGTAATTGCAAAACCCCAGCTGCTGACAGTTTGCGCAACGGTCACCACGTCAGCACCGACAATGGCGGCCGGGCTGTTCATGGCGAAGTACACGCCTGGCTCGATCACCGAAGCGGCAACCATCGCCATGATGGCCACGAACGACTCCATCAACATGCCGCCGTAACCGATGTAACGGGCGTGCCCTTCATTGGCCAGCAACTTGGGCGTAGTGCCCGAGGAGATCAGTGCGTGGAAACCCGAGACCGCGCCACAGGCGATGGTGATGAACAGGAACGGGAACAGGCCGCCCTTCCACACCGGGCCGGTGCCATCGATGAATTGGGTCAGCGCGGGCATTTTCAGGTCGGGCATGGTCACCAGGATGCCGATCGCCAGGGCGATGATGGTGCCGATTTTCAGGAAAGTAGACAGGTAGTCACGTGGCGCAAGGATCAGCCACACCGGCAACACGGCGGCCACAAAGCCATAACCCACCAGCATCCAGGTGATCTGGATCCCGGTAAAGCTGAAGGCCTTGGCCCACACCGGGTCTGCGGCAATCTGCCCGCCCAGCCAGATCGAGCCCAGCAGCAACAGCACGCCGACAATCGAGATCTCGCCGATGCGGCCCGGGCGGATGTAGCGCATGTAGATGCCCATGAACATCGCGATCGGGATGGTCGCCATCACGGTGAAGATGCCCCACGGGCTTTCGGCCAGGGCCTTGACCACGATCAGCGCCAGCACCGCGAGGATGATGATCATGATCAGGAAGCAGCCAAACAGCGCAATGGTCCCGGGCACGCGGCCCATTTCTTCGCGGACCATATCCCCCAGGGAACGGCCGTTGCGACGGGTGGACAGGAACAGGACCATGAAGTCCTGCACAGCCCCCGCCAGCACCACGCCGGCGATCAGCCACAAGGTGCCGGGCAGGTAACCCATCTGCGCGGCCAGGACCGGGCCGACCAAAGGCCCTGCGCCAGCGATTGCCGCAAAGTGGTGACCGAAAAGGATGTGTTTGTTGGTCGGCACATAGTCCAGACCGTCGTTGTTGAGCACAGCGGGGGTCGCCCGCAATGGATCGAGCTGCATCACATGGTTAGCGATGAACAGACTGTAGTAACGGTAAGCAACCAGATAAATGGCCACTGCTGCGACCACAATCCACAAGGCGTTGATCGCCTCGCCGCGGCGCAAGGCCACTACGCCCAGGGCGCACGCTCCTACGATTGCCAGCAGCAGCCAGGGTAGATGGCGTAGCAGGCTATTATTATTTTTCATTTTTATATTCCAGCCAGGGTGGACAGAAAGACAGCCATCCCGAGTTTAGCGCTACTGGCCTCAAAGGCCACCCCCCTACGTTGGTCTAGAGCCTTGCCGGGGCGAAAAAAGCAGAAAAAACTGCCCGATGATGGCGCACGGCTACAATTCGTTTATCCACAGAGGGTTTCACCATGAGCGAACAGCCTTCAGACCGACGCCGTTTCCGACGCATCGCCTTCGATGCCAGGACCGAGCTCACGCAAGACGGCCATGCCTGGTCGGTGCAATTGGTAGATTTGTCGCTCAAGGGCTTGCTGGTGCAACGGCCGCAGGACTGGCACGGCCATCGCTATGAGTCGTTCGACGTGGATATTCATCTGGACGCCGCGACCGACGTGAAGATGCAGGTGCGGCTGACCCATGACGATCATGGGCAGCTCGGTTTTGTGTGCGAGCACATCGACCTCGACTCCATCAGCCACCTGCGGCGGATAATCGAGCTGAACCTCGGCGATCAGGCAGAGCTGGAGCGGGAATTCGCGGCCTTGCTGGAGATCTGAACCTGTGGGAGCGGGCTTGCCTGCGATGGCGGTGTGTCAGTTTGCATATCAATTAGCTGATACACCGCCATCGCGGGCAAGCCCGGCTCCCACAGGGGTGATGTGTGGCTGGCGACTATTCGAACAGGGCATCCAGCGCCTGCTCCAGGCGCGTCACCCCGATCACCTGCAGCCCCGGCGGCATTTCTTTCGGCGCATTGCCCTTGGGCACGATGGCGCGCTTGAAGCCGTGCTTGGCCGCTTCCTTCAAGCGCTCCTGGCCGCTGGGTACCGGCCGCACTTCACCCGACAGCCCCACCTCGCCGAACACCAGCAAGTCGTGGGGCAACGGGCGGTTGCGCAGGCTGGACATCACTGCCGCCATCAACGCCAGGTCAGACGCGGTTTCCAGCACCTTGACCCCGCCCACCACGTTGAGGAACACGTCCTGGTCATGGGTAGGAATGCCGCCGTGGCGGTGCAGCACCGCCAGCAACATCGCCAGGCGGTTCTGATCCAGGCCCAAGGTGACCCGGCGCGGGTTGGCCAAGTGGCTGTCGTCCACCAGCGCCTGCACTTCCACCAGCATCGGCCGGGTGCCTTCCCACGTCGCCATCACCACACTGCCCGGGACTTCTTCCTGGGCGCGGGTAAGAAAAATTGCCGACGGGTTGGAGACCTCTTTCAAGCCCCGGTCAGTCATGGCGAACACACCGAGCTCGTTGACCGCGCCAAAACGGTTCTTCACCGCCCGCAACAAACGCAACCGCCCGTCGGACTCGCCTTCGAAATACAGCACGGTGTCGACCATGTGTTCCAGCACCCGCGGCCCGGCCAGCGCGCCTTCCTTGGTCACGTGGCCTACCAGGAAAATCGCCGTGCCGCTCTGTTTCGCATAGCGCACCAGCAGCGCAGCACTTTCCCGCACCTGGGACACGCCACCCGGTGCTGATTGCAGTTGTTCGGTGAAAATCGTCTGGATCGAGTCGATCACCATCACCTTGGGCTTTTCCAGACGCGCGGTGGCGATGATGCTTTCGATGCAGGTTTCGGTCATCACCCGCAATTGATCCTGGGGCAAGCCCAACCGGCGCGCACGCATGGCCACCTGCTGCTGGGATTCTTCGCCGGTGACATACAGCGCCGGCATGCGGCTGGCGATGCTGCACAGGGTTTGCAGCAGGATCGTGGATTTACCGATCCCCGGGTCACCGCCAATCAGCACCACCGAGCCGTCCACCAGGCCGCCGCCCAACACGCGATCCAGCTCACCGGAGGCCGTGGAGAAACGCGGAATTTCTTCGACGCTGACTTCCGCCAGGGTCTTGATCTGGGTTTGCTGCCCGGTCCAGCCGGAACGACCGCTGGGGGCCACGGCGCCACCACTTTCGATCATGGTTTCGGTCAGGGTGTTCCACGCACCGCATTCCGTGCACTGGCCGGCCCACTTGGGAAAGGTCGCGCCGCACTCCGTGCAGCCATACATGCGCTTGGCCTTTGCCATTTGAGAACCTCCAACCGAAAAACCGCGATGATAGCTCAGCGCGGCGCCGGGGTACGGATTTCACCGCTGGCCAAGCGTGAAGCGCTGTTACCGATCGGGTCTTCGGCATTCAGATCGGCGCCCTTGGCTTTCAGCTCATCCAGCAATTCCACACGCTTGAACAGCCCGGCATACATGGCCGCCGTTTGTCCGGCGCCGTTGCGCTGGTCGGGGTTGCAGTCGGTGGCCAGCAGGCGCTGGGCGATTTTCAGCTCACCCTTGAAGATCGCGCCCATCAAGGCGGTGTTGCCGCGCTTGTCCTGTACACAGGCGTCGGCACCGGCGGCGAGCAATCGGTCCACGTAGGCCCCCTCGCCGTGATAGGCGGCAAGAATCAGCGCGGTGTAGCCTTTTTCATCCTGGGTATTCAGCGAATAACCGGATTCGATGAAGGTGTTGAGCATGTCCACGTCGCCACGGCGGGCGGCATCGAAGTAATAGTCCTGTAGCTGTGCCTGGACCGCTCGCGGGTCAGGCGACTCGGCATGGGCGGTGAGGGCCAGCAAGGCGGTGAATAACGCGATGTAGATACGCATGAGGTTTCTCCTGCCAGGGTGTCGGCGCCCGCTCGGGCGCCGACGGGGCCAATCAGTCAGTCAGCTTTTCAGCCAGCGCCTTGACGCGGGCCAGGTCGCCCTTGGCGACTTTGGTCACGCCGGTGCCGTACTCCGGATCCGCCTTGTAGAGGAACGACAGGATGATGTGTTTGCTCTCGTCATCGGTGGTGGCCAGGGAGCCGCCGAAGTTGTCGATCAAGTCCTGACGCTCTTTCTTGTTGAACGAGCGGTACAGGTCGCCGGCCTGCTTGAAGTTCTGCTCACGCTGGATCTTCGCCTGCTGGGTACTGCCCGACAGGGCCGACTGGCTGTAGCGCGCGGTTTGCAGCTCTTCCCGTGGCAGCAGGCGGCTTGGCTGGTAGTTCACGCCGGTGGTGGTCTTGCCGAAGTTCATCGCGCCGTCCTGGTTACCGTTGTTGACGGTCACCCGGGGTGCATTGATCGGCAGTTGCAGGGCGTTTGGCCCCAGGCGGTACATTTGCGTATCGGCATAGGAGAACACCCGGCCTTGCAGCAGGCGGTCTTCCGACGGCTCGATGCCCGGCACCAGGTTGGCCGGTGCCATGGCCACTTGCTCGGTTTCCTGGAAGACGTTGGCCGGGTTGCGGTTCAGCACCATCTGCCCGACTTTGCGTTCAGGCACGTTTGGCCAGATCTTGGTGGCGTCCAGTGGGTCGAAATCAAACTTGGCCAGGTCTTCCGGTTTCAGCACTTGCACATACAGGTCCCACTTGGGGAAGTCGCCCTTATTGATGTGCGTGACCAAGTCATTGGTCATATGGCTGTAGTCACGGCCCTGTACTTCAGTCACTTGTTTAGGGTCAAGGTTCTTGATGCCTTGCAGGCTCTTCCAGTGGAACTTGACGTAGTGCACTTCGCCCTTGGCGTTAATCAACTTGTAGGCGTGTACACCGTTACCGTCCATTTCCCGGTAACTGGCAGGCGTGCCGGAGTCCGAATACAACTCGGTCAACGTACGAGTGGACTCCGGAACATGGGAGAAGAAGTCAAAGCGACGGGAATCGTCATCCAGGTTAGTGCGCGGGTCTGGTTTAAAGGCGTGAACCATGTCCGGGAACTTGATCGCATCGCGAATAAAGAACGTCGGGAAGTTATTACCGACCAAGTCCCAGTTACCTTCGGCGGTGTAGAACTTGGTGGCGAAGCCGCGTGGGTCACGCAGGGTTTCCGGCGAATGGTTGCCGTGAACGACCGCAGAAAACCGCACAAATACCGGCGTGGCTTCGCCGGCGGCAAATACCTTGGCCTTGGTCAGGTCGCTGAGGTTGTCGGTGACGGTGAACGTACCGTGGGCGCCGGTGCCTCGGGCATGTACAACACGCTCTGGAATACGCTCACGATCAAAGCGCTGTAGTTTCTGGATCAGTTGCACGTCTTGCAACAGGACCGGGCCATTGGCCCCGGCGGTTTGCGAGTTCTGATTGTCACCAACCGCTGCACCATTATCACGGGTGAGGTTGGCGGCGTGTACGGACAGCGAAAGAAGACTGGCGCTCACTACAAACAGCACCTGTCGCGCAGAAATAGGCCCGCGGCTAATAGGGTTTTTCATCGAGGTATCCTCTGGTTTTTTTAGTGCACATTGAGTTGTGCTTGCCAGAGGCTAGTGACCCGGGAGTCAGAAGATAAATAGAAAAGCCGTACCAACCCGATTAAGAAAATAGTGTGGTAACCCCCTGAAATAGCGGGTATTCCGCGCGCGATTGATGGCACTTTGCAAACTATTTGCGATTTAATGTGTCGATAAAAACGGACACTGTAAGCAGTTGTGTCGCGCAAGCCGCGCCACACTGTCTTACACTGGCTTCTACCTCCTCATCTGTAACAAGGAATAACCTATGGGCGTGTTAAGTGAGTTCAAGGCCTTCGCGGTCAAAGGTAATGTGGTCGACATGGCCGTCGGTATTATCATCGGCGCCGCCTTCGGCAAAATCGTTTCCTCCTTTGTAGGCGACGTGGTGATGCCACCCATCGGCCTGTTGATCGGGGGAGTCGACTTCGGCGACCTGGCCGTAACGCTTAAAGCCGCCCAGGGCGATGCGCCTGCCGTCGTACTGGCGTACGGCAAGTTCATCCAGAGCGTGATCGACTTTGTGATCGTTGCGTTTGCGATCTTCATGGGCGTGAAGGCCATCAATCGCCTGAAGCGTGAAGAAGCCGTGGCACCTAGCCTGCCGCCGGTCCCGACCAAGGAAGAAGTGCTGCTGGGGGAGATCCGCGATCTGCTCAAGGCACAGAACAGCAAGCCCGAGTAAGCTCGGCAATTAAAGTAAAGGCGCCTGCAGGGCGCCTTTGTTTTACCAGTAGTTTTCTACCGCGACCTGGCCTGGGCGGCGGGTCAGGCTCAGTTGCATGTCACGCTGTTTCAGCAACTGGCGCGTGTCGTCGATCATCTGCGGGTTGCCGCAAATCATCACTCTGGAATGCTCAGGGGTCAGCGCCACACCTGCGGCGCGTTCCAGTTCACCATTCTCGATCAGCGTAGTAATCCGGCCATTCAGCGCGCCCGGATGTTGCTCGCGGGTGACGATGGGAAGGTAAGTGAGCTTGTGGGCGTGCTCCGCCAGGTACTCTCGTTCGCCCAGCTCATGGATCAACGACTGGTAAGCCAACTCCCTTGCTTCGCGGGCGCTATAGACGAGGATGATCCGCTCGAATTTTTCCCAGACCTCGAAGTCCTGCAGGATCGACAGAAACGGCGCAATACCGGTACCAGTGCCCAACAGCCACAGATCGCGACCATCCACAAACCGGTCCAGGGTCAGAAAACCCGTGGCCTGGCGTTCCACCAGCAGGGTATCGCCCTCGCGCAGGCGGCTGAGCTCACTGGTGAACTCGCCACCCGGCACGACGATAGAGAAGAAATCCAGGTGCTCGTCAAAGGGCGAGGACACCACCGAATAGGCCCGCCACACAATACTGCCATCGGCCTTGGTCACCCCCAGGCGCACGAATTGCCCGGCGCGAAAGCGAAAGCCCGGGTCTCGGGTAGTGCGCAGGGTAAACAGGCTGGGGGTCAGCGATTGCACGTCGAGCAAGGTCTGGCGGGTGTATTTTTCAGCACTGGCCGTCATGGGAAACTCCATTTGCAGAGGCCCCTAGTGTCCCTCAAAGCGCCGCCTGGAAACACCGATGGTTTGTGCTGGCATTGCTGCTGCACACAGGGGCAACGGCTGGGCGGTACTAAATATTTGGCTATTAGCCGTCTTCCAACAAGCCATTAGATGAGGGAATGCAGCTGATCTTTAACACGCTGCACTCATAGCAAGTCCTTAAATAAAATAGAAAAATCTTATCGAACGCTTGAAAGTTGTACACCGTAGTTCGGTTGTACAAATGTTGTTGGCCTAACGTCCGACTGAACATAACCAATTTTTCATTTCGAGCTGTAGCCGTTGTCCTACACTATTTTTTCATGCCGTAACCGGGGGCCTTGGAAGTACCCCATGTAAAAAACCGTGCACATGGAGAGTTACCGATGGTCAACTGGCACAACACCCGCCTGCCCAAACTCGAAGGGGAAAGCGAAATAACCAGCATGTACGAAGCGGCCCTCAACCTGACTTACGAGCTTGGCTTCCAATACTGCGCATTCACCCTGAGTTCTAATCTACCCAACAACCAAACGAAAACTTTCAACCTCAACAACTATTCAAATGAATGGAATACGCTGTACAGGCAAGAGCACTACTTCGACCTAGACCCTGTGGTTTCGCATTGCAAACGCTCGGTTCTACCGATCGTATGGGACGAGAAAACCTTTTCCTCGGTACCGGACTTATGGGCTCACGCCCAGTCCAACGGATTGAATTTCGGATGGACCCAATCGGTTCATGACTTCCAGGGTGTTTTCAGCATGTTGAGCCTGGGGCGTACCATCGGCCCAGTGGGCCCTGAAGAACTCTATGAAAAAGCCGGACAAGTACTCTGGATTTGCCACGCCATGCACGCGGTGGTGGCCAAAAAATACGCAGACACGCCCAGTCCGCAAGCGCCCAGCAAATTGACCCCGCGTGAAACCGAAATCCTGCAATGGTCGGCCATGGGCAAGACCGCCTCGGACATCGCCACCATCCTGTGCCTGTCCGAACGCACGGTCGGCTTCCATATCAGCAGTGCGATGAAGAAACTGGGGGTCAGTAACAAGATTGCCGCAGTGATCACGGCAGTGAAATGCGGGTTGTTTTAAACACCGCATGTAATCCAGGGGAAAAAAAAGTAACATTTGCGGCCAGTTCCGGGTGATGACGCGAGCCCCTGATGCGCCTCGCGTCGCCGCTCACCCCGATGGTTCGCTTACCCAGAGTCTCCCCCGCCATGCCCCTGCTCGACAGCCCCTTCGCCCAACTCGACCTGATCCGTCAGCCAGAACAGCACAACGACCCGCTACAAGCGTTTGATGCAGCCGATGAGTATTTGCTCAGCTACCTGGCGGAACAGCAGCCGACGCCTGCGACCCGCGTACTGGTGCTCAACGACAGTTTCGGCGCGCTGGCGGCCAGCCTCGAAGGGCATGTGCAGGTCACCTCCAGTGGTGACTCGTTCCTCGGTGCCCTGGGTCTGGAAAAAAACCTGGCACGTAACGGCAAGGCCTTCGACGCGGTAACGTTCCTGTCCGCCAGCCAAACACCGACCGGGCCTTTCGACCGCGTGCTGATCCGCGTGCCGAAAACCCTGGCCCTGCTCGAAGAACAACTGATTCGCCTGCAAGGCCAATTGGCACCCGGCGCCGAGGTGATTGCCGGGGCGATGGTCAAGCACTTGCCACGGGCTGCCGGCGAATTGCTGGAGCGCTATGTCGGCCCGATGCACGCCTCACTGGCGGTAAAAAAGGCCCGCCTGCTGATCGCCACCCTGGCCGATCGGCCACACGCTGTATCGCCCTACCCTACACGCTATAGCCTGGAAACTCCGGCCATCGAACTGCTCAACCACGCCAACGTGTTCTGCCGCGAAGGCCTGGACATCGGCACCCGGGCCTTCCTGCCGCACCTGCCGCAAAACCTGGGCGGCGCCCGCGTAGCCGACCTGGGTTGCGGTAATGGCGTCCTGGCGATTGCCAGCGCGCTGCAAAACCCCGAGGCGCAGTACACGCTGGTCGACGAGTCTTATATGGCGGTGCAATCGGCGGCCGAGAACTGGCGCGCGGCACTGGGCGAACGTGACGTGCTGATTCGCCCCGGCGACGGCCTGGCCGATCAGGAAGCGCAGTCACTGGATGTGGTGCTGTGCAACCCGCCGTTCCACCAGCAGCAAGTGGTGGGAGACTTCCTCGCCTGGCGCATGTTCCAGCAGGCGCGGGAAGCTTTGGTAGTGGGCGGCGCCCTGTACATCGTCGGCAACCGTCACTTGGGTTATCACACCAAGTTGGCGCGGTTGTTCCGCGGCGTCGAGCAAGTGGCGACCACGCCGAAGTTCGTGGTCCTCAAGGCGCGCAAATAAAAAAGCCCTCCATAAAGGAGGGCAATGGTTACAACGGGATGTCAGTGGGTGGTCAGGCCCGCGGCATTCATGAACAGGCGCATCAGGCTGGCCACCACGAACAGGGCCAGGACGCTGCCGGTCCAGATCATCGCCAGCCAGCCCAGGCGCTGCCAGAGCGGCTTTTTCTCGGCCTGTTCGATGTCGTGCAACGAAGGTTTGCCGGACATGAGTCAATCCTCCTAGTGATAGCCGTCTTCGTGGGTGACCTTGCCGCGGAACACGTAGTAGCTCCAGAAGGTGTAGCCCAGGATGAACGGGATGATGAACAAGGTGCCCACCAGCATGAAGCCCTGGCTTTGCGGCGGCGCGGCGGCGTCCCAGATCGATACCGATGGCGGGATGATGTTCGGCCACAGGCTGATCCCCAAGCCGCTGTAGCCAAGGAAGATCAGCACCAGCGTCAGCAGGAACGGCGTGTAGTGCGCATTGCGGGCCACGGCGCGAATCAGTCCGTACATGGTCACCAGCACCAGGATCGGCACGGGCAAGAACCAGAACAGATTCGGCAGGGTGAACCAGCGCGACGCGATTTCCGGATGGGCCAGCGGCGTCCAGAGGCTGACGATACCGATCACCGCCAGCACCACGAAGGCCAGGGGCCGCGCCAGGTTGTGCATCTTCTCCTGCAAGCTGCCTTCGGTCTTCATGATCAACCAGGTGCAACCCAACAGCGCATACGCCACGATCAGGGCCACGCCGCAGAACATCGTGAACGGCGTCAGCCAATCCAGTGAACCACCGGCAAACTGGCGGTCGACCACCGGGATGCCATCAATGAACGCCCCCAGCGCTACGCCCTGGAAGAACGTCGCCGCCAGCGAGCCGCCGATGAAGGCCTTGTCCCACAGGTGACGCTTGTCGTCCTTGGCCTTGAAGCGGAACTCAAACGCCACGCCGCGAAAGATCAGCCCTATCAGCATCAGCATCAGTGGCAGGTACAGCGCCGAGAGCACCACCGAATAGGCCAGCGGGAACGCGCCAAACAACGCCGCGCCGCCCAGTACCAGCCAGGTTTCGTTGCCGTCCCACACGGGGGCGACGGTGTTCATCATCACGTCACGGTCGGTCTTGCCCGGGATAAACGGGAAGAGAATGCCGATCCCCAGGTCAAAGCCATCCATGACCACGTACATCATGATGCCGAAGATGATGATCACGGCCCAGATCAGCGGAAGATCAATACCCATGGCTCAGTTCCCCTTGTTCAGGCTGTCGCCGTGATCGGCGTCATGGCTGTCATCGGCGGCCGACAATGGCCGGGCCGGTGTGCGTTTCTGACCGGGGCCACCATGGCTGACCTCTGCACCCTCGTTGATCACCGGACCTTTGCGCACCAGGCGCATCATGTAGCCCAGGCCCGCGCCGAACAGCGCAAAGTACACCACCACAAACAACACCAACGTAATGCTCATCTGCGCAAAGCTGTGGTTGGACGAGGCGTCCGCCGTGCGCATCAGCCCGTAGACCACCCACGGCTGTCGGCCGATTTCGGTGGTGAACCAGCCGGCGAGAATTGCGATCAGACCGGATGGGCCCATCCACAGCGCCAGGTACAGGAACGGCTTGGACGTGTACATCTTGTCGCCCTTGCGCAGCCAGAGGCTGAACAGGCCGGTAAAGATCATCAGGAAGCCCAGGCCCACCATGACCCGGAACGACCAGAACACGATGGTCGAGTTGGGACGGTCTTCAGGCGGGAACTCCTTGAGGGCCGGCACCTGCTTGTCCAGGGAGTGGGTCAGGATCAGGCTGCCCAGGTACGGGATTTCCACCGCGAACCTGGTTTTTTCAGCCTTCATGTCCGGCCAGCCGAACAGGATCAGCGGCGTGGGCTCGTTGCCGATATTTTCCCAGTGGCCTTCAATCGCGGCGATCTTCGCCGGCTGATGCTTCAGGGTATTCAGGCCGTGGAAGTCACCGATGACCGCCTGGATCGGCGCGACGATCAGCGCCATCCACATCGCCATCGACAGCATGGTGCGGATCGCCGGGTTGTCTTTGCCGCGCAGCAAGTGCCAGGCTGCCGAAGAACCGACGAAGAACGCGGTCGCGACGAAGGCTGCCGTGGCCATGTGCATCAGACGATAGGGGAACGACGGGTTGAAGATCACAGCCAGCCAGTCGGTAGGAATCACCCGGCCATCAATGATTTCAAAGCCCTGTGGCGTCTGCATCCAGCTGTTGGACGCGAGAATCCAGAAGGTCGAGATCAGCGTGCCGACGGCCACCATCACCGTGGCAAAGAAGTGCAGCTTGCGTCCGACCTTGTTCCAGCCAAACAGCATGACCCCAAGGAAGCCGGCTTCGAGGAAGAACGCCGTGAGCACTTCATAGGTCAGCAACGGCCCAGTGACGGCGCCGGCGAAGTCCGAGAAGCGGCTCCAGTTGGTGCCGAACTGATAGGCCATGACCAGACCGGAGACCACGCCCATGCCGAAGTTGACGGCAAAGATCTTCGACCAGAAATGGTAGAGGTCACGGTAGGTGTCGTTGTGGGTCTTGAGCCACAGGCCTTCCAGCACCGCAAGGTAACTGGCCAGGCCGATGGTGATGGCCGGGAACAGGATATGGAATGAGATGGTGAACGCGAATTGAATTCGGGCGAGATCTAGCGCCTCCAAACCGAACATAAGTCTTCCTCTGTCAGGTAATACCGAATGCTGGCTGGAGGCCTGCACCCACTGCCCCCACGGATATGGAGTGTGGCGAATTCAAATTCGTTTCTTTTTATAACCAACCACGCAGGGATTCTGGCCTTGCGGCCGCCAGAGCAATCCCGGCGAAGGTTTTGATCTGGGTCAAGCATTGCTGAAAGAGTAGTCCCATTTTCGCGAGAGCAAGGCGTGGTCTTTTGCCGCGTGACAGGTTGCCTCAGTGGTGACTGAAGATGGTCTGTGGTGAGATTGGGGGTGCTTTGGGTGTATATCCGTTATCTGCGTAACGGCCGCTATGGGTTCCGCTCTTACAGCGGCTCACTTTTGAAGAGCGCAAAAGTAAGCAAAACG
>NZ_JAIWYM010000035.1:0-56658 GCF_020515595.1 Pseudomonas sp. MWU16-30323
CATACCTAACCCAAACCATAAAAAAACGGCGCTCACGGGGCGCCGTTTTCTCCACATCCGCAACGAACACCCTCAGTAGTAGGCGTTTTCTTTCTGCGTATGGTCAGTCACATCCCGCACACCCTTGAGCTCCGGAACCCGCTCAAGCAGCGTACGCTCAATACCCTCACGCAAGGTCACGTCCGCCTGGCCACAGCCCTGGCAACCGCCACCAAACTTCAACACAGCAATACCATCATCCACCACGTCAATCAGGCTCACCTGACCACCATGGCTGGCCAGCCCGGGATTGATCTCGGTCTGCAGGTAATAGTTGATGCGCTCGTTAATCGGGCTATCCGCATTAACGTTCGGCACCTTGGCGTTCGGCGCCTTGATGGTCAGCTGGCCCCCCATACGATCAGTGGCGTAATCAACCACTGCATCGTCAAGGAACGCTTCACTGAACGCATCAATATACGCCGTGAAGCTTTTCAGCCCCAGCGCCGTATCTTCAGGTTTTTCTTCTCCCGGCTTGCAGTAGGCAATGCACGTCTCTGCGTACTGGGTGCCGGGCTGGGTGATAAAGACGCGGATCCCGATGCCCGGGGTGTTCTGCTTCGACAGCAGATCAGCCAGGTAATCGTGGGCGGCGTCGGTAATGGTAATAGCGGTCATGGAAACTCCTCGCAGGCTTGCCGGCAGTTTACGCCAAATTATTACCGAGGTACAAAGTCCTAGTATTTTTGTCGGGAAAGAACAAACCGTTCGTCGCCATCGAACCAGCCTTTAAGCCGACGATAGCTACCCTTTTCCAGCCAGTGATAGCTGGCCAGCGACCCCAGGGCGATCAGCACCAAGCACACGCCGAGCATCACGTAGGCATTCACCCCATAACGCTGGGCGACAAAACCGCCGGCTGACAGCACCAGCACGTGCATCAGATAGACCGAATAGGAACAGTCCCCCATCACCTTGAGCAGGCGGCTGCGCTCGAAATAGCGTTCCATCGAGATACAGGCCACCACCAGCACCGCACTCGGCAAGCCCCAGGTCAGGGCCCGCGGCGATGCCGGCCAGTGATAGATCGCCAGCAGCGCACCGGCAATACCCACCAGCGGCAGCCACAGGCCGGGGCGAATCCAGCCCTTGCGGTACAGCATGCCGATGCCAATCCCCAGCAAGAACTCATACACGATGTCGGAACGATAGAAATCGCTGATCCAACCAAACGACGTCCACGCCTGGCACACCGCGAACAGTAACGCGCCCACCACCAGCACCCGCCACTGCCGGCGAAACAGCAGCGCCCAGGCAAACAGCACGTAGAAGAGCATTTCGTAGTTCAGGGTCCAGCCGACATTCAGGGTCGGGTACACCCCATAACCACCGGGATTTTCGGAAGGTATAAACAGCAAGGACATCAACACATGGGCCGCATCGACGCTCTGGTCCGGCAACACCGGCCGGGCAAACACCACCAGCAGCGCCATCAACACCGTGTAGAACCAGTACGCCGGGACGATCCGCAGCAGGCGATACACCAGGAATCGCCAGGGCGGCAGCTGTTTGTTCTCGGTGGAAAGGAAGATCACCAGACCACTGATGACGAAAAACACATCCACGCCCGCCGCGCCCTTGTCGACAAACAGGTGGCCCAGCGCCGAATCAGCCTGGAAACCAAAGAAAATCTGCATGAAGTGATGACCCACCACGGTCCAGGCCGCCAGGGCGCGCAGTGCCTGTACTGAAATCAACATCGTCGACCCGCTCTCCCAACCCTCAACACCGGTTATTCCGGCGCCTATGGCTTGGGACAGCCGTCGACGGTCAAAGGTCGATCAAAGATTCTCGTAGCGGTTCATGTCCAGCACGCCCTCTTCCACCGGCGTGGTTTCGCGGATGTACTGCGACAGGTCGTGGAAGTACTGCCAGAACTGCGGATGGCTGCGGCGGATGCCCCAGCGGTCGACAATTTTCTCGAAGCGATTGGCGTCCTTGGCGTTCTCCATCGCGGCGACAAACTCCGGTACTTGCTCCGCCGGAATGTTGAACATGAAGTTCGGGTAGCTGCTCAGCACCCCCGGGTAGATGGTCACGGTGTCCAGGCCAGGCTGATAGCGATAAGCCTCACCGAGCATGAAGGCCACGTTGCTATGGGCGCGGTTGCGCAACAGGCTGTACATCTCACGTTTGCCGCTGCGGGTTTCGATGCGCAGCATGGTCGCTTCCGGCAACAGGTCGATCACCTTGAGCCCCGCCGCCGGGCGATTGGTCAGGCGGCTCAGGGCCTGTTCGGCATCCTGCAACGCAGGGTCAATGCCCGGACGCGAGCAATAGGCGCTGACGCAACGGTTGATCGGGTCCGGGCTGGCGTTCAGGTCGCCGTAACGGGCCAGCAACTGGTTGGCGAAGTCGCGCTTGGGGTCCTTTTCATCGAGCTTGAGGCCCGTGGGTTTGTCATCGTCGATGGCTTCATAGTCCAGCCACAGCTTGACCTTGCCGCTGTTCTGGTACCAGTCGTCGAGGAAATCATCCCGCGAGTCCGCCGGCATCAGGCGCAGGAAGTTCTGCTCGGCACCGTTGCGGATCAGGTCAAAATACAGGCGCGTCTGGGCCTGATGGGAAACGTTGCCGAACACATCGAAATTCACCGCCAACTGGTAGTAGGTGCGCTCCAGCAACGGATAGTCGAACAGCCACAGGGTTTGCGGCACTTCGCCAATCAAGCCCTTGGTCACCGAGGCGCTGTCGAAGTGACGGAAGATGCTCAACAAGGCGTTGTCGTTGCCCGCCCACAGACTCGACCAGCTCGGCGGCGGCAGGTTGGCATAGCTGTCCCGGCGCAACGCTTCGTACTCGTTGCGCTTGTCGCGGTATTTGAGCCAGAGGCTGAGTACGCTGCCCACATCATCAATCTGCCCGGGCATCGCCAGCAACGGCGTGGCCTGGCCGCGGTAGCGGGCATCGGTGATGTACAGGTCGTGGTCGGGGTCCTGGAACAGGGTCCAGAAGTTGTCGCGGATTACGTCCGTGGCGATTTGCCCACGGCATACCGGCCCGCGAATAAAGGTACGCACGAAGTATTCGGCGTTATCCAGCATGAACTGGTAGCGCGCCTTGGCCGGAATCGCCTCGAAGGTCTCGAACGGGTTGGCCCGCCGGCCCGGCCCGTAGCCCGGCAAGGCGTTCACCTGCCAGTCATGGGTGTAGAACAGCGACTTGATCCGGGCCATTTTCTCGGCGCTGAACGGATAGGTGATGTGGGTCTTGTGCACGATCACCCCCTGCACCGGCCACAAGCGGTAGTACACCTGGGTGCCCGGGTCGTCGTTGGGGCGGCGGGTGTTGATCAGGTCGATCGGCTGCCCGCTCGGGGTGCGCGAGCGTACCCACTGGAAGAAATGCCCCGGCTCGCCGCCTTCAAAGTAGATGTGGGCGAGGAACAGGTGCTCGAACAACCAGCGCGCCACCAGGCTTTCCCGGGCGCCGGGCTGGTTGAACAGGTTTTCCCATTGCTGCACTTGCAAGGCTTCCTGGGCACTGGGGGCCAGGCCTTGTTCGTCGATCGGTGCACCGGAGGCCAGCCAGCGTTGCAGGGTCTGGTACTGCTGGTCGGTCAGGCCGGTGACGGCCAGCGGCATGCCTTCCTTCGGGTGGTTACCTGCGTAGGCGTTGAATTCCCCCGGCATCGGGCAGGTATTTTCGCGGTTCAGGCCCAGCACGATGTCGTCGGGCAGTTTGGCGTTAGGCGCGAGCGGCGCGTTATGCCCCAGCTCCAGCATGCGCGCCATCAGTGCAGCCTGGCTGCCCTGGGCGTCGAGTACCGAGTAGAAATCCTTTTGCTGCCAGGCGGCCTTGCCGAAGGCGTCATAGAACAAACGGGTGGGCTGGCTGGCCTGGCTGCGTTCGCCGTCATACACCGGTACTTTGGTCGCGCCACGTGCGGCACCTTCGGCACTGCCCAGGTTGAGCTGGCAGGCCGAGTCATAGCAGGCGTGGCAGGCCACGCATTTCTCGGTGAAGATCGGCTGGATATCACGGGTATAAGAGATCGCCGGGGCGGGACCTTCTGCCTGTGCGGTGAGGGCGAACAGCGCAAACGCGGCGCTGACGATGAGGCGAAGTGACATGTTCCCGGTCCCGATTCAATGCGTGCAGTGAAAAAGCAGTCGATTCTACCGATGTAACACCCTCGCCAACATGAGCGATATTCATGTAAACCCGGCACATGCTCTAAAAGCGCACAGGTTTGTTATGATCTTCGCCCTCCGTAATACCTGACCAGAGTAGTCCCATGCCCGATCGTAGCGCTCGTCTGCAAGCCCTCCACCAAGCCCTCAAGGAACGCATCCTGATCCTCGACGGCGGCATGGGCACGATGATCCAGAGCTACAAGCTGGAAGAGCAAGACTACCGTGGCAAACGCTTCGCCGACTGGCCGAGCGACGTCAAGGGCAATAACGACCTGCTGGTGATCACCCGTCCGGACGTGATCGGCGGCATCGAAAAAGCCTACCTGGATGCCGGCGCCGACATCCTGGAAACCAATACCTTCAACGCCACGCGCATTTCCATGGCCGATTACGGCATGGAAGACCTGGCCTACGAATTAAACGTAGAAGGCGCGCGCCTGGCGCGCAAGATCGCCGACGCCAAGACCCTGGAAAACCCGGCCAAGCCGCGCTTCGTCGCCGGCGTGCTCGGCCCGACCAGCCGTACCTGCTCGCTGTCGCCCGATGTGAACAACCCCGGCTACCGCAACGTGACCTTCGATGAGCTGGTGGAAAACTACACCGAAGCCACCAAAGGCCTGATCGAGGGCGGCGCCGACCTGATCCTGATCGAGACCATTTTCGACACCCTCAACGCCAAGGCTGCGATCTTCGCCGTACAGGGCGTGTTCGAGGAACTGAACGTCGAACTGCCGATCATGATCTCCGGCACCATCACCGATGCCTCGGGCCGCACCCTGTCGGGCCAGACCACCGAAGCGTTCTGGAACTCGGTCAGCCACGCCAAGCCGCTGTCTGTGGGCCTGAACTGCGCACTGGGCGCGAGCGAGCTGCGTCCGTACCTGGAAGAGCTGTCGAACAAGGCCAACACCCACGTGTCGGCGCACCCGAACGCCGGCCTGCCCAACGAATTCGGCGAGTACGACGAACTGCCGTCGCAAACCGCGAAGGTCATCGAAGAATTCGCCCAGAGCGGCTTCCTGAACATCGTCGGCGGTTGCTGCGGCACCACGCCGGGCCACATCGAAGCCATCGCCAAGGCCGTGGCCGGTTACGCACCGCGCCCGATCCCGGACATTCCGAAGGCCTGCCGCCTGTCGGGCCTGGAACCGTTCACCATTGATCGCAGTTCGTTGTTCGTCAACGTCGGCGAGCGCACCAACATCACCGGTTCCGCCCGCTTCGCCCGTTTGATCCGTGAAGACAACTACACCGAAGCCCTGGAAGTCGCCCTGCAGCAGGTGGAAGCCGGTGCCCAGGTGATCGACATCAACATGGACGAAGGCATGCTGGATTCGAAGAAGGCCATGGTGACCTTCCTCAACCTGATTGCCGGCGAGCCGGACATCTCCCGCGTACCGATCATGATCGACTCCTCCAAGTGGGAAGTGATCGAGGCCGGCCTGAAATGCATCCAGGGCAAGGGCATCGTCAACTCCATCAGCATGAAGGAAGGCGTGGAGCAGTTCATTCACCACGCCAAGCTGTGCAAGCGCTACGGCGCGGCAGTGGTGGTGATGGCGTTCGACGAAGCCGGCCAGGCCGACACCGAAGCGCGCAAGAAAGAAATCTGCAAACGCTCCTACGACATCCTGGTAAATGAAGTCGGCTTCCCGCCGGAAGACATCATCTTCGACCCGAACATCTTCGCGGTCGCCACCGGTATCGAAGAGCACAACAACTACGCCGTCGACTTTATCAACGCCTGTGCCTATATCCGCGACGAGCTGCCGTACGCACTGACTTCCGGCGGCGTGTCCAACGTATCGTTCTCGTTCCGTGGCAACAACCCGGTGCGTGAAGCGATCCACTCGGTGTTCCTGCTGTACGCGATCCGCAACGGCCTGAGCATGGGTATCGTCAACGCCGGCCAGCTGGAGATCTACGACCAGATCCCGGCCGAGCTGCGTGACGCGGTGGAAGACGTAGTACTCAACCGCACCCCGGAAGGCACCGACGCCCTCCTCGCCATTGCCGACAAGTACAAGGGCGACGGCAGCGTCAAGGAAGCCGAGACTGAAGAGTGGCGCGGCTGGCCGGTGAACAAGCGCCTGGAACACGCGCTGGTCAAGGGCATCACCACCCACATCGTCGAAGACACCGAGGAATCCCGGCAGTCGTTCGCGCGCCCGATCGAGGTGATCGAAGGGCCGCTGATGTCCGGCATGAACATCGTCGGCGACCTGTTCGGCGCCGGCAAAATGTTCCTGCCCCAGGTGGTGAAATCCGCCCGGGTGATGAAGCAGGCCGTGGCCCACTTGATCCCGTTCATCGAGCTGGAAAAAGGCGACAAGCCGGAAGCCAAGGGCAAGATCCTGATGGCCACGGTGAAGGGCGACGTGCACGACATCGGCAAGAACATCGTTGGCGTGGTGCTGGGTTGCAACGGCTATGACATTGTCGACCTGGGCGTGATGGTCCCGGCCGAGAAAATCCTGCAAGTGGCCAAGGAACAGAAGTGCGACATCATCGGCCTGTCGGGGCTGATTACGCCGTCCCTGGACGAGATGGTGCACGTCGCCCGCGAGATGCAGCGCCAGGATTTCCACCTGCCGCTGATGATCGGTGGCGCCACCACCTCCAAGGCTCACACGGCGGTGAAGATCGAGCCCAAGTACAGCAATGACGCGGTGATCTACGTCACCGACGCCTCCCGCGCCGTGGGCGTGGCGACGCAATTGCTGTCCAAGGAATTGAAGCCGGCGTTCGTTGAAAAAACCCGCCTGGAATACATCGACGTGCGCGAGCGCACCTCCAACCGCAGCGCCCGCACGGAGCGCCTGAGCTACCCGGCCGCCATCGCCAAGAAGCCGCAGTTCGACTGGAGCAGCTACACGCCGGTCAAGCCGACATTTACCGGCTCGAAGGTGCTGGACAATATCGACCTCAACGTCCTGGCCGAGTACATCGACTGGACGCCGTTCTTCATCTCCTGGGACCTGGCCGGCAAGTTCCCGCGCATCCTCACCGATGAAGTGGTGGGTGAAGCGGCGACGGCGCTGTACGCCGACGCACAGGAAATGCTCAAGAAGCTGATCGATGAAAAACTCATCAGCGCCCGCGCGGTATTCGGTTTCTGGCCGACCAACCAGGTGCAGGACGATGACCTGGAAGTCTACGGCGACGATGGCCAGCCGATTGCCAAGCTGCACCATTTGCGCCAGCAGATCATCAAGACCGACGGCAAGCCGAACTTCTCCCTGGCCGACTTCGTCGCGCCCAAAGACAGCGGCGTGACCGACTACATCGGTGGCTTCATTACCACCGCCGGCATCGGTGCCGAGGAAGTCGCCAAGGCCTACCAGGACGCTGGCGACGACTACAACTCGATCATGGTTAAAGCGTTGGCCGACCGCCTGGCCGAAGCCTGCGCCGAGTGGCTGCACCAGCAAGTGCGTAAAGAACACTGGGGCTACGCCAAGGACGAAGTGCTGGATAACGACGCGCTGATCAAGGAGCAGTACAGCGGCATCCGCCCTGCCCCGGGCTACCCGGCGTGCCCGGATCACACCGAGAAGGCCCAGTTGTTCCAACTGCTGGACCCTGAAGCCCGCGAAATGCACGCCGGCCGCAGCGGTGTGTTCCTGACCGAGCACTACGCGATGTTCCCGGCCGCGGCCGTCAGCGGCTGGTACTTCGCTCACCCGCAGGCGCAGTACTTTGCCGTGGGTAAAGTCGACAAGGATCAGGTCACGAGCTACACCGCTCGCAAAGGCCAGGACCTGGCCGTGACCGAGCGGTGGCTGGCGCCGAACCTGGGTTACGACAACTGAGCCAGCCGCGTGCGTTCGCGCGCGGATAGCTCAATGGCCAGGGTCTGCTGCTCGTTGCGGTTTTGCGTATCCAGTGCCGCGATTTCCTTGAGGTACTGCGGGTTGATATCCGGATACTGGGTCTCCAGGGCGTCGACCTTGACCTGGTGCCGGGCGGTCAGCGCGGCGAACTCGTCCGGGTATTGGCGCTTGAGGTGGTCGACCCAGTATTTGCGATCCACCAGTTGCTCGTTGAACCCCGGCGTGGCCTCTTTTTCCAGAATTTGCGTATAGGCGGCGTCGATGTCAGCTTTAGTCACCTGAGCCAAATTGCGGTAGAGCATGGTCGATGGCTGGCGCGGCAGTTCCAGGCGCCGGGCCAGGCCAATCCGATAGGCCAGGCGAATCTCCGCCGGGTCGATATCCGGCCGGCGCGCAATCGCCGTGTTGGCCACGCCCTCCACGGCCTCGAGACGGATCATGCCGGTCGCCAGCTTCAACAAGCCGGCACCCTGCTGCTCCGGTGCCACCGCCTTGAGCGCCTTGAACTCATACACACTGACTTCCAGGTCGCTGAACAACAGGATCCAGCCGTCCCCGCACGTCACTCGCACCCGCATGGCCTGGGCCTTGCTGAACAACTCATCCTGCAGTGCCGGGTATTCGTGAGCGGCGTCCAGCACCTCCCAGACCCTGCGTGTCAACTCGGCCTTGTCGGAGCTGAAATCCTTGGCGTTGCGCAGTTGGGTGAGGATGTAGAAAAAGTCGTCACTGCCGTCCATTGCCTTGAGCGCATCCCATAGCACATGCCGCGTCGAGTCGGCGGGCACGCCGGTGAACCATTGGGCTTTCTGTTCGGCGGGGGTCAACAGCTCGGGATGCACATCGACCGGGTCGTCCTCGTCCGAACGTTCCTGGCCGTCGAGCCATTCATCCACATCGTCGGGGGAAAACCCCAAGTCGATGCCGGTGTCTGCGGTGTATTCGCGCAAGTTCCTGAGGGTCGTTTCCACCAACAGGTTGTCCGCCAGGTGGGTGCCGCGCATCAACGGCTGATACTGATCGGCAAACGCTTGTTCGGGAATGGATTCAATCTGGTTGTTGCTGAGGTCGAGGGCACGCAGATTCGGCGCCTCCAGCACGCCCACCGGCCAGCCCTCAAGGATATTGCCATGAAGGTTAAGGCTTTGCAGGTCGGGCATGGACTGGATACTCAGCATTTCAAGGGTGTTTTCGCTCAGGTCCAGCGATTCCAGTTGCACCAGTTGGTCCAGTTGCGCCTGCAGCGCCGGGCTGGTGCGCAAATCGTTGTGCGCCACCTCCAGATGCTTGAGGGCCGTCAGTTCACTTAATGCATGAGGCAGGCTGATAAGCCGGTTGTGATTGAGGTTCAGGCGGTGGGTCTGGGTGAAACCTCTCAGGAAGTCGTTGGAACCTTGCTCGGTGAGCTTAACGCCATTGAGGTTCAACTCCGTGACGTGCCGGAATTGCCCGGGCGGCATGGGCGGCAGGTCTCCCAGGCCCAACTCTCTGAAATCGAGGCGCTCGCGCCCATCGACAGCCGGCAGCAGCGGATCTGCGGTCAGGTTGTGCCGCCAGCTGTCGAGGATCCGATCCGCTGCACGACGCCGGTCAACGGCACTGATCCAACCACCGCCTTCGCGATAGGCGCGCACGTCAATCCATTCATTGAGGCGGGTTACCAGTTCATTGAATTGTTGGGTGCGCGCCCGCAGCCACGCCTCGACGTGCAACGCCAGGCCCTGACCTGCCAAGTGTTCGATGCGCCTGACCGCGTCCAGCTCGCTCAACGCCGGGTCCAGCCGGCGCAACCTGGCCGCCGGAGTCAGCCTCAACTCTGCGCCCAGTGGGTCCAGCGGCAAGGGCACCAACAGGTTCGGGGCCTGCGCCACTTCCAGCGGGAAATATTCCGGGTCACCGCCGGTGGTACCGTGGGCGAGGTGTTCACTCGGGATACCCAGGGGTTTTTCGGTGTAGGCGCTAAGGGCGCTCTGGGGTTGCGAATCCAGCAGGTAATGCAACGGGTTGTCGCGGTACAGACGCTGACTGAATACCAGCACATCGGCACACGCTTGGGCAGTCAGTGGGCAACCACGCAGGTTGGTGCGCAGCATCAGCAAGTCATGCCCGCCCAGTGCTTCGAGCGGCACCTGGGTCAGCGCGCTGTGGCTCAAATTCAACTCGCCGAGCAGGGGCAGTCGCAACACCCCGGCAGGCCATTCCTGCAAGGCGCTATGGCTCAAATCCAGGTGACGTAACTGGGTGAGCGCGCTGACATCCAGCCTGCCGATACGGTTGAAACGCATGCTCAGGCGTTCCAGCCGGGACAAGCTGCTCAGTTGCGCTTGAAGTGTGGCGTTGACGCTCAGCATGTTGTGCGACAGGTCCAGATATTGCAGGGCCGCCAGATCCTTCAGGCTCGCCGGCAGTTGCAGCATATTGTTGCCGCTGAGGTTCAGGCGGCGCACGTTGGGGCACGTGCTCAACAACGCGTCCAGTACCGGCAAGGCCAGCCGGGTACCGCTCAGGTTCAGGTGCCGCACATGGCCGAAGCCCTGCGCAGGCAGCGGCGGCAGATCACC
Organism: Pseudomonas sp. MWU16-30323; assembly: GCF_020515595.1. Classification (NCBI taxonomy): domain Bacteria; kingdom Pseudomonadati; phylum Pseudomonadota; class Gammaproteobacteria; order Pseudomonadales; family Pseudomonadaceae; genus Pseudomonas; species Pseudomonas sp. MWU16-30323. Next base: position 10,570 of record NZ_JAIWYM010000035.1, read on the forward strand.
CAGTACACCGCCCGACAGGTCCAGCGCCGTGCCGGCCGCGCCGGGACGTGTGGACGGCCCCGCCACTTCGCCGTCGGTGGCATAGCGCCCGTCCAGCCCCGCACGCCAGCATTGCAGGATATGTGCAGCGGCGCGCTCGCGGTAGAAAGGGTCCACCAACGTTCGATCCACCCACGACTCCCGTGCCTGCCAGCTGCCCAGCCCCTCGTTCAGCGCGCGAAATTCTTCGCGTAGCAGGTTGACCCGCTCCACCCTCTCCCGCCGGGACAACCCCTGGCGCTTGAATTCGGCCATGGTGTTGTGGACGAACGCGGAGTCTCCCACCTTGACTGCGCTCAAGCTGCCCTCGCAGTACCCGCGCACCAGTTGCTCCTCATCCACCAGGTGCGCGGTACTGCTCTGCACATGATCCAGCACCGCCATAAACGCCTGCGGTTCAAACAACGACCATTTCAGGTGCAGGCCGCGCCAGAGCCGTTCATGCCCCACCATGAGTGGCGACGCCAGGTAATTGATCTGCGTGCCGGACAGGCTCAATGCCTCCAGATGCTCAAGGCCAAACACCCCGACCGGCCACTGCGCCAGGCTGCCCGAGACAGTCAGTGTGCGCAGCCGGGCCAGGGCGCTGACGTCCAGGCTGTCCATTGCCCCCGTGAGGGTCAGGCGCTCAAGGCGCTGCAACCCATTGATGCGTTGCAACAGCGAAGCGGAATAGCTCAATTGGGGACCGTCAATGGCCAGTTCGGTGACGTCAGAGAGCGGTTCAAGGCTGTCGACGACATCACCCAACTGCACTTGCTCTATCTGCAGGTCCAGGCGTTTGACCTTGGGAAACTGGCGTAACAACGCCACGCCAGGCTCACCAACCAACGCTGCGCCACGTAATCTGAGGCTGCGCACATGGGAGAAATCGGCATTGAGCATCGGCAGGTCGGTGACGCTCGCCAGATCCAGGTAGGCATGGGGTTCTGCGCCCCGGTACAAGCCCTGTCGCCAGGTACTCACCAGCGCCGCGGCAACCTGCGGACTGTGCCCACCGCCTGCCACCCAGTGATTGAGCGTGGTTTGCAGCCCCTCAAGCTCACGCTGGCGATTGGCAATCATATGCCATATCTGTTGCGGTGTTTCACCGCTGAGCTGACGATCCTGTATGAAAATTGCCGCCTCGTTGTCGCTGATATTCGGGTAGATCGCACGCACCCGGGCAATCAGCGAGGCCTGTGGGCCAAGGCCTTCGCCACGACCGCTCAAGAGGTATCCCACACGCCCGGAGGCCAGGCGCAAGGAAGGCCTGGAGCGCGGCACACGTAATTTGAGAAACCCGAACAGCGCCTGGCGATGGGTGCTGGCATAGCCGGTCACGGCACGCTGCAACTCGGCGAACTGGCTCACCTGCGGCAGGCCCAGCGCCTGGCGGGCATGATCGGGCAAGGCATGCATGATGGATTCGAAGAAATTGCGCCCATGGGGCAAGGTGCTGTTGAGTGCTTCGCCCTGCTCGTCAAAGGCCTGGTACGTGTCGCCGGTCTTGACCAGGCATTTGCGCTCGGTGGCGTCCTGCGGGCCCAGGCTGTCGAGCAACCGCCCGGTGACACTGTCGCTGCGCACTTCCAGGCGCAACGCTTTGGGCCAGCCAGGCAGATGTTCCAGGCTGCGCAGGCCCAGGCGGTCGCTGTCGAACGAAGCCAGGGTCTGGCGATGCAAACCTGTGATGGCGCGGTTCAGGCGCTGCTGCTGGGCACGGGTGCGCGCCAGGTTATCCAGGCGCACCGCTACCCCTTTGCCGCCGGCGAGTTGGTCACGCTCGGCGGGGCTGGCCTGCTCCAGCACCTCGCGGATGGCGCTGCGGGACAAGGTTGGAAAACGCTTCTCAAGTGCCGTGGATACCGGCTGCCTGGGCTCGCCCGAGCGAAAGAGACTCTCTGCCAGGGCCGGTTTGCGCTTGAGCGCAAAGTCCGCCAGACGGCTACGCAGCAGTTGTTCGGTATCGACCCCGGCGGCCACTGCCTGGCTGCCGAGCAGCGTACCGCGCTCCCGCTCGCTCAACTCAGCGAGCAGCATCCGGGGCAGCTTGCCGAGCAATAATTCGCGCCGGGTGATCTTGATGGTCGCGGCCTGTGCCGACGTTGCCGGATCGCCGCCATAACGTTGCGACGTGCCCCACGGCTCCGGCCCTTCGAACAACTCCAGCACGCGGCCGACAGGCCAGCCTGGCATTTGCACCACCAGTGGCAAGGCGTATTCATAACGGCCGTCCAGGCCCACACCGCTGCGCAATTGCTCGATCACCTCACCGGCTTCGCGCTCGGCGCGAAAGTGCCGCAGGGTGTCGGACAACGCTGCCGGCACCGGCTGGCTGTCCATATGCACCCGGCGCAGCACGTCGTCCGGGACGTTGCTGATATCGCCAACCGTGACCAGGGTGGCATCGGAGAACCCCTCTGTTTCGTGACCCAAGCGACGCAAAAGGGTCAGGCGGTTCCATTCCAAGGGGTTTTCATGGGTATGGCGCCAGGCGCCAGTGTTGTTGTGCTCCAACAATGGCTGGTAGGCCTCGGAATTGAGCGGATGGGTAATGCGCCACTTGCCGGCACGCGTATCGAAGTACTGCTCGTACAGCTCCGAGCCGAGGCGTACATAGGTTTTGCCGGCGGTTTGGTATTGCCCCTGGGCATTCGGCCTGAGGGCCGGGTCGAGCACGACGTTGCTGCGGTAAGGCGTCAGGTCCGGCGCCCATAACCGCGCCTCGCCATTGGGCAGCTTGACCGGCACCATGCCGTCGACCCAGCGCGATACCTGAATCGCTGGCGCCCTGCCCGCCGCAACCCCGGTGCCGGCCAGCGTCGCCATAAAGGCCAGGTTAAGCGCCACCGACTCCAGGTGGCCCCAGGCGGCATCCGTGTCGCCCTGCTTCCAGGCCTCAATGCCGTGATAAACCTCCAGGCCCAACTGGATAGCCGCCACCACCAGCATCACCTCGCCCAGCCCCGGCACCACAAACGCGGCCACGTTCAGCAGGTTCAAGCCGATACTCAACCAGTGTTCGTGGCGTTCCTGGGCGGCCTTGCGGTCTGCCTCGGCGGTCGGCACCGCCAGGGCGCGGGCGTTGTCCTTCAGACGTTGCAGGTGCCGCTCATACAGGACGTCGAATAACGCCCCGTTGATCAATACCTCGCGGCGGTCGAGGTTGATCTGGTCGTCGTACACCTGCTGCATGAACCCCTGCGGGTTCCACTTGAAGGTAAACAACCTGGACTTGAGCCGTCTGAGAAAAGCCGGCGCCTGATCATGGGCAACGAAACCGGCAAACAACTGCTGATAGACGCCAGAGCGCAGGTTGACGGCCAGGTCGGCCTCGAAGGCGGCCAGCGACGCGTACTCCTTGAGCGGGTACAGCGGCGCTCCGGGCACCCAGGCAATCAGCCGCGCATCCGCAGCGCTCGACTGGATCAGCAGCACCTCGCCGAGTATGCAACCGAGGATCGATAACTGGCTGTAGCGTACCGAGCGGCCATCCAGTTCGGGACGCTCGGTGCCGGCAACCAGCGCCTTGATCAGGGTATGGGCCGAGGCGCTGATTTCACCTTTGATCGCAGCGATGTGCGCACTCAACTCCAGTTGATCCCGTTGCGCCGCGATCATCTGATCACGCACCTGTGCCTTTGTGGTCGGCGACTCAAACACCTCGCGCAGATGAGCCTGGTACTGCTCGCCCAGGTCCAGGGTACGGCACAGCGCGGCGAAGTCTGCCGGGGCAATGTTCAAGGTCTCGCTGTAGCGATAGGCGGCCCTGGGCATTGCAGCCATGGGCTCGGCGTAATCGGTGAGCAACGCACCTTTGGGCGCCAGGGCACTGGTCTGCCCGAGGGACAGATCGGTGAAGTCTTCATTGCCTTCAAAGTTGAGCAACGCCGCCTGCAACAGTGTGTGTTCCTGCACAGGCTGACGGTAGCGCAGGTAATACAGCACGTGGGCGTCCACATCCGGGGCGTGGCCGAAACGTTTGTTCAACGCCTGGACCAGCAACGGCCTGGCGAACTCGGTGATGCTCTTGAGCCCTTTGAGGGTACCGGCCAACGCCTGATGCGACGTGCGGCTGCGACGCTGCGTGTCGCCCAATGCCTGGCGCAAGGCGGGTGTCGCCGCCGCCAGCCAGGCCGGCGCCGGGCCATCCGTGGGCTGCAAGGCAAGCAAAGCCGGGCGCAGGCGACGGATGTCGGCGGGTGCGCTGTGGGCAACCCAGCCCGGCAGACGTTGCCTGATCAATGAGGTATGCAGACCCGAATCTGCCGACAAGGTTGAAACTGACATGCGAACTCCTGAGGACGTTTTTTAAGAAGCCTCAGTACAACGAGCGCAGCGCTTCAACGGGGGCTACATAGATGCCACGGGGGCTTTCCCGCGAACTTGACTATCCTTAAGGCTGATCCCCTGACCGGAGGCACCATGGACGAGTCCAACAACAAACCACCGACGTTCTGGCAAATGCTCCACAGCGTCATGGCTGCGGCGTTTGGCGTGCAGAGTGGCAAAAACCGCGCTCGGGACTTCACCCACGGCAAGCCCAGCCACTTTGTGGCGCTGGGCATTCTGTTCACGGTGATTTTTGCCTTGACCCTGTTTGGCATCGTCAAGCTGGTGTTGCTCCTGGCCGGGGTGTGAACCGGCTCAGTGCATCAGCAGTTGCAGGCTGAATGGGTAGCGATAGGAAACCGGCTTGCCCTGGGCCGACAAGGCGCGAAAGTCGACGCGGTAGTCCTGGCTCGCGTTGATCTGCAACAGGCGGGCAGCCGCCGCCGGGTCGATCAACTGGAACAGCACTTCCCTGCGCTCTCGCCCGCCATACCGGGTGATGTCCAGCCCCAGGGCATCGTCATGCAGCAACACCATCGCCCACCCGCCGACGGTAAAGTGCCCGGCCACCAGGGCACTGACGCGACCATCGAGCCGTGCCTGGAGGATTTCGGGCGAACTGTTGACCGCGCTGAACAGCACGTCCTTGCCCGGCGTGCGCCCGTCGTCTTGCAGCGCGTCCATCGCGCCCAGCGCCATCTCATCATTGGCTGACCACACCAGTGCCGTCTGCGGGTAGCGCTTGAACAGCTGTGTGGCCTGTTCGAACGCCCGCTGGCGGCTCCACTCGCCATACACCAACTGGCGCAGGCGCACCTGCGGGTAGTCGTTCAGTGCGCGGCGCAAGCCCTGTTCACGCAGCTGTGCCGCCGGGGTGGTCTTGACGCCGGAGAACGCCAGCAGGTCAAGGGTATGCCCCGGAGAAACCGGGCCGTGCAGGCGCACCAGTTCCTTGAGCATCAGATAGCCGGCCTCCTCGTCATTGGCCACCAGGCTGCCGATCCAGTTGGGGTATTTGCCCGCGTCCAACAGTTGAGTCTGGTCCGCGGTCAGCGCGTTGTTGACGATCAGCAGCTTGACCCCGCTGCCTTGGGACAGGCGCAGGATCTGCGGGGCGATGTACTGTTCGTTGACCAGCACCAGGTAGTCCGGACGCGCGCTGCCTTGCAGGGCTTCACGGGCCTGCAACAGCGTGGTCTCGGGGTTGCGCTCGGAATAGCGCACACGCAAATCCAGGCCGAGGTCCCTGGCGGCGGCCTGCATGAATTGCGCGTAGCTGACCCAGAAGGTCTCGGTCGAATTGCCAGGGTTGAGAAACACCACCGACGTCGCTTGGGCAACCGCCCAGAACGGCATGCTCAGCACCAGCAAGCACTTGCAGAGAACCTTCAACATCGTTGCCTGAGCCCTTCGGAATGACCGCCCATGATAATGACATCGGGCCGGTCAATCTCGGTTAATTGCCGATTGTCGGACAATTCAGCTCGGGTAACACCCTTTATTGATGGCTGACCCAGAACACGGCAGTGGAAACCACCAGGATAATCAAGAACAGAATGGCCCAGGCATCGACACTGCTGTCACTCTTGCGGGCTTTGGTCGGATTGCTCATAGCATCGCCTCTTGTCGGTTTTATAGGTGATTGCACAAAGACACGAGCACAGTAAAGATCATGATTGCCCGCATGACAAATGTGGGTATCACGATAACCGTTCTCATTAGGCGATTTGGTTATTTGCATATACTCAAACATCACTTTTGCGCATAAACGCAAACTGGTATCGTGCGCCGGCTCCGTTGGGAGTGCGCGGCCGTGCGCGCAGATTTGCCGAGAACAGGACCTATATGTACGTATACGACGAATACGATCAGCGCATCATCGAGGACCGCGTCAAGCAGTTCCGTGATCAGACCCGACGCTATCTGGCAGGCGAACTGAGCGAAGAAGAGTTCCGCCCTCTGCGCCTGCAAAATGGCCTTTATGTTCAGCGCTTTGCGCCGATGCTGCGGGTTGCCGTGCCTTATGGCCAACTGACTTCCCGTCAGACGCGCATGATGGCCAAGATTGCCCGCGATTTCGACAAGGGCTACGCCCACATCAGTACCCGCCAGAACGTGCAGTTCAACTGGCCGGCCCTGGAAGACGTGCCGGACATCCTGGCTGAATTGGCCACCGTGCAGATGCACGCCATTCAGACCAGCGGTAACTGCCTGCGCAACGTGACCACCGACCAATTCGCCGGCGTTGCCGCTGACGAGCTGATCGACCCGCGCCCGTGGTGTGAGATCGTCCGTCAATGGACCACCTTCCACCCGGAATTTGCCTACCTGCCGCGCAAGTTCAAGATCGCCATCAATGGCTCGACCTCGGACCGCGCCGCCATCGAAGTGCACGACATCGGCCTGGAGCCAGTGCATAACGCCGCGGGCGAGTTGGGCTTCCGTGTGCTCGTCGGCGGTGGCCTCGGCCGTACGCCGGTGGTGGGTGCCTTCATCAACGAATTCCTGCCGTGGCAGGACCTGTTGAGCTACCTCGACGCGATCCTGCGGGTCTACAACCGTTATGGCCGTCGTGACAACAAGTACAAGGCCCGGATCAAGATCCTGGTAAAAGCGCTGACCCCTGAGGTGTTTGCCCAGAAGGTCGACGCCGAGATGGAACACCTGCGCGGCGGCCAGACCACCCTGACCGAAGCCGAAGTGCACCGTGTTGCCAAACACTTCGTCGACCCGGACTACAAGGCCCTGAGCAATCAGGACGCCGAGTTGGCCGCGCTCGACCAGCAGCACCCGGGTTTCGCCCGCTGGCGCACCCGCAACACCCTGGCCCACAAAAAGCCGGGCTATGTGGCCGTGACCCTGTCGCTGAAACCTACCGGTGTTGCACCGGGTGACATCACCGACAAGCAACTGGACGGCGTCGCCGACCTGGCCGAGCGCTACAGCTTCGGCCAACTGCGCACCTCCCACGAGCAGAACATCATCCTCGCCGACGTCGAGCAGTCCCAACTGTTCACCCTGTGGGGCGAGCTGCGCGAGCAGGGTTTTGCCACGCCGAACATTGGCCTGCTGACCGACATCATCTGCTGCCCGGGCGGCGACTTCTGCTCCCTGGCCAACGCCAAGTCGATCCCGATTGCCGAATCGATCCAGCGCCGCTTCGACGACCTGGACTACCTGTTCGACATCGGCGAGCTGGACCTGAACATTTCCGGTTGCATGAACGCCTGTGGTCACCACCACGTCGGCCACATCGGCATCCTGGGCGTGGACAAGAAAGGCGAAGAATTCTACCAAGTGTCCCTGGGTGGCAGCGCCAGCCGCGATGCGAGCCTGGGCAAGATCCTCGGCCCGTCCTTCGCCCAGGAAGCCATGCCTGACGTGATCGGCAAGCTGATCGACGTGTACGTTGAACAGCGCACCGAAGATGAGCGTTTCATCGACACCTACCAGCGCATCGGCATTGACCTGTTCAAGGAGCGCGTCTATGCAGCGAATCATTAAGAACAACGAAGTCGTCGACGAAACCTGGCACCTGCTGCCCAAGGACGCGAGCTTCGATGGCATCTCCAACTGCGACGACCTGATCGTGCCGCTGGCCCTGTGGCGCGAACACGCTCACGCCCTCAAGGCCCGCGACGGCGGCCTGGGTGTGTGGCTGGACGCCGATGAAGAAGCCGAAGAGATCGGTGATGACGTGGAGCACTTCCAGGTCATCGCCCTGAACTTCCCGGCCTTCACCGACGGTCGCAATTACTCCAACGCCCGCCTGCTGCGTGACCGTTATGGTTACAAGGGCGAGCTGCGGGCGATTGGCGATGTGCTGCGCGACCAGTTGTTCTACCTGCGCCGCTGCGGGTTCGATGCCTTCGCCTTGCGCGCAGACAAAGACCCCTATGAAGCGCTGGAAAGCCTCAAGGATTTCTCGGTGACGTACCAGGCCGCGACGGATGAACCGTTGCCGTTGTTCCGCCGCCGGTAAGCCTCGCTGTCAATAAAAAGCCCCGACCCGTCGGGGCTTTTTGCATTCAGGCGGTGGGCTGCAATGCGAGTTGCACCGCGCCATCGACACTCAACCCGCTGATCAGCACCTGCGGCGCACAGGCCTCAGGCAACGTCTGCAACACCTCCTGCGCCTCATGCCGCACCCGGGCCAGCACCAGGCACTTGCCCTCCCCTTGCACTTGTACGAAAAACGCCTGCAATGCCTCGATGCTGGTGCCGTCCAGGTCGGGGGATTCTTCCAGGCTGAGCACCACCGTGTGCACCGGTAACGTAGCGTGCCGCATCAGGCTCAACACCGCCCCCAACACCCGCTCGGCATTCGCGAAGAACAGCGCCTCACTGGGCCGTACGATCAGCACACCGGGGATCCGTTCGGCGCTCGGGTGATGCAGCAAGTCGACAAAATCATGCCCACCGTCAATGCGCCCCAGCTCACGCACGTCCGCCGACGACATCTGGCGCAGCATCAACACCACGCTGATGCCGACCGCCACCAGCAGGCCGTCCAGCACGCCGAGCACCAACACCGCCGCCACCGCGCAAATCACTAGCAACCGGTCGCGCCGCCAGGAGAAATAGCGGCCCAAGGGCTGCAGGCTCAGGCCACGACCCAAGGCATAAATGACGATGGCGGCCAGTACCGGCTCCGGCGTCAATGCCACCAGGGGCAGCACTGTCAGTACGATCGCCAACACCACCAATGCCGCCACGGCGCCCGCCAGCCGGGAGTTGGCTCCCGCCGCCTCATTGGCCGACGTCGCGGAATAACCAGCGCCCGTGGGCATGCCCTGGAACAGCCCGGACAACAGGTTGGCCGCCCCCAGCGCCAGCAAGTCACGGTTGGATGACACGCGATCACCATGCTTGAGGGCGAACGAGCTGATGGAACCGTAGGACTCGGCGTAAAGAATCATCACCATGGCAAACGCCAATTCCCCCAGGCGCAACCAGTCGGCGAACGGCAACACCGGAAGGTGCGCAAACTCCAGGCGCAGGTCGATCACACCGATCAACGCCACGCCATGGGCCTGCAGATCCAGCCACTGGCCGGCGGCAATCCCGAGGATCACCACCAGTAACCCGCCCGGCAGACGCTTGACTCGCGCGCACAGCCAGAGCAGCAGCAACGCGACACCCGCTACGGCAGCGGCGGCCCAGTTCCAGCGCGGCAGTTGCTCCAGGAGTTGAGGCAGGAAGCGAATCAGGTTGTTATCGGTCAGGTGTACGCCCACCACGCTGGCCAACTGCTTGAGGATGATGGTCAGCGCCAGGCCAAAGGCAAAGCCACGCAACACGGGCTTGGCGATAAACGAAGTCAGCCCGCCCAGCTTGAGCAACCCGGCCAACAGGAAAAACGCCCCGGTCACCAATACCAGGCCCATTGCCAGGCTCAGCCTGAGTGCCGGATCGTTCCCGGCCAACGTCGCCGTGGCCGCCGCCAGCACCGCCGCCGAGGATGACGTGGCGGAGACAATCGCGAAGCGGCTGGTGCCGAACAGGCCGTAGCACAACAAGCCGGCGAACAAGGCGATCACCCCCGCCTGGGGCGGCAATGCGGCGATGCTGGAATAGGCCACGGCTTCGGGCAGCAACAAGCCGGCGATGGACAGCCCGGCCAATAAGTCCTGGATGCGGTTCTGTCGGGTCTCAGTTGTCAATCGGGCCTACCCATCCTGGCAAGTAACGGGCTTGCTGGCTGCGGGCCAGGGTCATGGCCTTGCCCATCAACTTGGGGCTCAGGTCGCCGATCAGGTCGCTGCCAATGCGGCTGCGGAAAAAGTCGGCCCAGAGAAACTCGCTGAAGGGCGCAGCGTCCTTGGCATAGCCACCGGCGGTACGCAGCAGGCCCGCGAGGCTGCGGTAGGGATCGTCCTGCAAGTCGGTAATCCTCCGGGGAATCGCGTCGTAGGCGCGGCGAATACCCCGCGCATCATAGGGATGTACCCATTGGTTGAAGGTCATGACGTTCCAGAACGTAGTGCGCTCGACAAACGACAGGTCCTTGAGCACCAGCAACGACACGCTCTTGACCTCTTCCTGCAACAACGCCAGGCCGAAGTGATGATGGTCGGTGATGTAGTAACGTTCGTCCGGCCCCAGCACACAGGGAAACCAGTGCTGGTCGAGTGCAGCCGCGCGCTCCTTGCGCTTGAGCTTTTTCCAGGCCTCGCGCTTGGTCGCGACCTCGGCGAGGCCCACCGTCAATTGGGTGGGGTGCAGTTTTTCCAGCTTGCCGGTGATCAACTGCGGGCGGGCGCGAGCCATGAACAACCTCCAGGTAAGAATTCGACGTGCCCTGTCAGACACCCGCGACAAGCTTAGCCGTGATTGCCCACCTGGCGTTGATACTTATCAGCCCCTGAGGGTTTGCAGGCACAAAAAAGGCCGACTCGCCTGATGGGCGAGTCGGCCTTGCTCACAACGACCTGCGTATCAGGCCATCAGCGAGTAAATCAACGCGGTGATCGCCACCAGGCCGACCGCCGTCACAAACACGTTGGACGCCTGGCCACGGTACTTGGCCATCGCCGGCACCTTGCGGATCGCGTACATCGGCATCAGGAACAGGATCGACGCAATGATCGGCCCGCCCAGGGTCTCGATCATGCCGAGGATGCTCGGGTTGAGGGTGGCGACGATCCAGCACACCACCAGCATGAACGCGGCTGTCATGCGGTCCAGGGTCTTGGCAGCCGGGCGACGGCCACTTTTGAGCACCAGGCCCTTGAGGCCTTCGCTGGCGCCGATATAGTGGCCCAGGAACGACTTGGCAATCGCCACAAACGCGATCAGCGGCGCGGCGAACGCGATGGTCGGGTTGCTGAAGTGGTTGGCCAGGTAGGACAGGATCGACAGGTTCTGCGCCTTGGCTTCGGCCAGTTGGGCCGGCGACAGGGTCAGGACGCAGCTGAACACGAAGAACAGCACCATCACCACCATCAGGATGTGCGCCCGGGACAGGATCTGCGAGCTGCGTTCCTCGGCGTGCTCGCCGTACTGGCGCTTCTGGTCCACCGCAAAGGCCGAGATGATCGGCGAGTGGTTGAACGAGAACACCATCACCGGAATCGCCAGCCACAGGGTGTGCAGCAGCGCCGACGGGGCTGGCACGGTACTGGCGGTGCTCAGGATGCCACCGTTCCAGTGCGGCACCAGGTACACGGCGAGGAACAGCAAGGCAACGATAAACGGATACACCATCAGGCTCATGGCCTTGACGATCACCTGCTCGCCGCAACGCACCACGGCCAGCAGGCCGAGGATCAGCACCAGCGACAGGATCGCCCGCGGCGGCGGCGCGATGTGCAGTTGATGCTCCATGAAGCTGCCGACGGTGTTGGTCAGCGCCACGCTGTAGATCAGCAGGATCGGGAAGATCGCGAAGAAGTACAGCAAGGTGATCGCGGCACCGGCCTTGAGGCCGAAGTGTTCCTCGACCACGTCGGTGATGTCCGAGCCTTCACGGCCCGAAAGTACAAAGCGGGTCAGGCCACGGTGAGCGAAAAACGTCATCGGGAACGCCAGCAGCGCGAGGATCACCAACGGCCAGAAACCGCCAAGGCCCGCGTTGATCGGCAGGAACAAGGTGCCGGCGCCGATGGCCGTACCGAACAGGCCGAGCATCCAGGTGGTGTCCTGGCGGCTCCAGCTTGTGAGGGTTGCAGGTGTCGTTGCGTAGCGTTCGTCGACGCTATTGGCCTGATCATTCATCCGTTCGGATCTCCGCATTCACTCAGTCGGGACGAGTCAGAAAAACCTGACAGGCAGCGCCACGACCGAAACAGGGGCGCGATTGTCCGGGATTCGCCTGAAGAAGCAAAGACTTAGCTGAGGAATGGTTGTGCGCAGCAGATGATTGGCGAGGTTTGATGAGCAGGTTTTTTTAGATTTCGTTAAAAATCTATTTTATAAATTCCGGCTGTCATGTATTTTCAATGCCACGCCCCTCACTGGAATCACCGCCATGCCCATCGTGCGCATCGACCTTCGGAAAAACCCCGACGTCACCTACGCCAAACGCGTCGGCGTACTGATCTACAACGCCATGCACACGGCCATCGGCGTGCCTGAACACGACAACTTCCAGATCCTCACCGAGCACGATGAACACCACTTCATCTATGACCCCGAGTACCTGGGCATCCAGCGCAGCGACAACCTGGTGATTATCCAGATCACCCTGAACGAAGGCCGCAGCACCGAGCAGAAAAAGCTGTTGTACAAGACCATCGCCGAGAGCTTGAACCGTGAACTGGCGGTGCGCCTGGAAGACGTGTTTATCAGCCTGGTGGAGGTCAAGAAGGAAAACTGGTCGTTCGGCAACGGGATTGCGCAGTACGCCAGCTAAACGTTTTATGATGCCACCCACCCCTGCCACCACCTGATCCAGAGAGCCCTCGATGCCACGCGTGTCCCGCAAACAAGCCGAACTCAATCGCGAAATCATCGTCGAGGCCGCCACGCGGCTGTTTCGTGAGCGGGGCATTCATGGCATCAGCGTGTCGGACGTGATGGCGGCTGCCGGGCTGACCCATGGCGGTTTCTACGGGCACTTCGAGTCCCGCGAGGCGCTGGCCACCGAAGCCTGCAACCGGGCGTTCGAACAATCGAGCCTGCGCTGGCAGGCCAGGGTCGAGCAAAGCCCTGATGCCGAGGCCGCGCGCCTGGCATTGATCGATCCCTACCTCACGGCAGCCAATCGTGATAACCCCGGAGACAGTTGCCCGGTGGCGGCCTTTGCCGGGGAAATGTGCCACGAAGCTGCCGACAGCGCGTTGCAGCGCACGTTCATCCGTGGTCTCGAAGCGTCGATGGGGATCCTGGCCGCTACCCAGGCCACCGGAACACCCGAAGGTGACCGGCAGGCTGCCATGGCCCAGTACGCAATGATGGTCGGTGCCATTACCCTGGCCCGTGCGACTAAAGGCAGTGGCCTGTCTGATGAATTCCTCGAAGCTGCCAGAAATCTGCTGATCCCGGAAAAAAACCTCGGCTGACGCGTTGACAGCCAAACGCCACCGCCAGCATGATCGACCCATGAACATTTTTCAGCTGGCCCTCACCCGCACCACCACCACGACCGCTCCCGGCGGGTCGTGTGGTAGCGGTGAGTGGCGCGCAAACTAAGCCACCCGGTTTTACCCAAGGCCCCGCCAGTAATGGACGGGGCCTTTTTATTGCTCCGCCCATTCGGCAACCACAAGGAGCAGTACCATGCCTGACATCAAGCGCCCCGCCCTGCTGGTCATCGACATGCAGACCGGTCTGTACGACGGCCCGGAAAAACCCTACGAACGCGAGCGCGTACTCGACAGCATCAACCAGTTGATTCAGCGCGCCAGGCACGCTGGCGTGCCGATTTTCGCTGCACGTCACACCGGCCCTGCGGGCTCGCCCATCGAGGTGGGCAGCCCGCTCTGGCAGCTATGGCCAGCGCTGGAGGTTGATGAGGCGCGCGACACGGTTTTCAACAAAACCCGGCCCAGCTGTTTTCTCGGCACCGAACTGGCGCAGCAACTGGCGGCGGCACAGGTGAATGAGCTGGTGATCGTCGGGATGAAAACCCAGTACTGCATCGACACAACCTGCCGGGTGGCCGTCGAACTGGGGTTCTCGGTGCTGCTGCCGGAGGATGCCCATACTTGCATGGACACTCCGGCGTTATCGGCCGCATCGATTATCGAGCACCACAACGCGACCTTGGCCGGGGCATTTGTGCGGCGCGTGAAGGCGGAAGATATCGGCTTTTAACCGCCCACTTGGAACGCCCGCCGTAGTACCAATGCCCGGCGGGCGTCGGATTTTTCTTCGCTTGACGCGGGATTCATTCGGAAAAAATGTCGCATACTGAAGCCATCAAACCCTTCAGGAAGAGCCCTCGCATGCCCGTCACCGTTCTGGTCCTGGTTGAAACCATCAACGACTACCTGCCGATCATCGAAGGCAATGGCTTTCACGTGATCCTTGCGCCGACCCCGGCCGAACGCACCAAGGCCATCAAGACCCATGGCGGGCAGATCCAGGCCGTGCTGACCCGTGGCCCGCTGGGCCTGTACGCCGAGGAAATCGCCGCGCTGCCGCTGCTGGAGATCATCTGCGTGATCGGCGCCGGGTATGAACACGTGGACCTGCAAGCCGCCAGCAACCGTGGAATCGTGGTCACCAATGGCGCCGGGGTGAATGCACCGTCGGTGGCGGACCATGCCATGGCCTTGCTGCTGTCCCTGGTGCGGGACATTCCCCGAGCCGACGCGGCAATACGGCGCAGCGAATGGCCCAAGATCATGCGCCCTTCCCTGGCCGGCAAACAGCTGGGCATTCTTGGCCTGGGGGCCGTCGGCCTGGAGATCGCCAAGCGCGCGGCCCTGGGTTTCGGCATGGAGGTGAGTTACCACAATCGCCAGCCCCGCGATGATGTGGACTACACCTACTGCGCCACCGCCGTGGAACTGGCGCGGGCCTCGGACTTCCTGATCCTGGCCACACCGGGCGGCGCCAGCACGCGGCATTTGATCGACCGCCAGGCCCTCGACGCGCTGGGCCCCAACGGTTTCCTGGTGAACATCGGCCGTGGCAGCGTGGTGGTCACCGCCGACCTGATTGCCGCCCTGGAACAACGGCGCATCGGCGGCGCGGCGCTGGATGTGTTCGACGATGAACCCAACGTGCCCGATGCGCTCAAGCGCCTCAGCAATACCGTACTCACGCCCCACGTTGCCGGCCTGTCGCCGGAAGCCGCCCATGACACCGTGCAGCGCGTGGCGGACAACCTGCTGGAATACTTCGCCGGTCGCCCGGTACTGACACCCGTGACATTGCCACCCAAAAAATAGTAGCCAATAGCCAGCAACCATCCAAATCCTGGCTACACTGCTTGCGGGGATGCTCAGGACGTCGGCACTGGACCGGCAAAGGAACGCAGGATGGTTTGCCACGGACTCGGCCCGGCCCGGCAACGCGGCGCAATAGGACTGATGGGCGCGATGACCCTCGGCATCGCCCTGCTGTTTATGTTGTTGGTAGTCGATAGCAGCCGGCTGTACCTGGAGAAGCGCAAGCTGCAACGGGTTGCCGACACCGCGGCACTGGAAGTGGTGACCCGCGGCGGCGCCTGCGTCTCCCCGAACACCAACGCCGCGCAATTCGCGATCCAAAGCGCGACCCGCAATGACTTCCCGATCGACGACAACCGCACCCTGGCTACCGCCTGCGGCACCCTGGTCACCGGGGCTGACTTCATACGCACCTTCAGCCCCAATCCCGCCAAGGCCGACGCGATCCAGGTCATCGCCACCCACCGCGTTGTCACCAGTATCGCCAACGGCCTGCTCATGCTGTTTTCCCCTGGCCCTTTCGAACCGACCATCCGGTTGCAGGCCGTGGCCGTGGCCGCCGTCCCCGCACCACCGGTGGCAACGCTGACCATTCGCAGCACGCTGTTGACCGTGGACAGCACCAAGTCCGCAGCGCTCAACGCGCTGATCGGCGGGCTGCTGGGGGGCAAGTTGCAACTCAACGCGGTGGGCTGGGAAGGACTGATCAACACCAACATCAGCCTGCTCAGTTATCTGGACGCCCTGGCCATCCGGCTGAATGTCAGCGCCGGCAATTACGACGAACTGCTCAAGACCGACGCCAGCGTCGGCGATTTGATCCAGGCCGCGATTGACGTACTCAAGCTGGGGAGCGATGCGGTCAAAGTAGTGATCAACAACCTGGAGGCGATCAAGCTGATTGCACCCGGCACCAAGATCCTGCACCTGGGGGACCTGTTGACCATCCAGAACGGCACCGACAAGAGCGCCCTCGACGTCAAGCTGCAACTGTTCAACCTGATCCAGGGGTTTGTGCAACTGTCGAACAAGTACAACGCCGTGGCGGTGGAACTGCCGGTGGATGTGCTGGGATTACTGAACATCACGGTCAAGACCCAGGTCATTGAACCGGCGCAGATATCCGCCATCGGCAACCCGAAGCTGATCGCCACCCAGCCGATCTACGTCAGGACCGCACAAGTCAGGACCCTGATCTCCGTGAACTTGCCCGTGGTCGGCGTGCTGAACGATGTGGTGGGCGGGGTGACAGGCCTGCTGGGGTTGTTGCTCGGCAGCTCCCTGGACGCGAAAATCGGCACCCAACTCGACGTGGCCCTGGAAGCGGCCAGTGGCAGTAGCGAGGTGACCGGCTTTCGCTGCAATGGGCCGGCGGACAAATCGTTATCGGTGGTGGGCACCACCTCGGCCGTGCGCTTGATGGTCGGCCAGATCGATCCGAAAAACCTGTTTTCCTCCACTGCCCCGTTGAGCGTCGACGAGTTCCCATTGCTCGACCTGGGCGTACAAACCTGCAGCAAGGGCGCCTGCGACCCTCGGCAAGCCTATGCCGTCGGTGGCATCAGCCTGCGAGTCGACAGCAGCGTGGCCAAGACCACCAGGAACCACACCTATGTGTCGCCGCCCGAGGTGAAGCAGCCCCCCGACTACTTCAGCTTCAGTTCCAGTAACGTGGTAGGCAGCTTGAGCAACACCCTCAGTGGCATCCAGTTGATCAACCATCCACCCACACAAGGCGGGCTCTTGGGGTTGGTGCTGAATCTGGTGGTCGGCCTGGTGACGGGTGTTCTCAATCTCCTCACCAGCATTATCTCAGGCGTGCTCAGCCCGCTCCTCGACCCATTGGTCAACAACCTGCTGGCCGGCCTCGGCGTGGACCTGGCAAAAGTCGAAATCGGTGCCAACCTGTCCTGCAACCCCAGCGGGCGCGCAATTCTGGTGATCTGAGCACATCAAGCCCGCTGATCATCGGCCAACACGCTAACCTATTAAGCCGCCCCAACCTTGTGGCTGGGCGGCCGCGCGCATTAGATTAGCCAATAGTCCAAGGCCTTAAGAATAAGCAGAAGGGATAAGCATGGCGCTTAATGACCAATCGACCCAGATTCGCCCCGGCGAAGAACTTGATGCCAGCCTCATCGATCCCTACCTCAAGGCCCATATCCCGGGCTTGAGCGGCAGCGTCAAAATCAGCCAGTTCCCGGGTGGCGCCTCGAACCTGACGTACCTGCTGGAATACCCCGGCCAGGAATTCGTGCTGCGTCGCCCGCCCTTTGGCCACAAGGCCAAGTCTGCCCACGACATGGGCCGCGAATACCGGATTCTCAACCAGCTCAAGGACGGTTTCCCGTATTGCCCCAAGGCCTACGTGCACTGCACCGACGAGTCGGTGATCGGCGCCGAGTTCTACGTGATGGAGCGGGTCAACGGGATCATCCTGCGCTCGGACCTGCCGCCGGAACTGGGCCTGGATGCGACGAAAACCGAAGCCTTGTGCAAAAGCTTTATCGACAAGTTCGTCGAGCTGCACCAGGTCGACTACAGCGCCTGCGGCCTGGCCGACCTGGGCAAGCCTGAAGGTTACGTGGAGCGGCAGATTCGCGGCTGGAGCGACCGCTACGAAAAGGCCCTGACCCCCGATGCACCGCGTTGGGAGGCCGTGCGTGCCTGGCTCAACGACAAGATGCCGGCTGACCACCCCACCTCCAGCATCGTCCACAACGACTACCGCTTCGATAACGTGATCCTCGACCCGCATAACCCGATGCAGATCATCGGCGTGCTGGACTGGGAACTGACCACCCTCGGCGACCCGCTGATGGACCTGGGCAACACCCTCGCCTACTGGATCGAAGCCGCCGACCCGGCGCCAGTGCAACTGATGCGCCGCCAGCCAAGCAACGCACCCGGCATGCTCACCCGGCGCCAGTTCGTCGACTACTACGCCGAACGCTCCGGGATCCAGATCGACAATTTCGACTTCTACTACACCTACGGCCTGTTCCGCCTGGCCGGCATCGTGCAGCAGATCTACTACCGCTTCTTCCATGGCCAGACCCAGGACAAACGCTTTGCGCAGTTCATTCACATGAACAAGCTGCTGGAGCAGATGAGCCTGAACGTCATCAAACAGTCTTCCCTCTGACCCTCTTCAAGGAAAAACCATGTCCAAGACTCAACTGTTCGACCTCGACGGCAAGATCGCTTTCGTTTCCGGCGCCAGCCGCGGTATCGGTGAGGCCATCGCCAAGTTGCTGGCCCAGCAAGGCGCCCACGTGATCGTGTCGAGCCGCAAGATCGACGGCTGCCAGCACGTGGCCGACGCGATCATCGCCGACGGCGGCAAGGCCACGGCGATGGCCTGCCATATCGGCGAAATGGAACAGATCACCCACGTGTTTGCCGCGATCCGCGAACAGTTCGGTCGCCTGGACATCCTGGTCAACAACGCCGCCACCAACCCGCAGTTCTGCAACGTGCTGGACACCGACCTGGGCGCGTTCCAGAAGACCGTCGACGTGAACATTCGCGGCTACTTCTTCATGTCCGTGGAAGCCGGCAAGCTGATGCGCGAGAACGGCGGTGGCAGCATCATCAACGTGGCGTCGATCAACGGGATTTCGCCGGGCGTGTTCCAGGGCATCTACTCGGTGACCAAGGCCGCCGTGATCAACATGACCAAAGTCTTCGCCAAGGAATGCGCGCCGTTCGGCATTCGCTGCAACGCACTGCTGCCGGGCTTGACCGACACCAAGTTCGCCTCGGCGCTGGTGAAAAACGACTCGATCCTGAAAATGGCCCTGGCGCAGATCCCCCTCAAGCGCGTGGCCGACCCGAGCGAAATGGCCGGCGCGGTGCTGTACCTGGCCAGCGATGCGTCGAGCTACACCACCGGCGTTTCGTTGAACGTGGACGGTGGTTTCCTGTCCTGATTCGGCTGGCGGGTGACTTGCGGTAATCTTGCGGGTGATTGCTTGCCTCTGGATGAAACATGGAACTGCACGTCGTTATCAAGGGCCGCAAGGACCTGGCCGAACAGCTGTACCAGCAACTGCGCACGGCCATTGAGTCGGGACAACTGGTGGCCGGGTCGCAATTGCCGCCCAGCCGCTTGCTGGCCCTGCAACTGGGCGTGTCACGCAAGACAGTCTCAGACACCTACGCGGCGCTGACCTACGAAGGGTTGTTGGTCGGCGAGATCGGCCGTGGCACGTTCGTCAACGCCTGGGCCACGCGCCGCGAACACCTGCAAAGTGCCGCCGACCTCGCCTGCGCCGCCAACCTCGCCAAATGGCAGGCCCTTCCCGCGCCCATGGGCCACCCCCACCGTGAAACCCGCCCGAGCCGGGACTTTATCGGCGGCGCGACGGCCCGCAGCCAGTTCCCCCAGGATGAATGGCGGCGCTGCACCCTCGACGCCTTGCGCCGTATCTCGCAGGACAGCGGCTTCTACAGCCGGCCGGAAGGCTTGCCGGCCCTGCGCAGTGCAATCGCCGGGCATATCGCGTTTTCCCGTGGGGTCAGGTGCAGTGAAGACGACATCGTGGTCACCAACGGCGCCCAGCAGGCGCTCGACCTGATCGCCCGCGTGGTGCTGGAACCGGGCACCGTCGTCGCCATGGAAGACCCCGGCTACCCCCCGGTGCGACTGATGTTCGACGCCATGGGGGCGACCGTGGTGGGCGTGCCGGTGGACGAGCACGGCCTGCGGGTCGACTTGATTCCCGACGGCACGCGGCTGATCTACGTGACCCCGTCCCATCAGTTCCCCCTGGGCATGCCCATGAGCGTGCCGCGCCGTGAAGCGTTGCTGGCACGTGCGCTGGCGCTGGGCGCCATCGTGATCGAGGATGACTACGACAGCGAATTCCGCTACGAGGGCCGCCCCACCGACTCCCTGCAAAGCATGGACACCCGCGGCATAGTCGCCTACGTCGGGACCTTCTCGAAAACCCTGCTGCCGGAGTTGCGCCTGGGCTACACGGTGTTGCCGCCGGCGATTTTTGGCGCGGTGCTCAAGGCCAAGCAACTCACCGACCAGCACAGCTCCACCCTGCCGCAATGGGCCCTGGCCAAGTTCATCAGCGAAGGCTACCTGCTCAAGCACATTCGGCGCTGCCATGGGGTGTATGCCGGACGCCGGGAACGGATTCTGCAGCGCCTGGCGGGGGACCTCTCGCCGTGGTTCGACGTGGTCCCCACCGTGGCCGGGTTCCATCTGGCCGCACTGTGCAAGGTGCCGGTGAATATTCCACAGCTGATCCAACGGGCACGGGAGGCTGACGTGGGGCTCTATCCGCTGAGCGTGTTTTTCCACGACACACCGGTACGCGAGGGGCTGAAGATCGGGTTTGGCGCGGTCGAAACCCTGGACATTGACCCGGCGCTGGACGTGGTGCGGGATATCCTGCAACAGATTGGCTGAGGGAATTTCCGCCGGATTGGCTATTGGTCAAATCCGGATCGGGGCCTAGGGTGAACGGGTCTCGACTCACTCGGAGCCTCACCATGAGAGTACTGCTCGGCACCACCCTGCTGCTGGCCTCGTTAAGCGCCTTTGCCCACGACCCGGTGTACAACCAGGAAAAGATCAACGTGTTGCAGGAACACGCCCTGACCAACGTCCCCGGCAAGAAAACCGTCATGCTCACCGTGGACTACGCCCCGGGCCAGGCCACCGTGCCCCACAGCCACACCGGCACTGCCGTGGCCTACGTGCTGGAAGGAGCAATCACCTCGCGGGTCAACGATGAGAAGGCGATCACCTACAAGGTCGGCCAATCGTTCTATGAACCCGCCGGCTCGCGGCACTTTGAATCGAGCAATGCCAGCCAGACCCAACCGGCGAAACTGCTGGTGGTGATGGTGATGGACGACAAGGCCGACGTACTCACGCCGCTGCCACACTAACCCGCGCCACCGCCCTCTCCTGTGGGAGCTGGCTTGCCTGCGATAGCGGTGTATCAGACACAGTCAGTGGCTCAGGGTCGTTTGAAGTGGTGGCGCAGGTGTTCGATTCGAGGCCGGCAGGCACAGCCTTCAAGGTGGTCGTTGACCATACCCATCGCCTGCATGAACGCATACAGGGTGGTCGGCCCCACGTAGCTCCAGCCGCGCTTTTTCAGGGCCTTGGACAAGCGCGTTGAAGCGGCCGAGGTCGGGTTGGCCGTCCAGTACGCCAGGTCGACCTGCGCCGGGCGCTCATCGGCGGAGGGTTCAAACGACCACAGCCACGCCGCCAGCGAGCCGGTTTCATCCACCAGCTCACAGGCCCGCCGGGCGTTGTTGATGGTGGAGACGATCTTGGCGCGATTGCGCACGATGCCCGGGTCGGCCATCAACCGCTCGATGTCCTGCTCGGTGTACTGCGCCACCCGGCGAAAATCAAAGCCCTCGAACGCCCGGCGAAACGCCTCGCGCTTGCGCAGGATGGTGATCCACGCCATGCCCGCCTGAAAACCTTCCAGGCAAATCTTCTCGTACAGCGCAATGTCATCGGCCACCGGCACGCCCCATTCGTGGTCGTGGTAATCGGGGTATTCCACTGCGGCCGTGCGCCATGTGCAGCGCGTCAGGCCATTCTCATCCGTCGTCAGTCCCGGAATATCCATAGCTCACCTGTTTGCCCAAGCGGCGGATGATAAGCGAAAAAAAATTCCCACCGCCAACCGCTCAAGCACAGACCTTACATACCCACTGGTCAGACCGGGACCCACCATCCACGTAATATTTACTTGCGACTTGAAAAAACCCGAGCGTAGACTGGCCCCGCGCTGGACATACCGGTAAGACCACAACAATTAAGCCCTGGACCCACCAGGGCACCGAATAGAGATCCCTCCCATGCTCAGATGGTGCTCGCGTTCGATTTTCCTGCAAGTCGTGATTGGCCTGGTGATCGGCATAATCTGCGGCCTCGCCCTCCCCGAATTCTCCTCGCAACTCAAACCCCTGGGTGACGGCTTTATCAAGCTGATCAAAATGCTGATTGGCCTGATCGTCTTCTGCGTGGTGGTCAGCGGTATTTCCGGTGCCGGCGACTTGAAGAAAGTCGGACGCATCGGCCTCAAGTCGGTGATCTACTTCGAAGCACTGACCACCGTGGCCCTGGTGATCGGCCTGATCATGGCCTTCAGCACCGGGATCGGCACTGGCGCCAATATCCACCTGGAACAACTGTCGTCCGCCGGCCTGAATGAACTGGCCGACAAAGGCCAGCACATCAAGGGCACCAGCCAATTCCTGATGGACCTGATTCCCAACTCGGTAATCGGCGCCTTCGCGGATAACAACGTGCTGCAAGTGCTGTTGTTCTCGGTGTTGTTCGGCAGCGCACTGAACCTGGTGGGCGAAGCCGCTTCCGGGATCTCGCGGTTGATCAACGAGCTGAGCCACGTGATCTTCCGCATCATGGGCATGATCGTGCGCCTGGCGCCCATCGGCGTGTTCGGCGCCATCGCCTTCACCACCAGCACCTATGGCCTGGATTCCCTGCAACACCTGGGCAGCCTGGTGGGCCTGTTCTACCTCACCTGCTTCCTGTTCGTCGCGGTGATTCTCGGCCTGGTGATGCGCTTGTCGGGGCTGCGGATGCTGCCGCTGCTCAAGTACCTGCGGGAAGAACTGCTGATCGTGATGGGCACCGCCTCCTCCGACGCGGTGTTGCCCCAGATCATGCGTAAACTGGAGCACCTCGGGATTGGCAGCTCCACCGTGGGCCTGGTGATTCCCACCGGGTACTCGTTCAACCTCGACGGTTTCTCGATCTACCTGACCCTGGCCATCGTGTTTATCGCCAACGCCACCGGCACGCCGCTGTCGATGACCGACCTAATGACCATCCTGCTGGTGTCGCTGATCACCTCCAAGGGCGCCCACGGTATACCGGGCTCGGCACTGGTGATTCTGGCGGCGACACTGACCGCCATCCCGGCCATTCCCGTCGTGGGCCTGGTGCTGGTGCTGGCGGTGGACTGGTTCATGGGCATTGGCCGGGCGCTGACCAACCTGATCGGCAACTGCGTCGCCACCGTGGCCATCGCCCGCTGGGAGAAAGACATCGACATCCAGCGCGCCAACAAGGTGCTGGACGGGCAACAAGGGTATGCCTTCCAGGCCAAGAAGCCGGTACTGCCTGCCCACCAAGAGTTCTGATGAGACGGACTCATCCCCTGTGGCGAGGGAGCTTGCTCCCGCTGGGGCGCGCAGCGGCCCCAAAAAATGGGCCTGCTGCGCAGTCCAGCGGGAGCAAGCTCCCTCGCCACACAAAGCAGGCAGTCCAATTTTAAGGGAGCCACACGTGATCACCTCGTCAACCGTCGTCAATTCAGTGGTAGAAAAACTGCGCGCCGCCCTGGCGAGGGGTCAGTGGCGGCGCGGCGAGATGCTGCCCGGCCAGCGTGAACTGGCCGAGCAAATGGGCATCAGCCGCCCAAGCCTGCGCGAAGCGGTGATCGTGCTGGAAACCCTCGGCCTGGTGCGTTCCATGCCCGGCAAGGGCGTGGTGGTGCTGGAAACCACCCTCAGCGAATCCCAGGCCCAGGACAGCGGCGTGGCCGACGCCAGCCTCGAAGACATCCTGCAACTGCGCTACACCCTCGAGCCCTTTATCGTCGGCCTGGTGGCGCAATCCATCAGCAGCAAGGAAGTCGGGCAACTGCGCCTGACCCTGATGGACATGCGCGAAGCCCTCGACGCCGGCGACAGCGAAGCCGGGATGAACGCCTACATCGCGTTCCACGAAGAACTGTTCGCCCTGACCTCCAACCCGATCTTCCAGAACGTGGTGCAACAGACCAGCAATGCCCTCAAGCAAAGCGCCCAGGTGCTGCGCAACTCCCCCGAACACCTGGCGGAACGCTTGCAGGAGAACGATGCCGTGGTGCGCGCGATCCGCAACAAAAACAGCGCCCTGGCCAGCGCCGAAATGCGCCGGCATATCCTGCAGGAAGGCTTGCGCATGGGCATTCGCTTGAACATCCCGGATGACCATCTGGGTAGCTGACTTCCAGGAGACCGCGCATGACCGCTCACGCCCTGCACACCCCTTTCCCCTTTACGCCGTTGCGCCTGGTGGGCAAGCCGAAACTCTCGGTGGACGACATCTACCCGGCACTGTTCGACGCCATTCTCGAGCAACGCATCGCCCCCGCCAGCCGTTTTACCGAGGAGAGCCTCGGGCAAAGTTTTGGCGTCAGCCGCAGCGTGATTCGCCGAGTGCTGGCGCGGCTGTCGCACCAGCAAGTGATCATCCTGCGGCCCAACCATCGGGCCCAGGTGGCGGCACCGGATGCACAACAGACCCAGCAGATTCTTGAGGCACGGCGCCTGACGGAAATCACCGTGGTGCAGTTGGCCTGCACCCAGGCGAAACCGGAACATATCCGCCAACTGCGGGAGTTGATCGCACGGGAGCGCGACTGCATCGAGCGTGACGAGCGTGGCCCGGCGATTCGCCTTTCCGGGGAATTTCACCTGCAACTGGCGGCAATTGCGGGCAACGCGCCGCTGGCACAATTTCTCAACAGCCTGGTGCCGCTGACCTCGTTGGTGATTGCGCAGTTTGAGGCGAAAGCCTGCACGTATTGCGCGTGGCAGGAGCATAGGGCGATTGTGGATGCGGTGGAGCAAGGCGATGCCGGCAAAGCCGTAGCCTTGATGACTCAACATCTGGACCATCTGGAAGCCAAGCTACTACGCAGCAATTGATCACACTGCTTTAACCTGTGGCGAGGGAGTTTGCTCCCGCTGGGCTGCGCAGCAGTCCCGTTTTTGGGGCCGCTGCGCGCCCCAGCGGGAGCAAGCTCCCTCGCCACAGGTTGAGAGAACACCCCGATAATCAAACACAAAAAAGCCCGATATCTTTCGATACCGGGCTTTTTGTTTTAGCGCTCAGTCAGAGCAGTTACAGCACCGACTGACCGCTCATCGCCAGGTCCAGCAACTCACGGTTGGCTACCGCGTACATGGCGTAGTCCGTACCAACCGCAGCACGAATCTCCACCATCATCGCGCGCCAGCGCTCCACCATGCTCGCGTTCTGCTCAAGCCATAGCGCCACGCGGGCTTCCATGTCTTCTGGCGCATCGGCCATTTGCAGAACCTTGATGGTGATCGCCCGTTGCTGCCAGTCCACGTCGTCGCGGAAGGCTTCGCGGGCCTGGGCCTGCCAGTTGTTGCCCACCGGCAGATCGCTGATCTGCTGCAGGTACCACGGCAGGTCCAGGGCGCTGCCCACGGCGAAGTACGCCTTGGCCACGTCCGCCGCGCTCTGACCGGTCACGTCAGCGGCTTCGATGATCGGCAGCAAGGTGTACAGGTGGGTAGTGCCTGCCACCATGCGCGCCAACAGCTCCGGCACACCGGCTTCGACATAGGCCTGGTAACGGTTCTGCCAGCCTTCGCGGGTCGGACCTTCCAGCAGTTCGTCGAGCTTGAGGCCCAACGCCGCCAGGTGCGGACCGAAGTGCGCGACGTCACGGGCAGCATCCTGCTCGTTGCGACGGCTGCGCAGGAACCAGCGTGTGGCACGGCGGCCCAGGCGCATCAGTTCGTCCATCAACGCCAGTTGCACTTCAGCCGAAACCTGGTGGTCCAGGGCTTCGATCTGACGGAACCAGTGCGGGAGGTGGAAGATGTCGCGCACGATCACGTAGGCACCGGCCACGTTCGCCGGGCTCATGCCGGTGGACTCTTTGAGTCGCTGAACGAAAGTGATGCCCATGTGGTTGACCAGGTCGTTGGCGATCTGGGTGCTGACGATCTCGCGCTTCAGACGATGGCGACGCATGGCTTCGGAGAACTTCGCCACCAGGCTCGGCGGGAACGCGGTCTCCATGTCGCGGGTCAGGTAGTCGTCATCCGGCACCAGGGACTTGAGCAACGCTTCCTTGAGGTCGATCTTGCTGTAGGAGATCAGCACCGACAGCTCCGGACGGGTCAGGCCCTTGCCGGTGGCGGCACGCTCGGTCAGTTGATCTTCCGAAGGCAGGTACTCGATGGCGCGGTCCAGCTTGCCACGGCTTTCCAGGTCGCTCATCAGGCGCTTGTACTCGGCCGCTCGCTCGAAGGCTTTGCGGGCAGCCAGGGACAGGGCCTGGGTTTGCTTGTAGTTGTTGCCCAACACCAGGCTGCCGACTTCGTCGGTCATGCTCGCCAGCAACTGGTTGCGCTGCTTGTCGGTCATGTCACCGGCCTGCACCACTTCGTTGAGCAGGATCTTGATGTTCACTTCGTGGTCGGAGCAATCCACACCACCGGCGTTGTCGATGAAGTCGGTGTTGGAACCGCCGCCATTGAGGCCGAATTCCACACGACCCAATTGGGTCATGCCGAGGTTACCGCCCTCGCCCACCACCTTGCAGCGCAACTCGTTGCCGTTGACGCGCAGGGCGTCGTTGGCCTTGTCGCCCACATCGGCATGGCTTTCGGTGCTGGCCTTGACGTAAGTACCGATGCCGCCGTTCCACAACAGGTCCACCGGCGCCTTGAGCAAGGCGTTCAGCAGTTCGGTCGGGGTCAGCTTGTCGGCCTGGATGTCGAAGCGTTCTTTCATCTGCGGCGAGATGGCAATGCTCTTCGCGCTGCGCGAGAAGATACCGCCACCTTCCGACATGATGCTGGTGTCGTAGTCGGTCCAGGCCGAGCGCGGCAGGTCGAACAGGCGCTGACGTTCAGCGAAACTGTTGGCCGGGTTCGGGTTTGGATCGATGAAGATGTGCAGGTGGTTGAAGGCCGCAACCAGTTGCAGCTTGTCGGACATCAACAGGCCGTTGCCGAACACGTCGCCGGCCATGTCGCCCACGCCCACCACGGTGATGCTGTCTTGCTGGACGTTGATGCCGCGCTCACGGAAGTGACGCTGCACGCCCACCCAGGCACCCTTGGCGGTGATGCCCATTTTCTTGTGGTCGTAACCGGCAGAACCGCCGGAAGCGAACGCGTCACCCAGCCAGAAGCCGTAGTCGATGGCGATGCCGTTGGCGATGTCGGAGAAGGTCGCAGTGCCCTTGTCCGCGGCTACTACCAGGTACGGGTCATCGTTGTCGTGGCGCACCACATTCAACGGTGGCACCAGGGCGCCGTCTTTCAGGTTGTCGGTGATGTCCAACAGGCCGGAAATGAAGATGCGGTAGCAGGCGATGCCCTCGGCCGCGATCTCGTCCCGGCTGCCGCCCAATGGCAGGCGACGCGGCAGGAAGCCGCCCTTGGCGCCCACCGGCACGATCACCGAGTTCTTCACTTGCTGGGCTTTTACCAGGCCCAACACTTCGGTGCGGAAGTCTTCTTCACGGTCAGACCAGCGCAGGCCGCCGCGAGCCACGTTACCAAAGCGCAGGTGCACGCCTTCAACCCGTGGCGAGTAAACGAAGATTTCAAACTTCGGCACCGGCTTCGGCAATTCTGGAATGGCGTGCGGGTTGAACTTGAAGCTGAAGTACGACTTGTTCTGACCGTTGGCATCCGCCTGGTAGAAGTTGGTCCGCAGGGTAGCCTTGATCAGGTCCAGGTAGCGACGCAGGATACGGTCTTCGTTGAGCACCTGGACGTCGTCCAGGGCCGTGAGGATCGCTTGCTC
Organism: Pseudomonas sp. MWU16-30323; assembly: GCF_020515595.1. Classification (NCBI taxonomy): domain Bacteria; kingdom Pseudomonadati; phylum Pseudomonadota; class Gammaproteobacteria; order Pseudomonadales; family Pseudomonadaceae; genus Pseudomonas; species Pseudomonas sp. MWU16-30323. The sequence continues at coordinate 38,338 of NZ_JAIWYM010000035.1, forward strand.
CAGACGTTGCTGCTTGTCTTCCAGGTCTTCGGCCGTCAGCTTGCGCGCCAGGTAGAAGCGGGTCTTGAACAACCGGGTCAACTCGCGGGCGATGTCGGTGTGGTTGTTCAGGGTGCTGGCGATGTAACCCAGGTCGAAGCCCAGGCGAATCTGCTTCAGGTAACGGGCGTAGGCACGCAGCAGCGCCACATCGCGCCAAGGCAGGCCGGCAGTCAGCACCAGGCGGTTGAACGCATCGTTCTCGGCATCGCCGTTGACGATGTGCACGAACGCGTCCTGCAGGGTGTCGTTGAGCTGCTGGATGTCGAGGTTCAGGCCTTCGGCGGCGGTGAACGCGAAATCGTGGATCCAGAACTCGCGGCCATTGGCGTGACGCAGGCGGTATGGGAATTCACCCAGTACACGCAGGCCGAGGTTTTCCAGGATTGGCAGCACGTCGGACAAGGCCAGCGGGGTATCGGCGTGATACAGCTTGCAGTGCAACTCGCGCTGACCGGAAACCTGGCCCAATGGCTGGTAGAAGCTCATTACCAGCGGGTTGGCTTCGGTGAGGCTGAGCAAGTGCTGCATGTCGACCACGGCCGAATGCGCCGCGAAACGCTCGCGGTAGCCGGCGGGGAAGCCTTTCGGGAAATCCGCCAGCACGTTGGTGCCGTGGGCTTCGCCGAAGCTTTCCACCACCAGGCTGGAGTAGTCGTCCTGCCAGCTGCGGCAGGCCTGCACCACTTCTTTTTCCAGTTGCAGCGGGTCGATGTCCAGGCGGTTCTTCGGGTCTACCCGCAGGATCAGCTGTACACGAGCCAGTACGGACTCGGAGAAGAAGGTCCAGAACTCGCAGTCCGAGGCTTTCAGGCGATCCATCAGGACTTGCTGGATCTTCTGGCGCACTTCGGTGGAATAGATGTCGCGCGGCACGTAGGCCAGGCAGTAGCAGAAGCGACCGTACGGGTCTTTGCGCAGGAACACGCGGATCTTGTTGCGCTCCTGGATCTGCACGATGGACATCACGGTGCTGAACAGCTCGTCCACCGGGGTCTGGAACAGATCATCACGGGGCAGCACCTCGACCACCTGGGCCAGTTCCTTGCCCAAGTGCGCCTTGGCCTGGAAGCCCGAACGACGTTCGATTTCCGCAACCTTGCGACGGATGTAAGGAATCACTCGCACGCTTTCGCCGTACACCGAGGAGGTGTAGAGGCCCATGAAGCGGCATTCCTTGACGACCTTGCCGTCGGCATCGATCTGGCGGATCGACACGTAGTCCGGGTAGGCCGGGCGGTGTACGCGGCTTGGGTGAGCCGCCTTGGCGAACGACAGCACAGCCGGCTCACGCAGGTAGTTCACTGCATAGTCTTCGATGCGCAGGTCATCGGCCGTCAGGCCCGGGCGCAGCAGCTTGGTCAGACCGAGGAACGAGTTAGTGTCATATTCGATATGACCGCCATCCGCCTCGTCACGTACCACAAACTCTTCATAGCCGAGGAAGGTGAAGTGGTTGCCCACCAGCCACTCCAGGAAGCTCTTGATCTCGGCTTTTTCTTCGCCGTCGATCACGTAGGAGCTGGCGTCGATGCCGGCCAGCAGCTCCTGGACCTTGGCTTTCATCGGTTCGAAATCGGCGACGGCAACGCGCACTTCGCCCAGTACCTGCTCAAGTTCCTTGCTCAGGACACTCAGCTCGGCGGCGTTGGCGCAACGGTCGATTTCCAGGTACATCAGCGATTCTTGCTGAACGTCTTCGCCCTGGGTGCCTTTCGGCAGGATTTCCAGCAACTCGCCCTTCTTGCCACGACGCACGCTGAGCACGGTGGTTTGCAGGGTGTGGATGCTGTAGCCACGGCGGTTCAGCTCGGTACGTACCGAGTCCACCAGGAATGGCAGGTCGTGGTGCAGCACTTCGACCGCGGTGTGGGTCGATTGCCAGCCATGACGTTCGTAATCGGGGTTGTAGACCCGCACTTGCGGTTGGTTGTGATCAAAGCGCTCAAGCAGGCGCCAGGCAGACAGGGTGCAACCGGCCAGGTCGGACAAGCGACGCTGGGTCAGTTCATCCAGGGAAATGATGCCGAAAAATTGTTCAGCGAACAGCGCCACTTGTGGCAGTGCCTGTTCACTGATGTGCTGCGCCAGTGCCGCTTGCAGTTGGTGCTGGAAGTCGGCTTTGCTGGCTGCGGTGAAGAACGCCATCTGTGGTACTCCGCTTGGGCTTGTTATTGATGGAAGCGTCGCGTGTTATCCCCTTGCGGGGAGACCGTCAGCTCTGTTCGCGGTCTACAGTAACGAATTCAGAGTGACAGGTGGGTGAAGCTGGACAAGACAATGAGGTCACATTCAACTTCCATAAGATGTGCCGCCCACCAGGTGACGGTACGACGGGCAGGTCAGACTCCCGGCAGGGCACATCCGTTGCGCAGCTTAACGAGTGTAGGAAGCAGGCTGCTTGCGACGCTGCGACATATTCGGTCATCGGCACGCTGCTGGCGGGTTGCGACTTGGGCAACCGGGTGTTTTTCAGAGAAATCCCGGAGCGCCGAGTATCGGAAATGACTGATGTAGCCCGCCAGGTCATACCAAAAGGTCTGACACACGATGCAGCACAAAATTCGCCGCAATGGCACAATTGCCCTGCTTCGCCCTCCCCCAGACAGGATTAACCATGCCATTGCAACTCACCACCGCCCACCTGATCGTCAACCCGTGCGATGACGAAGAAGACAACATGGCCATGCTCTGCTGCCACGGCGACAAGGGCGAGATGTTCATGGTGACCCGTTATCCGGATGAGGACGAGGTGGAGATCACCTGGGATTACGAGCCGTCGACCCTGGACGGGCTGAAGATCACCCTGAGTGCCACGACGTTGCTCGTGGAGATTGGCGCATCGGACGCCGATGCGTTGGGCGGCAGCGATCATCTGGAAATCACCCACGGCACCGCCGAGTCGGACCTGGCCGAAGTGGAAGAAACCTTGCAGAACATTCTCAAGGGCACCGGGACCTATATCCGGGCCTAGCTGCCAAACCCGCACAATGTGGCGAGGGAGCTTGCTCCCGCTGGGCTGCGAAGCGGCCCTGAACCAGCCTGCTGCGTTCTGCCTGGAAAAACGCGACAGCCTTATTGGGGCTGCTGCGCCGCCCAGCGGGAGCAAGCTCCCTCGCCACAAAGGCAGGCGCCTATCGGAAAAAACCTCAGAAATTTCCCACATTTCCCAAAAAATACCCCCCGCGCCGTTAGTCGCCACCCCCTCCGATGCATTAAAGTAACGCACCCAGGCCTGGCATTTTTCGCAATGCCCAGTCTCACCCCTCCAGGAACCGTCATCGATGGAACATCGTGAAGCGCTGCTTGCGCTGCGAACCTTTCTTTCAACGCAGATTCTCGGCCAGGAAAAACTCATCGAGCGCTTGCTCATTGCCCTGCTCGCCGATGGCCATATGCTGGTTGAAGGCGCTCCCGGCCTGGCCAAGACCAAGGCCATCAAGGAGCTTGCCGAAGGGATCGAGGCACAGTTCCATCGCATCCAGTTCACCCCCGACCTGCTGCCCGCCGACATCACTGGCACCGAGATCTATCGTCCGGAAACCGGCAGTTTCGTGTTCCAGCAAGGCCCGATCTTCCACAACCTGGTGCTGGCGGACGAAATCAACCGGGCCCCGGCCAAGGTGCAATCGGCTTTGCTCGAAGCCATGGCCGAGCGCCAGGTCAGCGTGGGGCGCAGCACTTACGACCTGTCACCGCTGTTTTTGGTGATGGCCACGCAAAACCCGATCGAGCAGGAAGGCACCTACCCGCTGCCTGAAGCCCAGCTCGACCGGTTCCTGATGCACGTGAAAATCGGCTTCCCGGACGCCGCTGTCGAGCGCCGCATCCTGCAGCAAGCCCGTGGCGAGGCGCTCAATGGCGAAACCAAGCCCGAGCGCCGGGTCAGCCAGCAGGCGATTTTCGCCGCGCGCAAGGAAATCCTCGGCCTGTACATGGCCGACGCGGTGGAGGAATACCTGGTGCAACTGGTGATGGCCACGCGTACCCCGGCCAAGTTCGACCCGGAAATGGCCGAGTGGATTGCCTATGGCGCCAGCCCCCGCGGCTCGATTGCCCTGGACCGCTGCGCCCGGGCCCACGCCTGGCTGGCCGGTCGCGATTTCGTCAGCCCGGAAGACATCCAGGCGGTGCTGTTCGACGTACTGCGTCACCGCATCATCCTGTCGTTCGAAGCTGAAGCGGCCGGTATCGACCAGGACCGCGTGGTGCAACGCATTCTCGACGTCGTTGCCGTCGCTTGACGCCCATGAACGCTGGCGATGGAACCCGTGTCACCCTGAGCGAATTGATCGAGATGCGCCATCGCGTGCGGGAAGTGCAACTGTTTTCAACGCCGAGCCAGCGCAGCCCGCTGATCGGCCTGCACCACTCGAAACTGCGCGGGCGCGGGGTCGACTTCGATCAGGTGCGGGTGTATCAGGCCGGCGACGACGTACGCACCATCGACTGGCGCGTCACCGCACGCACCCAGGAGCCCCACACCAAGCTGTTCCATGAAGAGCGCGAACGGCCGATCTTCATCATGGTGGAGCAAAGCTGCCGGCTGTTTTTCGGCTCGGGGCAGATGTTCAAGTCGGTGCTGGCGGCCCAGGCGGCGAGCCTGATCGGCTGGGCGGCACTGGGCCACAACGACCGGGTCGGCGGGCTGGTGTTCGGTGACAGCGAGCACTACGAAATCAAACCACGACGCAGCAAGCAAAGCCTGCTGCAACTGCTCAACCGTCTGGTACGGGTCAACCAGAGCCTCAACACCGAGCGCCGCCCGGAAGCCGACGCCCTCGGCATGGCCTTGCGCCGGGCCCGGGAAGTATTGCGCCCGGGCAGCCTGGTGATTGTGATCTGCGACGAGCGCGCCCTGACGGAAGGCGCCGAGCAACAGCTGAGCCTGTTGTCGCGGCATTGCGACCTGCTGCTGTTGCCGGTGTCCGACCCGCTGGACCACGCCCTGCCCGCCGCCGGGCTGCTGCGCTTCGCCGAGCGCGGCGCACAACTGGAACTGGACACTCTGAACTTCGACCTGCGCCAGGCCTACAAAGCCCAGGCCGAAGCCCGCAGCGCACGCTGGGAATTGCTCGCGCAAAAGCTGCGAGTGCTGTTGATGCCCTTGAGTACCCAAGGTGAAATGGTCGAGCAACTGCGCGAATACCTGAACCCGCAACGCCCGGTTAAAAAGCAATGAGCAGCCTCGACCAACTGCAACCCCTGATCGCCCCGCCCGTGATCGGCTTCTGGCCGCCGGCGCCGGGCTGGTGGCTGTTGCTGCTGATCATCCCGTTGGCGGGTTGGGGCCTGTGGTGGCTGCGCCGCTTCCTGCCGGCCAAGCGCCCGCTGGCCCGTGCCGAGCAACCCCTGGACCCGCTGCGCATCGCCGCCCTCGCCGAGCTGGCGCTGATGCCCAAACCCTATGACGGCGCGCCAGCCGGTGCCTGGCTGCAACAACTCAACGGCCTGCTCAAACGCCTGTGCCGCAATGACTACCCCTACAGCCAGAGCCACACCCTCAACGGCCGCAAGTGGCTGGCGTTCCTCGACAACCGTTGCCCGGCTGCCGGCTTGACCCGCTGGATGGTGCTGGTGGAAGGCGCCTACAAGCCCGAATGCAAACTCGACGACAAGGCCATCGCCGGCCTGACCCAAGCCGTCGATACCTGGATTCGCAAACATGTTTGAGTTCGCCTGGCCGTGGATCTTTGCCCTGTTGCCATTGCCGTGGTTGCTGCGGCTCATCCTGCCGGTGGCCGACAGCGGCGAGCCGGCGTTGAAAGTCAGCTTCCTCAGCGACCTCGAAGGCCTGGCCCGTCGCCGTGCGCGGGTCAACTTGCCGGGCTGGCGCCAGCAAGCGCCGTTCGTGTTCCTGTGGCTGCTGCTGTTGACCGCCGCCGCGCGCCCGGAATGGCTCGGCGAGCCCTTGCCGATTGCAGCCAGCGGCCGCGACTTGCTGGTGGCGGTGGACGTCTCCGGTTCGATGGACTTCCCCGACATGCAGTGGCAGGACGAAGACGTCAGCCGCCTGAGCCTGGTCAAGCACCTGCTGGGGGATTTCCTGGAAGGCCGCGAAGGTGACCGCGTGGGATTGATCCTGTTCGGCAGCCAGGCTTATCTGCAAGCACCGCTGACCTTTGACCGGCGCACCGTGCGCACCTGGCTGGATGAAGCACGGATTGGCATCGCCGGTAAAAACACCGCGATTGGCGACGCCATCGGCCTGGCCCTCAAGCGCCTGCGCCAGCGTCCAGCCCAAAGCCGGGTGCTGATCCTGGTCACCGACGGCGCCAACAATGCCGGCGAAATCGACCCGCTGACCGCCGCCCGCCTGGCCGCTGAAGAAGGCGTGAAAATCTACCCGATCGGCATCGGCGCAGACCCCGAGCAAACCGGCTCCCTGGGCATCCTCGGCGTCAACCCGAGCCTCGACCTGGACGAACCGGCCCTCAAAGCCATTGCCGAGGCCACCGGCGGGCGCTACTTCCGCGCCCGCGACGGCAATGAACTGCTGAAGATCAAGGAAACCCTCGACCAGCTCGAACCCGTGGCCCAGCAACCCACCCAGGCGCGCCCCGCCCAGGCGCTGTACAGCGCGCCGCTGGCGTTGGCGCTGATTCTCAGCATGCTGCTGGTGATCCAGGAACGCTGGCCGGATAACGCCCTGCAACGGTTATTCAATAAACTCTCGAGCAAGGGCCGTTTCCTGCAACCCAATCCTGAATGGCGCGAACGCCTCAAACGCCTGCGTTTGCGGAGGCGTCGATGATCGCCCTGTGGCCGCACTGGTTCCGCCCCTGGTGGCTGTTGCTGTTGCCGCTGCTCGGCTGGTTGCTGTGGCAGTTATGGCACCGCCAGAAACGCGCCGGGCGCTGGCAGATGATTCTGCCGCCGGCGTTCCATGCCGCGTTGCTGAGCGGCGGCAGTGGCCGCGAAAGCAAATCACCGTGGGTGGTGCTCGGCATCGCCTGGCTGCTGGCCGTGCTGGCGTTGCTCGGCCCGAGCTGGGAGCGCGTCGAGCAGCCCAGTCAGAAACCCTCCGACCCGCTGGTGGTGTTGCTGGAACTGACCCCGGAAATGCTCGCCACCGACAGCCCGCCCAGCCGCCTCGAACAGGCGCGACGCAAGCTGTTCGACTTGCTCCAGGCCCGCAGCGATGCGCAGACTGCCATCGTGGTCTACGCCGGCAGCGCCCACACCCTGGTGCCGCTCTCCGACGATCTGGCCACCAGCCATAACCTGCTGGAAGCCCTGCGCCCCTCGATCATGCCCGAGCCCGGCCACCGCGCCGATCTGGCGGTGGAAAAAGCCCTGAGCCTGCTCAAGCATGGCGGCCTCGGTCAGGGCCGACTGCTGCTGATCGGCTCCTCGCTGTCCAAGCAAGAGCGCCAGGGCATCCGCCTGCAGTTGCAAGGCAACCAGGCGCCAAGCTTGTCGATCCTCGGCATCGGCAGCCGTGAAGGCACCCCGGTGACCCAGGAAAGCGGCGAATTCCTCAAGGACGCCCAGGGCGCTATCCTCGTGCCGCGCCTCGACAGCCCGACCCTCAAGGCCTTCGCCAGCGAAATGGGCGGCCGCTACCGCCAGGCACGCCTGGACGACAAGGACCTGCGCCACCTCGGCCTGCTGGACGGCCCACAAAGCCTGCGCAATGACGGGCAACTGCTGCACCTCGACACCTGGGCCGACCAGGGTTACTGGCTGCTCTTGCCGCTGTTGCTGCTGGCCGCCTGCGCCGGGCGCCGTGGCTGGCTGTTCTTCTTGCCGCTGCTGCTGTTGGGCGCGCCGCAGCCCAGCTATGCCTTCGACTTCCAGGACCTGTGGTTGCGCCCCGACCAACAGGGCCAACTGCTGCTGAAGAAAAAACGCCCAGCCGAAGCGGCCGAACATTTCGAAGACCCGCAATGGCAAGGCGTCGCACTGTATGAAGCAGGCAACTACGCCGAAGCCGCCAAGCGGTTTGCCGAGGGCAGCGACGCCTATTCCCACTACAATCGAGGCAATGCCCTGGCCAAGAGCGGCGAGCTGGAAGCGGCAATCGACGCCTACGAACAAGCCCTCGAAGCCCAGCCTGACTTGCAGCCGGCGCTGAAGAACAAAGCCCTGGTGGAGAGCCTGATGCAACAGGAGCCGGAAAAAACCGAACCGGCCAAACCGGCAAAAAACGAGGATGACGAAACCACCCAACCCGGCCAGACTGCGCAACCGGGCGCCAACAGCCAGACCGCCACCGGTGGCGAGCAGACGTCCCAAGGCCAGGGCCAGCCCGGTGCGACCGACACACAAACCGGGGCCACGCCCCACGCCGGCAGCAACGAGGTACCCGGCAGCGAGTTGGGTGATGAGCAAACCACCATCCCGCCGCTGCGCCCCGCAAACGGCCCCCTTGAAGGCGAGCAGCGCCAAGCCCTGGAACAATGGCTGCGGCAGATCCCGGACAACCCCGGCGAGCTGCTGCGACGCAAATTCTGGTACGAACAGCAACAACATCAGGACAAGACTCGATGAACCGCTGCACCGCCCTTCTTCTCACCCTCGCGTTGTGGGCCAGCCAGGCCCAGGCAGCCGGCCTGGTGGCCAGTGTCGACCGCAGCCGCATCAATTCCGGGGAGACGGTGGAACTGACGGTGGAGTCCAACGATGTCACGCTGTTCGGCAAACCGGACCTGGCACCCCTGGACCCGCTGTTTGAAGTCAGCGGCACCCGCCAGATCAACCAGCTCACCACTTTGGCCGGCGACAACCACGCCACCACCCGCTGGATCATCACCCTGCTGCCCAAAGAGAACGGCACCGTGGTGATTCCACCGTTGCAGATCGGCGAACTCAAGACCCAGCCGATCACCCTGCAAGTGGTGGAAACCGTCAGCCAGAACACCGAGACCCAACTGGCCCCGGTGTTCATCGAAACCAACCTCGATCAGGACAGCGTCTACGTCCAGGCCCAGGCGTTGCTGACCGTGCGCGTCTACCACTCGGTGTCGCTGTACGACGACAGCAGCCTCACGCCGTTGCAGGTGGCCGATACGCGCATCGAGCAGTTGGGCGAGTCCCGCACCTACGAGAAAGTCATCAACGGCATCCGCCACGGCGTGATCGAAACCCGCTATGCCATCTACCCGCAGCACAGCGGCACGTTGACCATTCCGGCGCAGACGTTCAGCGCGACCCTGGTGGAGCCACGTCCCGCCCAGGACAACAACCCCCAAGGCTCCAAACCCGGCAAACTGATCCACGTCAGCTCGCCGGAGCTGTCACTGACCGTCAAGGCCAAGCCGGCAATGTACCCGGCCGATGCTCCCTGGCTGCCGGCACGCAGCCTGACGTTGACGGAAAGCTGGAACCCTGAGCCCGATCACGTACAGGTCGGCGACTCCCTGACCCGCAGCCTGACCTTGAAAGCCGAAGGCCTGGCCGGCGCGCAACTGCCGCCGCTGGCGCTGAGCGACATCCCCGGCCTGCGCCGCTACCCGGACCAGCCGGTGCTGAGCAACCAGAACAACGACCGTGGCCTGATCGGCAGCCGTGAAGACCGCGAAGCTCTGGTGCCCAACCGTGTCGGCGCACTGGAACTGCCGGCTGTGGAAGTGGTGTGGTGGAACACCCACGAAGACCACTTGGAACGCACCAGCCTGCCGGCCCGCACCCTGCAGGTGGCGACCAATCCGAGCCTGATCGTCGACACGCCGGCCAGCCCGACGGTGATCACCGCGCCGGACAATGACAGCCTGTGGATCTGGCAACTGACCAGCCTGATCCTGGCCTGCACCACCCTGCTGGGCTTCGGTTTGTGGTGGCGTGCACGCTGGCAGCCGGCAATCCTGCGAGCCGCGCAAACCGGCCCGAGCCCACGGACATTGCTGGATGACCTCAAGCGGGCGAGCCAGGCCAATGACCCGCAGGCCACGCGCCAGGCACTGGATGCCTGGGCGCGGCAGCAGCCGGAAACCCTGGCGGACATGGCCGCGCGGTTTGTGCCGCTGTCGGATGCGCTGGATGGGTTGAACGGCGCGCTGTACAGCGAGAGTGGCCAGTATTGGCAGGGTGAGGAGTTGTGGCGGGCAGTGAAGGCGATTCCGATGGCGGAGCGCGAGCAGGACCCTGCGGGGGACAGCACCAGCTTGCCGCCGCTGTATCCCAAGTAGCCCCCCTTTTCAGAAACACCACAAAGCAACTGTGGGAGCTGGCTCCCACCGTTGATCTTCATTGGTTTTTGAGAGGTGGGCTCAGTTCAGGACCGGCGTTGCCCCCATCGGTACTTTACGACCCGGCGCCGCCATCTCAAACAACTGCTCCACCCGCGCACTCTCCTCCGCGCTCGGCTTGATCGCCCATGCACACGCCACAAAAATCCCCGCATTGACCACCAGCCCAACGATCCCGCTGGTCAACGACCCCAGCCCGGGAATGTCGTCCGGGTACATCGTCGTCAGCACGATCGCCACCACAATCCCCGCCAGCATCCCGGCAATCGCGCCTTCCTTGTTGCCGCGGCGGCTGAAGATGCCGAAGAACAGCGGCACCGCCAATTGGATAATCCCTTGGTAGGAAATCTGCGCCAGCAACTGCAACCGCGCGTAATCAAAGGTCAGGTACGCCAGCACCGAGGCGGCGACGATAAATACCACCATCCCGGACTTGGCCAACAGCGTCAGTTGCCGGTCGGTACGCGGGGTGTTCCAGGTGGCCAGGTCGTTGGCGAACTGGGTGCCGCAGACCTGCACGCAGCCGTCGACGTGGCCGATGCTCGCCGCCAGTACGATGACGATCGCCAGCGCCAGCATCCACGGCCCGCCGATGTCGAACAGCGACAGGAACCAACCTTGTTGCGGGTGCGCGATGACGTTCGGGTCCTGGCTGATGGCCGCGGCAAACAGCATCAGAATCCCGTAGAAACCACCCACCAGCAGAATCGTGTACAGCGTGCCTTTCTTCACTGCCTTGACGCCACTGGCGGTGTAGATGCGCTGGAAGCTCATGGGCCAGCACATCGAGCCGATCACCCCGGTGAAGATCAGGCTGAACATATACAGCGGGCCATAGCCGGTGCCGCTGGCGCCGGGAATCAGCAGCATTTTCGCCGGCAGATGCGCCAGGTTTGAGAACGACGCCTGGTCGCCGAACAGCAGGAACACACACAGCGCCGCACACACGACATAGGCGATCAGGCCCTGGAACATGTCGGTCATGATCAGCCCGCGCATGCCCATGCTCACGGTCCAGTACTGGCGCACCAGCACCACCACTACGCCGGCGATCAGGCTGGTGGTGACGCCCCAGCGGCCGAAGCTGGCGAACTGGAACAGCATCGCCAAGGCCTGGATGCCCATCACCACCCACGGGAACACCGAGATGATGCCGATGATCGAGGCCACACGCTTGACCACCGGGCTGTTGAAACGCATGCCGAGCAAGTCCGGCTGGGTGCGCAGGTTGAAACGCTGGCCCCAGGTCCAGGCGCGGCGGGCCATCAGGTACATCGCCGTCACGCCAAGGGTGGCATAGACCATGCCGTAAAAGCCCAGGGCACCGCCGATGGTCAGGGCGAAAAACGCGGTAAAGGTCGAGCCCGGCCACCAGGAGTTGGTGTAACACATGGCGATGTACCACGGCCCATAGGAGCGCCCGCCTACGGCGTAATCGGAAAAGCTCGTGCTCTCGCGGTTGGTGGCGTACAGCACGGCGATCATCCCGGCCAGAAACAAGCCGATGACGCCGAAGGTGATAAAGAGGTTGGCATCGCTGGTGGTGCTGATCATTGCGCATCCCCCTCTTCGGGAATTTCGCCGGCCTTCAGCTCGGCGACGTACAACGCCCACAGGCCAAGGCCAGCGAGGACTGCAATGGCGATCCAGTAGAAGATCGGCAACGGAATGCCCAGTACCAACGCGGTACTGCCGCTCACGCTCAAATAGAACGGGGGGAATAAGGCAAGCATCAGCAACAGGAAAAAGTACACACCAAAAATTTGGCTTTTCAGGCGTCCGGGTGGCGCGTTATCGGATTTCATGAGTCGGGTGCTCCTTGAATTTGTGGATCGTTTTTTTGTGTGATCAAACAAAAATCAAGCAGTGAAAACGCAGGCACCAATCAGCGCCCAAGTGACTTCATTCAATGCATTATTGTTGTACGGCGCAGGCTCAAGCCTGTCTTAGCCAGGTTTCCCATTGCGAATCGTTGATGATGCTGCGGGCACGCATGTGCTTCCAGGTGCCGTATTTGTAGAAGTCGAAATCCAGCTGCGACACCGCGTGCTGCACCATCGCCCAGGTCGACCATTTGATATCCGCCAGGGCCTTGTGCAACTTGATGCGCGCCAGGTTCTGCGCAGTGACCTGGCCGAAGTAGTCTTCGATCAAGGCCAGTTCCATCTCGTCGGTGAAAAACATTTCGCCGAACCACAGCGCCAGTTCGTAATGCCGGTCGTTGTTGGAGGCGTATTCGAAGTCCACCAGGCGAATCTGCCGACGGTCGTTGAGCATGAAATTACCCGCCAGGGTGTCGTTCATGCACGGCGCCAAATCCATGCCGGAGGCTTGCAGCACGCCCCGGGCGCGGTCGCATTGGCGGCGCAGCCAGGCGTCGTCGGCGGGTTTGCAGCCGTTGAGTTGCTCCACCTGGCGCTGGTGCTCGGCGATCATGTCGAACACGGTTTTGGTCTGCACCAACGGCGGCTGGTCGTTGAAGGCCTTGAGGGCGTGCAGCGCGTTATGACGCACGTCGCGGTCGAGAAAGTCGTGGTTGGACGAGGCGCGCCAGCCTTCCATGAACTCGAAGACTTCCACGCCGAACTCTTCAAGGAAGGCAAACACCGGCGCGCCATAGCCGGTTTGCGCAGCCTTGAGGCTGGCGTCGTGGGCAGTGCGACGGTCGATAAACATCTCGGTGCCCACCCCCGGCACCTTGAAGAAATACGCGGTGTCGATCCCGGCCACTTCCACCCGCCAGTTGGTGTTGGATATCCCACCGCTGACCGGTTCATAACGAATCCCGCTGCCGCCCCAACTGGCAACCCCGCGCACCGCCGCTTCCAGTTGACACTCTTGTGGCGTACACGCCTCACCTAACGCTTTCATGCCTGCCCCTCCTGTACCTGACGTAGCCAACCTTCAAACCGTGGGTCTTGCAGACTCTGGCGGCAACGCAACAGCGTCCATTGCCCAACCTTGAAGAACTCCAACGGCCGCGCTGAGGTGGCGCCGACCCAGAGGCCCCACAGGGTCCAGTACCAATCGTTGATCAAGGCGTACAAGCGGCAGCGCGCGTAGTCGCTTTCGCGGCAGTGGCCGGCCCAGGCAACAATGCCTTCGCGCCAATCGCTCTCAAAGACATACAGCTCGTTGAGGCTGATGGCCACGTCGTACCAGGGATCGCCGCAGCCAGCGTAGTCGAAGTCGATCAGTTGCAAGGCGCCATCGGGGCCGATCATCACGTTGCTCGCCACGCCGTCGCCGTGCAGCGGTACCGAGTCGCTGGCGCTCAATTGCAGGGAGGTCCAGGCCAGGTCAATGCAGGTGCTGATCCAGGCGTGGTCAATAGGCAGGGCCACGCTGTAGCGCACGCACAGCTCGCGCAGGTGCAGGATATCTTGCAGCGGCGAGCGGGTGAAGCCCGGCGAGGTGCCGGCGTGCAGTTGTTTCTTCAAGGCCCAGAGCGCTTGCAGGCGCTGGGGCTGCATCAATTCGTCGAGGCGGGCCCAGCGCCATTCGTTGGCGGGTAAGGCGTCCAGAAGTAACACGCCAGCCGCCGCATCCACCAGGCGCACGCCGGGCGTCACGTCGCAATCCGCCGCCAGTTGAGTCGCGCGGGCGGTGCGTTCGATGTCGATCAACGCACGCATGTCGTCATGCAAGACCTTCGCGTAACACCGCCCCCATGGCGCGCTGACGGTATAGCCGGTCCACTCGGTGGCCAGCCTCACCGGCGAGGCAATCCCGGCGGTGCCCTCTTCGATCACCACATGGGCGGACAAGCCGGCGGCCTCCAGGGCGCCCAGCAGCCGTGACTTTGCTTGCAAACGACTCGACATGGCAGACCTCAGCGGTAGGCGTTGGGGGTGGAACAGGCGCGGTGCAACAACGCGGTCAGCATGTGCAAACCGTTGCGCATGTCCTGCTCGTTGGTGAACTCCGCTTCGTTATGGGACACGCCATTGCTGCTTGGGATAAACAGCAGGCACACCGGGTAATGCCGGCTCAGGCTGATGGCGTCGTGGCCTGAGACGGTGACGCTGTTGCCGATGGGCAAGCCCAGTTGCTGGCCAACACTGTAGGCCAGTTCGGAAAAGCCGTGGTGCAGGTGGGTCGGTTCACGCAGGGCGCGGCTTTCGATGCTGTAGTCCGTCGACGTGGCGCTGGCGGTGGCCTTGAGGCTGGCGTCCAGGCGCTCACCGGCGGCGGCCAGCAACTCGGTGTCTGGTGAGCGGTATTCCACGTGCAGCGTCACACGGGAGGGCACCACGTTGGGGGAATTGGGGTAAATCTCCAGGCGCCCCACCGAGCTGTGCAGTTGCGCCCCGTGCAGGTCGGCTTCAGCCCGCACAGCGGTGATCGCGTGGGCGGCGGCCAGCAAGGCATCCTTGCGCGCGGTCATGGGCGTAGGGCCAGTGTGGTTCTGTTCGCCGATAAAACGAATCCGTTGCTTGAGGGCCGCCCAGGTGTCGCGGACCACACCGATGGCCAGGCCGTCGCGCTCAAGGCCGTCGCCTTGTTCGACGTGGATCTCCACGTAACCGGCAACGTCCAGTTCCACCCGGCCCTCCCCCAGGTAACCGATCTGTTGCAACGCATGCTTGAGGCTGATGCCGTCGCCATCGCGGCAGGCCCAGGCGTCTTGCAGGGCCAGGTCGCCGGTGAACACGCTGCTGCCGATCAGGCTGGGCTGGAAGCGCGCGCCCTCCTCGTTGGTCCAGTTCACCACCGCCAGGTTGCACGCCGGCACTTCGCCGCGCTCGCGCAACTGTCGGGCCACGCTGGCCACCGCGACCGCACCGGCCAACACGCCATACACACCATCAAAACGCCCGGCGCTCGGCTGGCTGTCCAGGTGCGAGCCACACAGCACGTAGGGCGCGTCTGGGTTAAAGGTAATCAAACCGAACAGGTTACCCACTGCATCCACGCGCACTTCAAAGCCGCGTTCGGCCAGCCAGGCCGCGAACAAGTCGCGCACGGCGCCGTCTTCGGCCGAGGCCGCCAGGCGATGCAGCCCACCGGCCTGGGTCGCACCGATGGCTGAGGTCTCGCGGAACAGCGCCTCGAAGGTGGCAAGGTCCTGTTCACTGGGCGACAGCAACTCAGGGGTAAAGGACGTCGACATGGGCTTGCTCCAGGCGGGTCGCAAAATCGCCGGACGGCGCACGATTGGTGACCAGGGTCGTGATCGCGCTGAACGGCAGCGTATTGATAAAGGTGCGGTGGCCGAACTTGGCGTCGTCGGCCAGGATCACGCTGCGCAGGCTGTGCTTGGTCAGCTCCCGGCGCAGCAGCGCCTCGGGCTCCTGGTAGTCCATGAACCCCAGCTCCAGGTCGACGGCGCCGATGCCCATGAAGGCAATGTCGTAGTGGAACTGCCGGACGAATTCCAGGGTGTGGGCGCCAATCAGCGCGTTGTCGTTGCGGCGCACATCGCCGGGCACCACCAGCACCTGGTTGGCGCTTTGTTCGGTGATCAGGCGGGCGATGTCCAGGGAATTGGTGACGATGCGCAACTGGCTGAACCCAATCAGTTGCTGGGCCAGGGCCAGGGTCGAGGTGCCGGTGTCGAGAAACAGCACCATGCCTTCGCTCACCAACTTCGCCGCACACACTGCGATGCGCGTCTTGGCCTGGGGCTTGATGCGGCTGCGCACTTGCAGCGGTTGCTCTTCGTTGAGCCGCGGCAGGATCGCGCCACCGTGAATGCGCCGCAGCTTGCCGGCTTCTTCCAGGTACTTGAAGTCGCGGCGGATGGTTTCTTCGGAGACGAACAGCGTCTGCGCCAGGTCCGACGCCTTGACGCGATGGTGTTGGGTGAGCAGGAGCATGATTTCGTCGAGACGTGGCTGGTTGAGCATAAAAGAGATATTCCAGGGCAGGTTCAGGCGGGCGGTATTGCGCGACCCACGGCGAGACGCGGCGCAAACCGGTCCAGCAGGGAGCATAGAGCGTAATACGGCCATGGACAGGGTCACGGGGTACCTCTCACTCATCAGGGTGTGAAAGGGCAGGACAACACAAAGCGTTTATCACGGGCGGGCTTCTGTTGAGCTCACTCCGGCTGCAATCAATCAGGGATTCAGCATCGGGGGAAGGTGCTGATCCCACGGGGCGATGGCTTCCACGGCTGCGCAGAATTGCAGCACCTGGGCATCGGCAAAACGCCGGCCGATCACCTGCAAGCCAATCGGCAAACCGCACGGGCTAAAGCCACAGGGCAGGCTGGCGGCAGGGTTGCCGGTGATATTGAACGGGTAGGTAAACGGCGTCCAGCGTGCCCAAGGCACTGCGCCCTCCTCCCCTGGCCAGCCCTCGGGGGCAACCCGGTCGGCGGCGAACGGCAGGATCGGCATCGTCGGCATCAGCAGCACGTCGTAGTCGTTAAACAGGGCGTGTACCTGATTGGCGAACAATGCACGTTGCTGCACGGCCTTGAGGTAGGCCGCCAGATCGTAATCGGCGGAGCGTTTGATCAGTGCGGCGAAGCCCGGGTCCAGTTGGTCGAGACGATCAGCCAGGGATTTGCCGTAGGCAATCCCGCGCCCGCCCACCCACAGGGTTTCGAAGGTGGCCAGCGGGTCTTGCCAGTCCAGGGTCAGGGTGGTGACCGTAACCGGCAGCTCGTCGGCGAGGTAATGCACCGCCGCTTCCACGGTGGCGGCAATCACCGGGTCCACGGGCGTCTCGAACAAGGTCGGGCAGTACGCCACGCGCAAGGGGCCCAGCGGCTGGTCGCAGCGCGCCAGGTAGGACTCGGTGGGCGCGGGCAAAGCCTGGTGATCCAATGGATCGGGGCCGGAGAGGATGTCGAAGAGCAACGCGCTGTCGCGCACCGTGCGGGTGATCGGGCCGGCGTGGCTGAGCATTTCAGTGGCGGACCAGGGCCAGGTGGGGATGCGCCCGAGAGAGCCTTTAAGGGCGAATGCACCGCAGAAGGCACCGGGGATACGCACCGAACCGCCGCCATCGGAGCCCAGCGTGGCCGGTACCATGCGCGCCGCCACCGCGATGGCCGAGCCGGAACTGGAGCCGCCACTGGTGAGCTGGGGGTTCCAGGGGTTGCGGCCACTGCCGAAGACCCGGGAGGTGCTGGCGCCGGTCCAGCCGAATTCGGTGGTGGCGGTCTTGCCGAGGATGATCGCGCCGGCCTCCTTGAGGCGGCGGATGATCGGCGCGTCCTGAGTGGGGACATTGTCCAGGCCGGTCAGCGAACCGCGGGTGGTGCGCAGGTTGGCGGTGGAGAACAGGTCTTTGATGCCGAAGGGGATGCCGTGAAGGGGGCCGCGAAACTGGTTGGCCTGTGCTTCGGCAGTCAGGATTTCAGCCTGCTCCAGCGCGGATTCGGTGTAGACGTCGCCGAAGGCATTCAGTGTGGGATTGTGGGTTTTGATGGCTTCGAGGCTTTGCTCGACCAATTGCACGGGGGTGAGTGTGCCTTGGCGGATGCTTTCGGCTGCGTACAGGACGCTGGGCATATTGGTCAGTGAGGTATCAGTCTTCATTGAGCATCCTGGGACATCTGCGAAATGATCCAGCGGGTACGTCAATAGACGCCAAGGGAATGGAGGCTGTCAAGTTGGATTTGTTGTGTATGTGGGTTTTGTGGGTTTTATTTTTATCTGAGATTTGGCTTACGAAAACGGGCCGGTTTAGCCGAGGATTTGGCGAAGCGTCCTATCAGTAGCACTAGATAGCTCTGACTTCTTTCTCTTACAAACCTCTGCAAAGTCCCTCGCCTGATCACACAGTGCGAGGGAACGCCGATGTCATTTTCGATTAACACCCGGCCCGACGGGGCGGCCTCTTGAATCCCGCCATAGGCTTTCTGGTCGTGGCGGCGATGGACCCGAAGACACGCGACGTAGACGGGGTTCTCAACGACTTCACACACTGCCTGAACACCTACGACGCCTGGGCCGAGCGCTTCTGGAGCTTTTCGGCGCTGGATGTCGAGCAGGTGTTCAAGGTCGGCGACGAGGTTTCGCTGGTCGCCCCCATCACCCGTTCCCTGTATCCCGCCAGCACCGTCGCAACCTGCAAGGCCAACGCGCCATTGACCCTGGTGCATATGTTCCAGAGCACGCGGTTCGTGCCCATCGGT
>NZ_JAIWYM010000036.1:0-54933 GCF_020515595.1 Pseudomonas sp. MWU16-30323
CTAGGCGGCCGTTACCTAAATAACGGATATACACCCAGCCCAACTCACCCCCAACACAAATGTCACCTCTGAAATCAGGCCAGGCTTTCGTCAATCACCAACACCAGCTTCCCGGAAATCTGATTAGTCGCCAGCTCAGCAAACGCAGCCTCGGCATCCTTGATCGGAAACGTCTTGGCCAATTGCGGACTCAAACGGCCCTCGGCAAACAACGGCCAAACCTGCTGGCTCAAGTCACTGAACAGGTCAGCCTTGAACTGATCATCCCGGCTGCGCAACGTCGACCCCAACACCTGCACACGCTTGGCCAACACCTGCGCCAGATCGATCTGCGCCTCACGCCCCCCCATCAAGCCAATCAACACCCAGCGCCCATCACGCGCCGCCAGCTTGAGATTCAGCGCCGCGTAATTCCCCCCCACCGGGTCAAGAATCACATCGAACGGCCCAAAATCACTCAAACCCTCGATGCCATCAGTACGTACCACTCCCCCCTGAGCCCCCAGCGCTTCACAGTACGCCAAGCGATCCGCCGACCCCACACTGACCCAACACGGGCTACCAAACGCCTTGCACAGTTGAATCGCCGCCGACCCCACGCCACTGGCGCCAGCATGCAACAGCACCTTCTCCCCAGGCTTGAGGCCCGCCAACTGGAACAGATTCAGCCACGCAGTGCTGTACACCTCGGGCAACCCGGCCGCTTCCACCAGGGACACACCCTCCGGCACCGGCAGCACATGACGCGCGTCCACCACCACTTCCTCGGCCATCCCGCCACCAGCCAGCAGCGCGCAAACGCGATCACCCACCTGCCACGACGAACCCGCACCGACTTCGCTGATCACCCCGGAACACTCCAGGCCCAGCACCTGACTGGCGCCCGGAGGCGGTGGATAGAGCCCTGAACGCTGTAATAAATCGGCCCGATTCAGGCCCGCAGCCGCCACACGAATGCGAACTTGGCCTACATCACATGTAGGACTCGGCTCGTCTTGCCACTCCACATGACCTTCAACGCCTTGCAATGCTTTCACAGTGCCTCCATAGTGAGTCTGGACTGAGCCCGTTGCTGTAGCGCCGGGCTTTTTGCATTATGCGACCGGCCCATATGGAACCGGCGACTTCAAAGACGGCCTAATATGCGTTATCAATTGCCCCCGCGTCGAATCAGCATGAAGCATCTGTTCCCCAGCACCGCCCTCGCTCTTTTTATTGGTATCGGCCTTCTGCCGCTATCGAGCAATACGTTCGCAGCCAACAGCTGGGACAATCTTCAGCCTGATCGCGATGAGGTGATTGCCAGCCTTAACGTCGTTGAGTTGCTCAAGCGCCACCATTACAGCAAGCCGCCGCTGGACGACGCTCGCTCGGTGATCATTTACGACAGCTACCTCAAGCTGTTGGATCCCTCGCGCAGCTATTTCCTGGCCAGCGACATCACCGAGTTCGACAAGTGGAAGACGCAGTTCGACGACTTCCTCAAGAGCGGTGACCTGCAGCCCGGCTTCACCATCTACAAGCGTTACCTGGACCGCGTCAAAGCGCGTCTGGACTTCGCCATTGGTGAGCTGAACAAGGGCGTCGACCAGTTCGACTTCACCAAGAAAGAGACCTTGCTGGTTGACCGCAAGGACGCTCCTTGGCTGACCACCGAAGCCGAACTGGACGACCTGTGGCGCAAACGCGTCAAGGATGAGGTCCTGCGCTACAAGATCTCAGGCAAAGACCCGAAGGCCATTCAGGAACTGTTGACCAAGCGCTACAAGAATCAGCTGGCACGTCTGGACCAGACCCGTGCCGAAGATATCTTCCAGGCCTACATCAACACCTTCGCGATGTCCTACGACCCGCACACCAATTATCTGTCGCCAGATAACGCGGAAAATTTCGATATCAACATGAGTCTGTCGCTGGAAGGCATCGGTGCCGTCCTGCAAAGCGATAACGACCAGGTGAAAATCGTGCGTCTGGTGCCGGCAGGTCCGGCCGACAAGACCAAGCAGGTTGCTCCGGCCGACAAGATCATCGGTGTGGCCCAGGCCGACAAAGAGATGGTTGATGTGGTCGGCTGGCGTCTGGATGAAGTGGTCAAGCTGATCCGCGGTCCGAAAGGCAGCGTGGTGCGCCTGGAAGTGATTCCCCACACCAACGCGCCGAACGACCAGACCAGCAAGATCGTGTCCATCACCCGTGAAGCGGTGAAGCTCGAAGACCAGGCCGTCCAGAAGCAAGTCCTCAACCTCAAGCAGGATGGCAAGGACTACAAGCTGGGCGTGGTTGTGATCCCGGCGTTCTACCTGGACTTCAAAGCGTTCCGTGCCGGTGATCCGGACTACAAGAGCACCACCCGCGACGTTAAGAAAATCCTGACAGAATTG
Organism: Pseudomonas sp. MWU16-30323; assembly: GCF_020515595.1. NCBI lineage: Bacteria > Pseudomonadati > Pseudomonadota > Gammaproteobacteria > Pseudomonadales > Pseudomonadaceae > Pseudomonas > Pseudomonas sp. MWU16-30323. The sequence goes on from NZ_JAIWYM010000036.1 coordinate 2,382, forward strand.
CAGAAAGAAAAAGTCGACGGCGTGGTCATCGACCTGCGCAACAACGGCGGCGGTTCCCTGCAGGAAGCCACCGAGCTGACCAGTCTGTTTATCGACAAGGGTCCGACCGTGCTGGTGCGTAACGCTGACGGCCGTGTGGACGTGCTGGAAGACGAAAACCCGGGTGCCTTCTACAAAGGGCCGATGGCGTTGCTGGTCAACCGCCTCTCGGCATCCGCTTCGGAGATTTTTGCCGGCGCGATGCAGGACTACCACCGTGCGCTGATCATCGGCGGCCAGACCTTCGGCAAAGGCACCGTGCAGACCATCCAGCCGCTGAACCATGGCGAGCTGAAACTGACCTTGGCCAAGTTCTACCGGGTTTCCGGGCAGAGCACCCAGCATCAGGGCGTACTGCCGGATGTCGATTTCCCGTCGATCATCGATACCAAGGAAATCGGCGAGAGTGCACTGCCTGAGGCCATGCCGTGGGACACCATCCGCCCTGCGATCAAGCCTGCGGTAGACCCGTTCAAACCGTACATCGCACAGCTGAAAGCTGATCACGAAGCCCGCTCCGCCAAGGATGCCGAGTTCATCTTTATCCGCGACAAGCTGGCCCTGGCCAAGAAGTTGATGGAAGAGAAAACCGTCAGCCTCAACGAAGCCGACCGTCGTGCGCAGCACACCGACATCGAGAATCAGCAACTGGTGCTGGAGAACGCCCGCCGCAAGGCCAAAGGCGAAGCCCCACTCAAGGAACTGAAGAAAGAAGACGAAGATGCGATCGCCGCCGAGCCTGATAAAACCAAGCCGGAAGATGATGCCTACCTGAGCGAGACCGGGCGCATCCTGCTGGACTACTTGAAAATCAGTAAGACGGTGGCCAAGCAGTAAATGATGGCAATTTAATGTGAACGCTCTCCGGAGTGTCATCAAATAGACATCATTCTGTCGTGAAATGAAGGACCTGCCCAAGCAGGTCCTTTTTTTTCGACCCGAGAAAATCATGACCATGACCGAACAGCTGAATGCATTGGGCTCAATTCTGGCTCAAGGCAGTTTGCACAGCCTGTTCCAACCGATTATTTCTCTGTCCGAGCGGCGCGTGGTCGGTTACGAGGCCCTCACTCGTGGCCCGTCCAACAGCCCGTTGCACTCCCCTATCGCGCTGTTCTCCGTGGCCCGCCACGCCGGGCGCCTCAGCGAGCTGGAGATGGTCTGCCGGGAAAGCGCCTGCCGGCGGTTCAGCGAACAGAAACTGCCGGGCAAGCTGTTCCTTAACGTCTCGCCCGAGTCCCTGCTGGAAACCGCGCACCAGCCCGGCCGCACCCTGCAACTGCTCAGCGATTTCGGCATCCCGCCCAGCCAGGTGGTGATCGAACTGACCGAGCAAACCCCGACCGACGATTTTCAACTGCTGCAAACCGCGCTGCATCACTACCGCGCCATGGGGTTTTCGATTGCCCTGGATGACCTGGGTGCCGGCTACTCCAGCCTGCGGCTGTGGTCAGAATTGCGTCCGGACTATGTGAAGATCGACCGGCACTTTATCGACGGCATCCACCAGGACGCCCTCAAGCGCGAGTTTGTCGGCTCCATCCTGCAAATCGCCAAGGCCTCCCGGGCCCAGGTGATCGCTGAAGGCATCGAGCTGCCGGAAGAGTTGGCGGTGCTCACGGAAATGGGCGTCGACCTGGTGCAGGGTTATCTGCTCTGTCGCCCCCAGGAACACCCGCCGCAGGAAGCGCGCTTGATGTTGCCCAAGCCTGACAGCGCCAACGTCACACTGAACGACGAAGGCAGCGACCTCAGCGCCCTGCTCAACGAACAACCGGCCGTGGGCCAGCACACCGCCACGGCGCAGGTGCTGGAAGCCTTCCGCCGCCAGGCCAACCTCAATTCCCTGGCGGTGCTGGACGAGCGTGGCCATCCAATCGGCATCGTGCACCGGCACTCGCTGTCGGACGCCTTGCTCAAGCCGTTCGCCACCGACCTGTTCGCCCGCAAGCCCATCAGCCGCTTGATGAGTGATGACTTCCTCGCGGTGGAACTGAGCCAGTCCTTGCAGCAAGTCAGCCGACTGCTCACCAGCCGCGCACGCCAGCGGATCGAGGAAGATTTCATCATCACCCTCAACGGCGATTACCTGGGGCTGGGGCGGGTGATCGACGTGCTCAAGTTGATTACCGAGCTGAAGATCCAGCAGGCACGCTATGCCAACCCGCTGACCTTGCTGCCGGGCAACGTGCCGATCCAGCAGTGCCTGACGCGGCTGTTGCAGCAACAACGCGAGTCAGTGATCTGTTACGTGGATATCGACAGTTTCAAGCCATTCAACGATATCTACGGCTATGGCCGGGGCGATGAAGTGCTGCTGTGCCTGGCGCAATGCCTGAACGACCGGGTAGACCCCAGCCGCGACTTTGTCGGGCATATCGGCGGTGATGACTTTTTACTGGTGCTGGGGCCGCAGGATTGGCGCAAGCGACTCAACCAGCTGCTGGACGACTTCCACACCCAATGCCGGCGCTTCTATCGCAGCGAGCATCTGGACGCGGGCTGTTTCGTTGCACTGAACCGCCAGGGCGTGCGCCAGGAGTTTGCGCTGCTGTCGCTGTCCATCGGCGTGGTGCATTTGTATCCACAGGCCTGTGGACAACTCGATGCCAGCCAGTTGGCAGAACTGGCCTCGCAAGCCAAGCACCACGCGAAGAACGTGGCCGGCTATAGCATTCATGTGATCGACAGTCTGGAGTTGGGCCAGGCAGAACCGGAGCCGCTCTAGATCAGAGTTGTTCCAGACGAATCTGCGCCAACGGGTGCCCGGCCCGGGCGGCGACTTTCCACCAGCGTGCCGCTTCCCGCGGATCCGGCGCCTTGCCAAGGCTGCCCGCGAGGCTTAAGACCCCAATCTGGTAGGCAGCCTTGCCATCTCCGGCCTGGGCCGCCAGCCGCAACAGCCGCACGCCCTCTTCACGGGCGCCAAGGCCCTTGCCGCGAAACGTCAGGATATGTCCGTAGAAACTCTGGGCCCCTACGTCCCCCAGATTGGCCATGCGTGCGAACTGGCCTTCAAGCCATTGCCAGCCACGCGGCTGTCGCATGAACCAGGACCAATGAAACAATTTGCGCGCCAGCCAATAACTGACATACGCCTTAAGCTTCCAAAACACTAAGCCTCCGCTGACTCGGGATAATCGTACTCAAACACCCGCACCACTTCCGATGCGTGCCACGACGCTGCGGCCACGCCATCGGACGGCCCGCAGAAACGTCCAAGACGCTCCACACATTCAAAGAAGCCGGTACGTGGCAGGCGGCTGGCGCCCTGGCTGATCACCAGGGAACTGCGCAGCGGCTGGTCGGCCTTGGCATCCAGCGCCGCCAGGTGTTCCAGCGCGGCCGTCAGGGTCTGCATCGCCGGCGTGGGAAATTGCAGGCGCTCCAGCAACGCGCGGTAGGTCAAGAGGTGGCGCTGTCGGCGCGCCTGGTCCAGCTCGTTGATTAACCCATCCCAATGCTGACGGCTGATGCGTACGCTCACGTTTCGTCCCTCCAACCTGCGACGCCCAGTTCCCAAGCCAGACTGCGGCGGATGGCTGCGTCCGGCTGGCGTTCACCACTTTCGATCAAGCCAAGGTAAGACGGGCTGATGCCCACCGTGCGCGCCAGAGCTTCGATGGCCAGGCCCTTGGCTTCGCGCAGGCTTCGCAGCTGCTCCAGGGGGCGCAGATCCGGTTCGGCAGTGGCTTGGCGAAGGTTCGAAGCAGGAGATGTCGGCTGCTGCTGACCGGCGGCTTTTAACAGCGCCTGATACTGAGCCCAAGGCAGAACCGCATATTCGGGTTCGCCATCCTTTGTAATTATCTGAATATCCATGACTGCCCCGTAGGATCACAACACTTACTTCGTAAGTACTTTCCTTAGGAGTGTAATCCTAACAGCCACAAAGAGCGCAGGGGGATATTCGCAAGGTTCAGTTTTTTTTCAGGTGTTCCTGCGTCAGCAACAGAGGCGTCGCTGGCAGGCGCTCAACCACCGCGAGCTTCTCGGGGGCCTGACGCTCGCGCCAGGCACGAAAAGCGCTCAGTTCGCCGTCCAGGGTCTTCATGACCCATGCCAGCACGGCAATGTCGTCGAGCATGCCAAATACCGGGATAAAGTCCGGGATCGCGTCAATCGGGCTCAGGAAGTACATCAGCCCCGCTACCACCGAAATCAGTGCCTTGGGGCTGATGGCCCGGTATTCGCCGCGCCAGTAGGCCAGGCACAAGGCCTGGAGCAGCTTGAGGTCGTCCTTGAGCTTGCCCAGCCGGTTGCCCTGGCTCGAGCCTTTGGCGGCCACCGCGAACAGCAACGTAGGCAAGCGCCCACGGCCCAGCAGGCGAGCAGCCATGGGCAGGAAGCGGGTGAAATTAAACGGCGCTTTCATCATCACTCCAGTTCCAGGGGACAGAAAAGGTTATCCACACAAATTGTGGATAACCTTGTGAACAGAGCCTATTTTCCAGGCTGAAAGCCACGTAATACAAGGGCTACAGTCAGATCGGGCGTTTTTTGCGCACATAAAAAAAACCCAAGAATTCATTGACTTGGAGATTATCTGCGTCTAGCCGTGCTCGGGTCTTTTATCAGACTGCTCTAGCCCGCATGGGTTCGGTTGAATTTGGCCTGGATTCAACTGATCGTTCCCACGCTCTGCGTGGGAATGCCGCCTGTGGCGCTCCGCGCTTGCAGTTAGCGCAAGGCTTGAGCAATGCGCAATGGTGACGCAGAGCGTCACGGGATGCATTCCCACGCAGAGCGTGGGAACGATCGCAGAGCGCGGGAACGATCGCACAGGCCAGAAACAACAACGCCCCGTCGAGACGGGGCGTTGTGTGTTCAGGTGCTGATTACTTCTTGGCAGCCGGAGCAGCCGGTGCGTCAGGCGCTTCAGCCTTGGACGGGTCCTTGATGGCCAGCAGTTCCAGGTCGAATACCAGCACGGAGTTGGCTGGAATCGCCGGGCTCGGGCTCTGCGCGCCGTAGGCCAGGTCGGACGGGATGTACAACTCGACCTTCTCGCCAACGTGCATCAGTTGCAGGCCTTCGACCCAACCTGGAATCACGCCGCTGACCGGCAGGTCAATCGGGCTGCCGCGATCCACGGAGCTGTCGAAGGTGGTGCCGTTGGTGAGCTTGCCGGTGTAGTGAACCGTCACTACGTCGGTAGGCTTGGGTTGAGCACCGTCCGCTTTCTTCACGATCTTGTATTGCAGACCGGAAGCAGTGGTGACAACGCCGTCTTTCTTGGCGTTTTCTTCGAGGAATTTCTTGCCGGCGGCTGCCGACTCTTCGCTCATCTTGGCCATACGCTCTTCAGCACGTTTTTGCAGTGCGGCGAAGGCTTCGACCAGCTCGTCGTCTTTCAGCTTCTGTTCTTTCTTGCCGACGGCATCTTCGATGCCTTGGGCTACCGCTTTGGAGTCCAGGTCATCCATGCCTTCTTGAGCAAGGCTTTTGCCCATGTTCAGGCCGATACCGTAGGAAGCTTTTTGCGCCGGGGTTTTCAGCTCTACGCTGGTTTGCGAATCACAACCCGCAAGTACCAGGCTAACCAGGGCCACCGCCGCCGCCAACCGATGCTGTTTCATGCTATTTCCTTGTTCGTGTGCCAAAAGGGCATTCGAGTAAAGTCGCGAGCTTATCAGGCGGCCACGACCAATGGCTACCGGCATGTGAGCAGGAAACTTCTGATAAGTTCACGTGTTTAAAAGCATTTTCATTCAATCCAGGGCCCTGCGACGGACAGCAGCAGCGCTGGAACGAGACTCATGGCCACTTGCCGCACTGCTGGCCTGATGGCATAAGAACGCTACAACTCGACAAGGATAGTTATCTTGCGCATTTTTTCCCGTGTTTTGCTGATGATTTTCATACTGCTGGGCCTGGTCCTGGCGGTGGTGCTCTATTACGTGGTCAACCCGAAACTGCCGGTTTATGTGCCGGTGGAACAGGTGCACTACCAGGACCAATGGAGCGCCGCAGATCGCCAGACGTATTACTTCACGCCCCAGGGCACCCAGGTCAAGGGGCTGCGCTATGACTGGTTTACTGCACTGGAACTGCCGTTCTCCGAGCAGCGTTTCGCCACGCCCGAGTACCTGGCGCGCTTCGGTTTCCTGGTAGACCCCAGGCAGGTACCCACCGCGCAAAACCCCGGCAACCTGCCGGTGGGTTTTGCCCGGCATAAAAACGCTGGCAGCAATGATGAGTTTCTCGACATCACCTGCGCCGCGTGCCACACCGGCCAGTTGAACTTCAAAGGCCAGGGCCTGCGTATCGACGGTGGCCCGGCGCAACATGTGCTGCCGTCCAGCGTACCGACCCTGCGCGGCGGCAGCTTCGGCCAGGCACTGGTCGCCAGCCTTGCCTCGACCTACTACAACCCGTGGAAATTCGAGCGCTTTGCCCGCACCGTGCTGGGCCATGACTACGACGACCAGAACGCCGCGCAACTGCGCCAGGACTTCAAGAAGTCCCTGAACAACTTCCTGAAAGTTGCCTGGAACGACACCCACCGTGGCCTCTACCCCACCGAAGAAGGCCCGGGTCGTACCGACGCCTTTGGCCGTATCGCCAACGCCAGCTTCGGCGACGCCATTTCCCCCGACAACTACCGCATCGCCAATGCACCAGTGGACTACCCGCAACTGTGGGACATCTGGACCTTCGACTGGGTGCAATGGAACGGCTCGGCCCAGCAACCCATGGCCCGCAATATCGGCGAAGCCCTGGGCGTTGGCGCCACCCTGGACTTCTTCGACAGCGCCGGCCAGCCGCTCAAGGGCGATGCACGCTACGCCTCCAGCGTGCGGGTGCGCGACCTGAATACCATCGAAGAAACCCTGCAACGGCTCAAGCCACCCACCTGGCCCGAAGACCTGTTCGGCGCGATCGACAAACCACTGGCCGCCCAGGGCCGCGCGCTATTCACCGAGAACTGCGCCGGCTGCCACGTGTCGGCGGTGTCCCAGGTCGATGGCCGTCCGGTGCGCCAGTTGAAAATGCTCCCGGTGGACGTCATCGGTACCGACCCTACTACCGCCAACAATATCGCTGACCACCGCTTCGACCTCAGCGCCCTGCAATGGGACCCGGCGGAGTTGGCGAAAATGAACGTCAAACTGCACCCCACGCCCACCGAGCCGCTGGACTTGCGCAGCCTCTCTTCAGCCAAAGGCCTGGCCTACATCACTGCCTTTGTCGAAGAGCACGCCTACCGCGCCGCCGGCGTGACACCCGCCGAACGTCCTCAGCTGGACGGTTTCGGCCTGCCCATCGGCGTGCGCGAACTGCGCGCCTACAAAGCTCGGCCCCTGGCCGGGGTGTGGGCGACGCCGCCGTTCCTGCACAACGGCTCGGTGCCGACGATCTACCAATTGCTCTCGCCCCAGGACGAGCGCAGCCCGACCTTCTATAAAGGCACCTTCGAATACGACCCGCGCCACCTGGGTTATCAAACGGCAGCGTTCCCCAATGCCTTCCTGTTCGATACGCGCATCACCGGCAACCACAACAGCGGCCATGAATTCCGTGCCGGCCAGCGTGGCAACGGGGTGATCGGTCGAGGCTTGCTGCCCCAGGAACGCTGGGCGCTGCTGGAATATTTGAAAGTGCTGGGCGGCCCGCTGGAACAGCAACTGCCCTGACCCAACCGACTTCGCAGAAAAGGATTTTTAAATGCTCGCTCGACTTTGGCTGCGCCTCGGCGCGTTTCTCGGCAAGACCCTGTTATGGCTGGTGGGCCTGGGCCTGCTGGGTTGGTTGCTGTCCACCCTATGGTTCGCCTGGCAACACAGCGGCCCGGTGTCGACGGATGAACAGATCCCGCCGGGGGAAGCGGCCATGACCCAAGGCATCATCCAGACCGCCGTGCGCATCGTCGATCAACACCGCGAAGGCACGCGCTACCTGCGAGATGCGCATGCCAAGGCCCATGGTTGCGTGAAAGCCGAGGTCAGCGTGCTGCCGGACCTCGACCCGGCCTTGCGCCAGGGCGTGTTCGCCGAGCCGGGCAAGACCTGGCAGGCGATGATGCGTTTGTCCAACGGCAATGCGTATCCGCAGTTCGACAGCATCCGGGATGCACGGGGCATGGCGATCAAGCTCTTGGACGTGCCGGGCAAGCAGTTGCTGGCGGATCAGCAGGCGCGCGGTGAGCAGGACTTTGTGATGTTCAGCCATCCGAACTTTTTCGTCAGTGATGTGGCGGAGTATGCGCAGAACATTTCGGCTCAGGCCGATGGCAAGAAGGTCCTGGCGTTCTTCCCCGGGGTGGATCCGCGCAGTTGGCAGGTGCGGCATTTGTTTATCGCCCTGGCGACGTTGGCGCCGCCGCCGGTGAGTCCTACGCAGACAACTTATTTCTCGGTGTCGCCGTATAAGTTTGGGGCGGCGAATGCGAAGTTTCGGGTGGCGCCGGATCCCCAGGGGTGTCCTGCGTATGTGCTGCCTGAACAGAATCAGGACCTGCCGAACTTTTTGCGCAGTGCGTTGAATCAGCAACTGTCGACTGACCGGGTGGCGGCGTGTTTTGTGTTGCAGATTCAGCGGCAGAATCCGCAGAAGTTTATGCCGATCGAGGACACCAGCGTTGAGTGGAAAGAGAGTGATGCGCCGTTTGAGACGGTGGCCAAGGTGGTGATTCCGGCGCAGGATTTTGATACGCCGGCGTTGAACCTGGCTTGTGATAATCAGTCGTTTAATCCGTGGTTTGGGGTGGAGGCGCATCGGCCGATTGGGGGGATTAATCGGTTGCGTAAGGCGGTGTATGAGGCGGTCAGTGATTATCGGCATAGCCGGAATTTGTAGCTCTGCGGTGTGGGGGGCATATCCGTTGCTGCGGTAACGGCCGCTATTGGTTCCGCTCTTACAGCGGCTCACTTTTGAAAAGCGCAAAAGTAAGCAAAACGCTCTTGCCCCACCACTCGGCTCCTCGCCTAGGCTCGGAGTGCCCTCACTCCGGCCAGCGTGGTTTAACGGGGCGCCTAAGCGAGGTGCCGACAGGCGGGGCAGAGCCCTTTGCTTACTTTGGGGCTTTTCCAAAGTGAGTCGCTGTAAGAGCGAAACCATAAGTAGCCGTTACCTAAAAAACGGATATACACACAACAGCCACGTAAAGATTCCGTATAGATTCAACCCACGCCATAACGTTTACGTCGTCTCTATTGAGCAACTAATCCCCCTCCACTACTGTGAACTCCACACCAATCACCCCCGTAGGAAGTCATCGTGGAAAGTTCAACTTTAGGCATGATCGTCCTCTCAATGATCGCCCTGTTCGGCGCCGCCGCCTTTTGCTTCGAACAACTCGCCACCCGTGATTCAAAGAAAAAGAAAGCCAAATAAGCTGATCATCAAAAGCAGCAGAACCCCAGTGTTTCAAGGGATACCCCACCCCCGGGCTATCCCTTTTTTTCGTTCGCCCACCCTAGCCCCCTCTATACACCGTCTTAATACCCGCCCCAGTAATCAGTGCCCGAACTTGATACCCAACCTCTTAACCTCCCCGCGTCCGCAATCGCGGCTTATTAATCAGGGGAGTTCCACCGTGCTCACACTCAAGTTCATCTATATCGCCAGCGGCTTATGCGCCGTCGGGCTGTTCGCTTATCTGGGCTATGCCCTCATTCGCGCCGAAAAGTTCTAGGGAGCCCGCCATGTACGACGTGATTTTTGTAGGCCTCTCCCTGGTGTTTTTCACCACGACAGCCATGGCCATTGTCGCCATGGGCAAGATTTGAACGGAGCCTCGACATGCTAAGCACTTTGCTGGAATTTGCGCTGGTCCTGGGGTTGATGACCGGGCTCGCCGTGCTGATGGGCAAGTGGCTGACCCGGGTCTTTACCGGAACCCGCCACGCCCTGCCGGAACGTTATACCTATCGCCTGCTGGGCATCGACCCGCTGGAAACCATGGGCTGGGCCCGCTACGGTTTGGCCCTGCTGCTGTCGAACGCGGCGATGATGCTGCTCGGCTATATCATCCTGCGGCTGCAAGCCGTCATGCCGATCAACCCGCTCGGGCTGGCCGCGCAAACCCCGGACCTGGCGTTCAATACCGCCGCGTCCTTTATCACCAACACCAACTGGCAGGCGTACTCGGGCGAGACCAGCCTGTCGAACTTCAGCCAGATGGCGGTGATTACGTTCCTGATGTTTATCGGCGCCACCTCGGGCGTGGTCGCCGCAGCGGGTTTTATCCGTGGCTTGAGCCGTTCAAGCTCGGCGGATATCGGCAACTTCTGGGTCGACTTCACCCGCACCCTGTACCGCGTGATGCTGCCGCTGTGCGTGGGCATGGCCCTGGTGTATGTGTGGCAAGGCATGCCCCAGACCTTTGCCTCCCAGGCCCTGGCCACAACCCTTGAAGGCGCGCAGCAACAGTTGATTGTCGGCGCCGTGGCGAGCTTTGAATCGATCAAGCATATCGGCACCAACGGCGGTGGCTTCTTCAGCATGAACGCCGCGCACCCGTTCGAAAACCCGACGCCGCTGACCAACGCCCTGCACATCCTCAGCATGTTGCTGATCCCGTCGGCGCTGACCTACACCTTCGGCAGCATGCTGCTGCAACGCCGTCAGGGCTGGGTGTTTTTCGGCACCTTCCTGGTGATGTTCATTGGCTTCCTCGCACTGGTGTATGGCGCCGAGCAAAACGGCAACCCGTTGCTGACCCAGGCCGGTGCCAACCAGACGCTGTCCATCGAGCAAAGCGGCGGCAATATGGAAGGCAAGGAACTGCGTTTCGGCATCGCCGACAGCAGCCTGTTTATCGCCACCACCACCGCGGCCACCACCGGCTCGGTCAACGCGATGCATGACTCATTGACCCCCATGGGCGGCTTCGTGCCCCTGGCGCAGATGATGCTCAACTGCGTGTTCGGCGGCGACGGCGTGGGCTTTATCAACCTGATCCAGTACGCGCTGCTGACGGTGTTCCTGGTGGGCATGATGATCGGCCGCAGCCCGGAATTCCTCGGCAAGAAGATCGAGGCCCGGGAGATGAAACTGGTGATGCTCTCGGTGCTCGCGCACCCCATCAGCATCCTCGGTTTCACCGCCCTCGCCGCCCTGTGGCCCGACACCATGGCCAGCCTGAATAACCTCGGCCCCCACGGTTTCAGCGAGGTGCTCTACGCCTACACCTCGGGCACCGCCAACAACGGTTCGGCATTCGCCGGGCTGAATGCCAACACGCCGTTTTTCAACACCACCATTGGCCTCGCGATGCTGATCGGGCGCTTCTTCACGATGCTGCCGATGCTCGCTGTGGCCGGTTCCCTGGCGATGAAAAAGACCGTGCCTGCCGGTGCTGGCACCATCCCCACCGCAACCCCGCTGTTCATGGTGCTGGTGGTGTTTGTGGTGCTGGTGGTGGGTGGCCTGACTTTCCTGCCGGCGCTCGCGCTCGGCCCGCTGGTGGAGCAACTGCAGTTGCTGTCCGGCCAGACGTACAACTAAGGACACGTTGATGACGACTCAATCGATATTCAAAGGGCTGTTGCGCCCGGTGCTGGTTTCGGCCGTGTTTTTCATGGCCCTGACCGGCCTCGCCTACCCGATCTTCACCACCTTTGCCGCGCAGTTGCTGTTCCCGTTCCAGGCCCAGGGTTCGCTGATTGAACGCGACGGACTGGTGATCGGCTCGGCGTTGATCGGCCAGGATTTCACCCAGCCCGGGTACTTCCATGGCCGCCCGAGCATGACCCTCGGCGCAGACCCGCAAGACCCGAGCAAAAGCGTGTCGCAGCCTTACAACGCCGGCTCCAGCGGCGCCAGCAACCTTGGCCCGACCAGCCAGAAACTGGTGGATCAGGTCGCAGCCCGAGTTAAAGCCTACCGCCAGGACAACGGCCTCGCCGCCGACGCCCAGGTGCCGGTGGATGCGGTCACCGCTTCCGCCTCCGGCCTGGACCCGCATATCTCCGTGGCCAACGCGCGCATCCAACTGGCCCGGGTCGCCCGCCTGCGGCAGATCCCCGAAGCCGAACTGCTGCAACGGGTGAACGAAAACACCGCCGCCCGCACCCTCGGTTTGCTCGGCGAACCACGAGTCAATGTGCTGCAACTCAACCTCGCGCTGGACGCCCGCCTGCCTGTGCGCCAGCCCCCCATTGCGGCCAGTGAGTAAGAGATTCCCCCATGATCAAGAATGCTCGTTTACCTCTGTTTGATCGCGCCATCGTGCTCACCGCCTGCGGGGACGCGTTCAAGAAACTGCTGCCCCAGGCGCAGTGGAAAAACCCGGTGATGTTCGTGGTGTACCTGGGCAGCCTCCTCACCACGCTGCTGTGGTTCCAGTCCCTCGGCGGCCAGGGTGAAGCCCCCAGCGGCTTTATCCTCAGCATCAGCTTGTGGCTGTGGTTCACCGTGCTGTTTGCCAACTTCGCCGAGGCCCTGGCCGAGGGTCGCAGCCGCGCCCAGGCCGCCAGCCTGCGGGGGATGAAACGCCAGACCCTGGCCAAGCTGCTGCAACAACCCAAGCACGGCGCCGCATGGCTGCCGACCGAAGCCACGTTGTTGCGCAAGGACCAGGTGGTGCTGATCGAAGCCGGCGACCTGGTGCCGCTCGATGGCGTGGTGATCGAAGGCGTGGCCTCGGTGGATGAAAGCGCGATCACCGGTGAATCGGCCCCGGTGATCCGCGAAGCCGGCGGCGACTTTTCCTCGGTCACCGGCGGCACGCGGGTGCTCTCGGACTGGCTGGTGGTGCGCATCAGCGTCAACCCGGGGGAGTCGTTCCTCGACCGTATGATTTCCATGGTCGAATCCGCCAAGCGCCAGAAGACGCCCAACGAAGTCGCCCTGACGATTTTGCTGGTGGGCCTGACCCTGTTGTTCCTGCTGGTGATCGCCACGCTGAGCCCGTACTCGATCTTCGCCGTGGCCATGAGTGGCAGCGGCAGCGTGGTCAGCGCCACGGTATTGGTGGCGCTGCTGGTGTGCCTGATCCCCACCACCATCGGCGGCCTGCTCTCGGCCATCGGCGTGGCGGGCATGAGCCGCATGATGTCGGCCAATGTGATCGCCACCTCTGGCCGCGCCGTAGAGGCGGCCGGTGACATCGACGTGTTGCTGCTGGACAAGACCGGCACCATCACCCTGGGCAATCGCCAGGCCAGCAGCTTCCTGCCGGCACCAGGAGTCAAGGAAGCCGAGTTGGCCGATGCGGCGCAACTGGCGTCCCTGGCCGACGAAACCCCGGAAGGCCGCAGCATTGTGGTGCTGGCCAAGCAAAAGTTCGACATCCGTGCGCGGGACATCAACGCCCTCGGCGCAAGCTTTGTGCACTTCACCGCACAGACCCGCATGAGCGGCGTTGACCTGCCCGAGGGCCGCGGTATTCGCAAGGGCGCGGCGGATGCCATCCGCAGTCATATCGAAGCACTGGGTGGAAGTTTTCCAGCCGCCTTGCAGGCCAAGGTCGACGAAGTATCGCGACGCGGCAGCACTCCGCTGGTGGTCTCGGACGGGGCGAAAGCACTCGGCGTGGTGGAGCTCAAGGACGTGGTCAAGGGCGGCATCAAGGAGCGCTTCGCCGAACTGCGGCGCATGGGCATCAAGACCGTGATGATCACCGGCGACAACCGCCTGACCGCCGCCGCGATTGCCGTGGAAGCCGGCGTGGATGACTTCCTCGCCGAGGCCCGCCCGGAAGACAAGCTGCAACTGATCCGCGACTACCAGGCCCAGGGCAAGCTCGTGGCCATGACCGGCGACGGCACCAACGACGCCCCGGCCCTGGCCCAGGCCGACGTGGCGGTGGCGATGAACAGCGGCACCCAGGCAGCGAAAGAGGCCGGCAACATGGTCGACCTCGACAGCAACCCGACCAAGCTGATCGAAGTGGTCGAGGTGGGCAAGCAGATGCTGATGACCCGTGGCGCGCTGACCACCTTCAGCGTGGCGAATGACGTGGCGAAGTATTTCGCGATCATCCCGGCGGCGTTTGTCGCGACCTATCCGCAGCTCGGCGCGCTGAACGTGATGCACCTGACCAGCCCCAACTCGGCGATTCTCAGCGCAGTGATTTTCAACGCGTTGATCATTGTGGCGCTGATTCCGCTGGCACTGCGCGGCGTGACGTATCGGGCGATTGGCGCGGCGGCGTTGCTCAATCGCAACCTGCTGATCTATGGCCTGGGCGGGGTGCTGGTGCCGTTTGCCGGGATCAAGCTGATTGACATGGTGCTGACCGGGCTGGGTCTCGTGTAGCGCCGCAAACCCAATGTGGGAGCGGGCTTGCTCGCGAATGCGCCGTGTCAGCCAACTCATCTGTCACTGATACAGCGCCTTCGCGAGCAAGCCCGCTCCCACAATTGAACCGCATTGACCAGGAATGACATGCCCGCATTAAACGAAGAACGCCCCGACCCCGACGCCCTCCTCGCCCGGGTCCAGCAGGAAGAACAGGCCGCCTTGCGCGGCAAATTGCGTATCTACTTCGGCTCCAACGCCGGGGTGGGCAAGACCTGCGCCATGCTCGACGCGGCGCAACGGGAAGTCAGCCTGGGGCGCGACGTACTCGCCGGCGTGGTGGAAACCCACGGCCGCCAGGAAACCGCCGACCTGCTCGACGGCCTCGAACAACTGCCCCGGGCCCACCGTCTTCACCGCGACTTTGCCCTCACCGAATTCGACCTCGACGCCGCCCTGCAACGCCATCCCGCCGTGCTGCTGGTGGATGAACTGGCCCACAGCAATGTGCCCGGCTCACGCCACCCGAAACGTTGGCAAGACGTGGAAGAACTGCTCAGCGCCGGCATCGATGTGTGGACCACCCTCAACGTCCAGCACCTGGAAAGCCTTAACGATCTGGTGAGTGGGATCATCGGCATTCGCGTGCGGGAAACCGTACCGGACCACGTGTTCGACAACGCCCACGAAGTGGTCGTGGTGGACCTGCCGCCGGATGATCTGCTGCAACGCTTGAAGGACGGCAAGGTGTACCTGGGTCCCCAAGCCGAGCGCGCTTCGCGGCACTTTTTTCGCAAGGGCAACCTGTTGGCCCTGCGGGAACTGGCCCTGCGCCGCACCGCCGACCGAGTCGACACGCAAATGCGCGTGTACCGCCGCGAACAGTCGATCAAGACCCTGTGGCCTGCCCGCGAGCGCTTGCTGGTAGGCGTGGCCGGTGACGCCGGTGATGAGCGCCTGGTACGTGAAGCCGCGCGCCTGGCGCAAAAGCTCGAGGCAGACTGGATCGTGGTGCACGTCGCCTCCGCCCAGGGGCGCGGCGCCAAGCGTTATCTCACGGCGATGAAAACCCTGGCCCTGGCCAGCGAGTTTGGCGCCGACACCGCAACATTGCCGGGCATGGACGTCGCCGAAGCACTGGCCGCCTGTGCCCGGGAACACAACGCCAATCGCCTGGTACTCGGCCATCATCCACGCCGGGCATGGCGGTTCTGGCACCAGTCGGTGGGCGACCGGATCAGCCGCCACCATCCGCAGATCGACCAGATCGTGATCGCCCATGGCGTACTGCCGGGCACTGTCCCGGTCATTGAAAAAACCGCGCCCGCCCCCGGCCGGACCCTCGCCTACCTCTGGGCCACCCTCGCCTGTTTCACCGCCAGCGCCATCGCCGCGCTGCTGCTTCAGGTGTTCGACCTGGCCAACGTGGTGATGCTGTTCCTGCTCACCGTGGTGCTGGTGGCCCTGCGGTTTGGACGCGGCCCCGGCGTATGGGCGGCGATGCTCGCGGTGCTGTGTTTCGACTTCTTTTTCGTCCAGCCGCGCTACTCGTTTACCGTCAACGACACCCAGTATTTCTTCACCTTCGCGTTGATGCTCGGCATCGCCCTGATCACCGGGCAGCTCACCGCACGCCTGCGCCACGAAGCGCGCACCGCCGCCGCTCGAGAACGCCGCGCCACATCCCTGGCACGCCTGGCCCGGGACCTGTCGGCCGCGTTGACCGTGGAGCAGATCAGCGAAGTGGCATTGCGCACCTTCAGCGGCGTGTTCGAGGCACGGGTCGGCCTGGCCTTGCCGGACGCCGCCGACGGCGTGCACAGCGTGAGCCCAGGCGGGCTGCCGATCGACGACAGCATCGCCCAATGGACCTACGACCACGGCCAATCCGCCGGCCAGGGCACCGACACCTTGTCCGCGGCCAAGGGTTGCTACCTGCCGCTCAAGGCGCCCATGCGGGTGCGCGGCGTGCTGGTGCTGGAACTGGCGCAAAGCGAACGCCTCAACGAGCCCGAAGAACGTCGCCTGCTGGAAGCCTGCATGAGCCAGTTGGCGATTGCCCTGGAGCGCGTGCACTTCGTCGAAGTGGCGCAAAGCACGTTGGTGCAGATGGAAGGCGAGAAAATGCGCAACACCTTGCTCGCGGCGATTTCCCACGACTTGCGCACGCCCTTGACCACCCTGATCGGCGCCGCCGACACCGCCCTGCCCCATGCACCGCCAGGGCCGCTGACCGAGTTGCTGCACGGCATCCATGAGCAGGCGACCTCAATGCAACGCCTGATCGAAAACCTGCTGGACATGGCCCGCATGCAAGAGCGCGGCGTAAGGCTCAACCGGCAATGGCATTTGCTGGAGGAAATCGTCGGCAGCGCCCTGCGCCAGTTGCGTGAACCACTGGCCCGGCATGTGCTGCATACGACGCTGGACCCGCAATTACCGCTGGTGGAAGTCGATGCGCTGCTGATCGAACGGGTGCTGGTCAACCTGCTGGACAACGCCGCCAAATACACCCCGCCGGGCACGGTCATTACCGTGGCCGCCCGCACTGTGTCGGACAGCATCCTGCTGGAAGTCAGCGACACCGGCCCGGGCAGCGCGCCGGCCAATCTGTTCGAACCGTTTGCCCGTGGCCAGCAGGAATCCTCGGTCGCCGGGATCGGCCTGGGGCTGGCCCTGGCCAAACGCATCGTCGAAGCCCACGGCGGGCGCATCGAAGCCATGCCCGGCAGAGAGCGCGGCATGCATTTCGTCATCACTTTACCGGCGGGTACTCCGCCCCCAATGGACGCCCTATGAGCACTGCACGCATTCTGATTGTTGAAGACGAGGCCAATATCCGCCGTTTTGTCGGCATCGCCCTGCAGGACGAGGGCTTCCAAGTGTTCGAGGCCGACAGCGTCAAGCGCGCGTTGATCCATGCCTCCAGCCGCCAGCCGGACCTGGTGATCGTCGACCTCGGCCTGCCGGACGGCGACGGCAAACAGTTGATCAGCGAACTGCGGGGATGGCTGGCGGTGCCGATCCTGGTGTTGTCGGCGCGGGATCGCGAAGAGGAAAAAGTCGCCGCCCTGGACGCCGGCGCCGATGACTACCTGACCAAACCCTTCGGCGTGCCCGAGTTGCTGGCGCGCATCCGGGCGCAACTGCGTCGGCACGGGCAAACCGGCACCGTGGCGGCCACCAGCAAGGTGGCGTTTGGCGAGATTGAGGTGGACCTGGCGACCCATGAAGTGTGGCGCCAAGGCCTGCCGGTGCACCTGACGCCCATCGAATACCGCCTGCTGTGCGCGATGATTCGCGGGCAGAGCCGGGTGCTCACCCATCGGCAGTTATTGCTTGAAGTGTGGGGATTGGACTACGTGGACCGCGCCCACTACCTGCGGGTGCACATGGCACATCTGCGGCAGAAGCTGGAGGCCGACCCGGCCCAGCCGCAGTACTTCATCACCGAGTTGCAGGTGGGCTACCGACTGGTGGGCTTGTGAACAGATGCGCGGCGGCGAAATCGACAAACACCCGGATCTTCGGCGAGAGGTGCCGGCTGGAAGGCCACAGGGCCCAGAACTGGCCCTGGTCGTCGGAGTGGTCGTCGAGCACGGTTTCAAGCTGGCCCTCGGCGAGTGCTTCGCGGGCCAGGAAGTCCGGCACGTAGGCAATGCCATGGCCGTCCATCGCAGCCCTGAGCATGGCTTCCATATTGTTCAAGGTCAGGGCGGTGGGCAGGCGCAATTGGGTGATGGCCGGGTTGGCGGATAAGGTCCAGTCCATGACTTTTCCGGTGGTGGCGAAGCGGTAACGCAAACACGGGTGATGCTCCAGGTCGCTCAGGGACTCTGGCCGCCCGTTGGCCCGCAGGTACTCGGGTGAGGCACACAGCACAAACCTGAACGGCCCCAGCTTGCGGGCCATCAGGGTCGAATCCGCCAGGCCGCCGCTGCGGATGACCACGTCGAAGCCCTCTTCGATCACATCCACCAGATGGTCGTTGAAATCCAGCTCCAGTTCGATCTCGGGGTAGGCTTTGCGGAACGCCATCATGTGAGGAAAGAGAAAGCGATAGCCGATGGTGGGCAGGCTGACCCGCAGCTTACCCCGAGGCGCCTGCATTGCATGGGAAAGCATGGCGCGGGCGTCTTGCAGGTCGTCGAGAATTTTCCGACTGCGCTCGTAGAACAGTTGCCCTTCGGCGGTGAGGCTGACCTTCCGTGTGCTGCGGTGCAACAGCCGCACATTCAGTGACGCCTCAAGCTTGGCGACATTCTTGCCCACCGCCGAGGCGGAAATCCCCATTGCCCGGGCCGCGCCGGTGAAGCTCAAGGCTTCCGCGGTTTTCACGAAGGCGATCACGCCGCTCAGGTTATCGGTCACGTCATTGCATCCATTCTGTCCGTTATGAACGGAATGTAAGCCCGTTTATCCACAATTGCATCCTGATTAGAGTCTTTCAACCTTCAGACCTGCGGGAATGCCCCATGAACACGACAACCGAACCTGTGCCCGCCCATGGCCGATACTCCATCCTGGCCGCGATTTGCCTGGCGGCCCTGGTATTGCCCATGAGCTTCACCGGCGGCGCCGTCGCCACGCCTTTTATCGGCCAGGCATTTGCCGCCCAGCCAAGCCAGCTGGCGTGGATCACCAATGCGTTCATGCTGAGCTTCGGCAGCCTGTTGATGGCCGCCGGCACCCTCGCTGATCTGTATGGGAGAAAGCGTCTGTTCTTGTGGGGCATGGCGCTGTTTACCCTGGTTTCCTTACTGCTGGCAGTGGCACCGGGGATTTTCTGGCTGGATGTGTTGCGTGGTGTGCAGGGCGTCGCGGCGGCTACCGCGTTGGCCAGTGGCTGTGCGGCGCTGGCCCAGGAGTTTGACGGCCATGCTCGCACCCGCGCCTTCAGCTTGCTCGGTACAACGTTTGGTGCAGGCCTGGCGTTTGGGCCATTGCTGTCGGGGGTGCTGATCGAACACTGGGGCTGGCGCTCGATTTTTCTCGGCACCGCGCTATTGGCCGGTATTTCGCTGCTGTTTGCCGCGCCCAAAATGCGCGAAAGCCGCGACCCGCAAGCGCTGCGGCTGGACACCCCGGGCGTGCTGACGTTCTCGGCCATGCTGGTGGCCCTGACCACGGCGGTGATCCTCGCCCCGGAGCACGGCTGGTCATCGCCGCTGGTTGATGCCCTGCTGATCGCAGCGGCAGTGTTTTTGCTGGTGTTTATCCTCGTCGAAAACCGCTCCAGCCAACCAATGCTGGAGCTGCGGCTGTTTCGCTTCCCGCGTTTTATTGGCGTGCAGCTCCTGCCGATCGGCACCTGTTACTGCTACATCGTGCTGATCGTGTTGCTGCCCCTGCGGTTTATCGGCGTGGAAGGCGCCAGCGCGCTGGGCGCGGGTTTGATGATGCTGGCGCTGTCGGCACCGATGCTGGTGGTGCCGATGATCGCCGCAGCGCTGACGCGCTGGCTGTCGGCCGGTGTGTTGTGTGCCATTGGCTTGCTGATCGCAGCGGCGGGCCTGTGGGGATTAAGCCTGGCCGACCAGCCTGGGCAGACCGTGGCCGCGATGCTGGTGATCGGGGTCGGCACCGGGCTGCCGTGGGGCTTGATGGATGGCTTGGCGATCAGCGTGGTCCCCAAAGAGCGCGCGGGAATGGCGGCGGGGATTTTCAATACCACCCGCGTGGCCAGTGAAGGGGTGGCGCTGGCGATCACCATGGCTGTGCTGGGGGCACTGGTGGCGTACCACCTGAAGGGGCGCGCAGGGGCCGACGTTTCAGTGATTGCCCAAGGCCTGGTCATGGGCAACGTGCAACTGGCCTCGGCCGCCCTTCCGCTGGAAGCACTGCGCAGCGCCTACATCGCGGGGTTCAACACCTTGCTGCAACTGCTCGCGGGATTCACCGTGCTGACGGCGTTGGTGGGCCTGGCCTTCATGGGGCGAACCGGCATTGCCCCCGTACAAACCGAACCGGGCATTCAATCGTTGAGCTGAATCCCAGGCACAAAAAAAGCCCGCTCAATGAGCGGGCTTTCCGTGGTACCTGGCGTTCAGCGTTCCAGGTGACCTTAATATGGCGCAGCGGACGGGACTCGAACCCGCGACCCCCGGCGTGACAGGCCGGTATTCTAACCGACTGAACTACCGCTGCGCGTAACACTGAGAAGCGAATGGTGGGTGATGACGGGATCGAACCGCCGACATTCTGCTTGTAAGGCAGACGCTCTCCCAGCTGAGCTAATCACCCTTCACTTTCGGTGTGGGGCGCATTCTATAGCAATTTTTCGTAATGTCATGATTTAAATGCAATTTATTCAAAATATTTTGCCTTAGCCCCTGCGAACCCCGCAAAACCGGCGTTTTGGGCGCAAACGCGAGTCTATTGCGTTTGCACAAGCCTTGGCCCCACAATTAACAATTATTCTCAATAACACCTGAGTCGCGCCTTATGTCTGTAGGTGAACCGCCGTTCCAACGGGAGATTACCGAGCTGTACAGCGCGCATCACGGCTGGCTGTTCACTTGGCTGCGCCGAAAACTGGGCTGTACCCACAATGCTGCCGACGTGGCGCAGGACACTTTCGCGCGGATTCTGCACGCACGGGAGTCGGTGACCGGCATCCGCGAACCCCGCGCCTATTTGAGCACCACCGCCAGGCGGCTGATCATCGACCAGGCCCGGCGCAAGCAGATTGAGCACGCCTACCTTCAGGAATTGATGCTGACGGTAGAAACCCTGGAAGGTTTTCATTCGCCGGAACAGATCCACACCACCCTGGAAGCCCTTGAGCACATCGCTTTCATTCTTGAAGGCATGCACGCCAATGTGCGTCAGGCGTTTGTGCTGTATTACCTCGAAGACCTGACCCAGCAGCAAATCGCCCGCCAACTGAAATTGTCGGAACGTACGGTACGCAAGTATTTGATCCAGGCCCTGCTGCATTGCAGCCACAGCGTGGACATCTGAGTCGCCCATGCCCGACGCCCGCCAACAGATCGACGAACAGGCCGCCGAATGGATGATTCGCCTGCACGAAGGCGAATTGACCGAGGCCCAGCGGCAGGCGTTCGAGCGCTGGAAGCAGCAGGGACCGCAGCACGCGGCCTCAGCGGCGCGCATGGAAGATGTGATTGCGCGGATGCAGGCCCTGCGCGGGCAAAAAGTACCGGCGCGGGCGGCCTTGAGTGCAGCCTTTCCTCGGCACGGGAAAGCGCGCAAACGCTACATCCGAGCGCTGGTATTGGCCTGCAGCCTGGCCCTTCCCGCCGCGGCGCTGCTCTACAGCCCTTACCCGCAACAGTGGATGGCCGATGTGCACAACGGCCCCGGCGAATGGAAAACCCTGCGCCTGGCGGACGGCTCCACGCTGACCTTGAACGGCATCAGTGCGGCGAACCTGCATTTCGACAGCCGGCAGCGGCGCATCGAATTGCTGCAAGGTGAGATCCTGGTGGAAGTGGCCCACGATGGCGACCGTCCGTTTGTGGTGCAGACGGCCCAGGGCACCCTGCGTGCGTTGGGCACGCGGTTTGTGGTCAGGCGCGAGGATGACGTCACTGTGCTGAGCATGCTCGAATCCCGCGTTGCCGCCCAAAGCGCGAACGGGCAGCAAACGCTGGAAGTGGACGCAGGCTCGCAGGCGCGACTCAGCAAGGATGCCGTGCGCCTCTCCGGCAGCATCGATACGGCGAGCATCAATGGAGCCTGGCGCCGCCATCAACTGGTGGTGGATAACCGGCCGCTACCTGAAGTGCTGGATGAGATCGCCCGACACCGTTCGGGCCGCTTGCAGTTCGATCGAGCTGCACTGGCCAGTCTCAAGGTCTCGGCGGTACTTCCCCTGGATGACACCGACCGCACCTTGCAGATGCTGGCTCAAACCCTGCCGATCAGGCTGAAAACCTTTACGCCGTGGCTGATGATCGTCAGCCCGGATACCGAGAGCAAAAAATAATTGTTCGCATCGCTTCCGCTTTGTTTCGGGCTACCCGTCAAGGAAGGTATATCGATAACTAAAGGACTGCCATCGCCATGCCCCTCCCTTCCAAACCCCGCAGACGCCTGCTCAGCAGCGCGCCGCTGACCCTCACACTCCTCGCGACGACGTTGCTCAATACCCACCTGGCCCAGGCCGACACGGTAAACGTTGCCGCCCAAGCCTACGACATACCCGCAGGGCCACTGGGCGCCACACTTAACCAGTTTGCCCAGCAAGCGGGCGTGGCCATTGTGTTCCAGTCCCAGAACCTCCAAGGGCTGAATGGGCCAGGGCTGAAAGGCACTTACAGCGTGGACGCAGGGTTCGACAGGTTGTTGCAAGGCAGCGGCTACCGCGTGACCAAAGGTGATCAGGTGTACGCGCTGGAAGCCAACCCCGCGACCACCGACGCTATGGAGCTGGGCCCGACCCAGGTAAGCACCAACCAGTTGGGCAACGTCACTGAAGGCACTGATTCCTACACTCCCGGCAGCATCGCGACTGCGACGCGGCTGGTGTTGACCCCCAAGGAAACCCCGCAATCGGTGACCGTCGTCACCCGCAAGCACATGGATGACTTCGGCCTGAACAACGTCGACGACGTGATGCGCCATACCCCGGGCATTACCGTGTCGGCCTTCGACACCGATCGCACCAACTACTATGCCCGCGGTTTCTCCATCAACAACTTCCAGTACGACGGCATTCCTTCCACCGCGCGCAACGTCGCCTATTCGGCGGGCAATACCCTGAGCGACATGGCGATCTATGATCGGGTCGAAGTGCTTAAAGGCGCCACGGGCCTGCTGACCGGTGCCGGTTCGCTGGGTGCCACGATCAACCTGGTGCGCAAGAAACCTACGGCTGATTTCCAGGGCCATGCCAGCCTCGGCGCGGGCTCCTGGGACAACTACCGCAGCGAGCTGGATGTCAGCGGCCCGATGACCGAAAGCGGCAACGTGCGTGGCCGGGCTGTGGCGGCGTATCAGGATAAGCGCTCGTTCATGGACCGTTACTCGCGCAAAAGCCCGGTGTACTACGGCATCATGGAATTCGACCTGTCCCCCGACACGATGCTGACCGTGGGCGGCGACTATCAGGACAGCCTGCCCACCGCCTCGAGCTGGTCCGGCAGCTTCCCGCTGATCAACGCCAATGGCGACCGCAACAGCGTAAAGCGCTCCTTCAACAACGCCGCGAACTGGAGCAGTTGGGAGCAATACACCCGCACCGCCTTCGCCATGCTCGAGCATGACCTGGGTAATGGCTGGGTCACCAAGTTGCAACTGGACCACAAGATCAACGGCTACCACGCGCTGATGGGCTCGATCCAGGGCGATGAGCCACGGGCAGATGGCACCGCCAAAATCACCTCGGGCAAATACACCGGGGAAACCGTCAGCGATTCCGCCGACCTGTATGCCAGCGGCCCGTTCAGCCTGGGCGGCCGCGAGCATGAACTGGTGGTGGGCGGTTCCATCGGCATTTCGGACTGGAACGGCAAGGGTTACTGGAACCTCACCCCCAACAGGGTGGACTTCAATAACTGGCACGGCCACGCCACCCAACCCGATTGGGGCGCGCCGCAGCAATATACCGACGACACCATTCGCCAGACCGGCGCCTATATGACGACACGCCTGAACCTGGCCGATGACCTGAAGCTGTTGCTCGGTGGCCGCGTGGTCAATTACCACCTGACCGGCAACAACCCGTCCTACCGCGAGACCGGACGCTTCGTACCGTATGTCGGCGTGGTCTACGACCTGAACGACACCTACTCGGTCTACGCCAGCTACACCGATATCTTCATGCCCCAGGAAAACTACAACCGCGACCGGCAAAACCAGTTGCTTGAGCCCGACGAGGGCCAGAACTACGAGCTGGGGCTGAAGGCGGACTTCTTCGACGGGCGCCTGAACGCCAGCGCGGCGTATTTCGAGGTCCATGAAAACAACCGCGCCGTTTCCGACGATGACTACAACAACCTGAAACCGACACCGCAGAACTACGCCTACAAAGGCACCAAGGCCGTCACCAAGGGCTATGAGCTGGAAGTGTCCGGCGAGCTGAGCCCGGGCTGGCAGATTCAGGCCGGCTACACCCACAAGGTGGTGCGTGACGACCAGGACCAGAAGATTTCAACGTTTGAGCCTGAAGACCAGGTCAAGCTGTACACCACTTATAAGCTCAAAGGCGACCTGGACAAGCTGACCGTCGGCGGTGGCGTGCGCTGGCAGAGCGTGGGCTGGCAGGACATCTACAACACTCCCCATCGCGGGTATGAAGAGTTTTCCCAGGAGGCGTACTGGCTGGTGGACGTGATGACCCGCTACCAGATCACCAAGAACGTGTCGGCGACACTGAACGTCAACAACATCTTCGACAAGTCCTACTACACCAACATCGGCTTCTATAACTCCGCCGCTTATGGCGAGCCACGTAACTTCATGGTCACCACCCGCTGGGATTTCTAAACCCCATAAAAAACGCCCCCGATCACGGCACATGATCGGGGGCGTTTTTCAGACTGGTGGTTTTGGCAAACCCCAGGCAGCAAAAAGCCCGCTCAATGAGCGGGCTTTCCGTGGTACCTGGCGTTCAGCGTTCCAGGTGACCTTAATATGGCGCAGCGGACGGGACTCGAACCCGCGACCCCCGGCGTGACAGGCCGGTATTCTAACCGACTGAACTACCGCTGCGCGTAACACATAAAGCGAATGGTGGGTGATGACGGGATCGAACCGCCGACATTCTGCTTGTAAGGCAGACGCTCTCCCAGCTGAGCTAATCACCCTTCACTTTCGGTGTGGCGCGCATTCTACGGAGCGACCCATGGTCTGGCAAGCACTTTCTTAAATAATTTTTTTCAGGCCTTCCAATGGCTTAGCGAGGGTTGGCCTATGACGCCATGAGGAGAATAATGCCCCCCTTTGTATATAAGGAGAGACTCACCCCATGTGGTTCAAAAACCTGCTTATCTATCGCCTGACCCAAGATCTGCCTGTTGATGCCGAGGCGTTGGAAACTGCACTGGCCACCAAACTGGCGCGCCCTTGTGCAAGCCAGGAGTTGACCACTTACGGTTTCGTCGCCCCTTTCGGTAAAGGCGAAGACGCGCCACTGGTACACGTCAGCGGTGATTTCCTGCTGATCGCTGCGCGCAAGGAAGAACGTATCCTGCCGGGCAGCGTGGTGCGTGATGCGGTGAAGGAAAAGGTCGAAGAGATCGAAGCCGAGCAAATGCGCAAGGTCTACAAAAAGGAACGCGACCAGATCAAGGATGAAATCATCCAGGCCTTCCTGCCGCGCGCGTTTATCCGTCGCTCGTCGACCTTCGCCGCCATCGCGCCGAAACAGGGCCTGATCCTGGTGAACTCCGCCAGCCCGAAACGTGCCGAAGACCTGCTGTCCACCCTGCGTGAAGTGATCGGCACCCTGCCGGTACGTCCGCTGACCGTGAAAACCGCGCCAACCGCCATCATGACCGACTGGGTCACCACCCAGAAACCGGCCGACGACTTCTTCGTCCTCGACGAATGCGAACTGCGCGACACCCACGAAGACGGCGGCATCGTGCGCTGCAAGCGCCAGGACCTGACCGGCGAAGAGATCCAACTGCACCTGACCACCGGCAAAGTCGTGACCCAACTGTCCCTGGCCTGGCAGGACAAGCTGTCCTTCATGCTGGACGACAAAATGACCGTCAAGCGCCTGAAGTTCGAAGACCTGCTGCAGGATCAGGCTGAACAGGACGGCGGCGACGAAGCACTGGGCCAGCAGGACGCCAGCTTTACCCTGATGATGCTGACGTTTGGCGACTTCCTGCCGGCGTTGGTGGAAGCACTGGGTGGCGAAGAAACCCCACAAGGCATCTAAGTCTTAACTGGGCACAGTCAATGTGGGAGCTGGCTTGCCTGCGATGCGGGCACCTCGGTTTATCAGTTAAACCCGGGTGATGCTATCGCAGGCAAGCCAGCTCCCACAGTTGATCGGGTCAGCACTTCCAGCATTCTAATAACAAGGACCAACCCCATGCGCGCACTCGCCGCCTTGAGCCGTTTCGTCGGCAATACCTTCGCCTACTGGGTGCTGATTTTTGCCGTGGTTGCGTTCCTGCAACCGGCCTGGTTTATCGGTCTGAAAGGCGCCATCGTGCCGCTGTTGGGCCTGGTGATGTTCGGCATGGGGCTGACCCTCAAACTTGAAGATTTCGCTGAAGTCGCGCGCCACCCGTGGCGCGTGGCATTGGGTGTGGTCGCGCACTTCGTGATCATGCCCGGCGTGGCCTGGCTGCTGTGCCAGGTCTTTCACCTGCCACCGGAAATTGCCGTCGGTGTGATCCTCGTCGGCTGCTGCCCGAGCGGTACGTCCTCCAACGTCATGACCTGGCTGGCCCGGGGCGACCTGGCGCTGTCGGTGGCCATCGCCGCCGTCACCACCCTCCTCGCCCCGCTGCTGACGCCCGCACTGATCTGGCTGCTGGCCTCGGCCTGGTTGCCGGTGTCGTTCATGGAATTGTTCTGGTCGATCCTGCAAGTGGTGCTGCTGCCGATCGTGCTTGGCGTGGTGGCGCAGCGGTTGCTGGGCGCGCGGGTACGGCATGCGGTGGAGGTGTTGCCGCTGGTGTCGGTGGTCAGCATCGTGGCGATCGTCGCCGCCGTGGTGGCGGCCAGCCAGGCGAAGATTGCCGAGTCGGGCCTGCTGATCATGGCCGTGGTGATCCTGCACAACACCTTTGGCTTCCTGCTGGGCTACTTCACCGGCCGTGTGTTCGGCCTGCCGCTGGCGCAACGCAAATCCCTGGCGCTGGAAGTGGGCATGCAGAACTCCGGGTTGGGCGCTGCCCTGGCAAGCGCGCATTTCTCGCCACTGGCGGCGGTGCCCAGCGCGCTGTTCAGCGTCTGGCACAATATTTCCGGGGCGTTGTTGGCGACGTACTTCCGGCGGATGAGCGAAAAGGAAGATCGCGAACTGTTGGCGGGCAAGTCAGAAACTTGATCACCTGATCAATATTCGGCACTCTAGCGGGCTTCGCGGGGACGACCTCGCGACGCTATCGCGCGATCAAATCAGGGGACGACCCCACCTTAATTAGAAGGGAGGTCATCATGTCCTGGATCATTCTGTTTTTTGCCGGACTGTTTGAAGTCGGCTGGGCCGTGGGACTGAAGTACACCGACGGTTTCAGCAAGCCACTGCCCACGGCCCTGACGATTGCCGCCATGGCCATCAGCCTCGGATTGCTGGGGTTGGCCATGAAGGAACTGCCACTGGGTACCGCCTATGCCATCTGGACCGGTGTCGGTGCAGTGGGCACGGTGATTGCCGGGATTATCCTGTTCGGGGAATCCATGGCGCTGTTTCGACTGGCCAGTGTGGCGTTGATTATCTGTGGGCTGATCGGGCTCAAAATCAGCGCTTAGGCACCAGATCGTTCCCACGCTCTGCGTGGGAACGCATCCTGTGACGCTCCGTGTCACGACTCTAAAAGCGGACGCAGAGCGTCCACGGCGGCATTCCCACGCAGAGCGTGGGAACGATCAAAAACCTTTCATAGCAAGCAGTGACAGGGTGGAGCTCATAACCCACCCGTTGCTCAACTCATGCAAAGCTGTTTATTTTCGCCATACGCCGTTATCAGTGATTGTAAACTTCACGTCTGTTACTACCCATTTCTGCGTGAAGCCCGTTCTCGGTAAACTCTGTGGGGTTCATGGCAGTAGGTGGTGTCGACGGATCATTGTCGAAATCAAAAGGCTCGGCATTGGTGGGTAAACCTACAACCTGCAGTTCCCTGTTCTCCTCCCACCGACCGCTGGCCTCGACCAACGTATCGCCTGGCAAGTTGGTTCCAGTCACCCCGTTGTACGCATGCCCCATTTCATGAAACAACGGAATCACAGGTGGTCGCTTTTCATTACCTTCTACAAATGTACGATTGTAGCCAACTGTTGCCTCATCGGCAGGCTTACCTGGCTTGCCATTAACTATGTAGCCATGTTCTGCGTCTGGCTCAGGTCTTATTTGTGCAAAATTTTTGCCAAAAATATAGGTACTATTCGTACCAGGATTTCTCTCATCGACACTAATTGGAGTGGCTGTCTTATCCAATGCCTCAAGCATTTTTTTACCTACCGGCGAACCACGTAAAAATTCCAAGTCATCTTCAAAACGCTGCTTAAACTCTTCCGTCCCTTTCACATTAAAAGCTTTGCTACCACTCTCGCTGGGTACAACCTCCACAAACTTCGACTCCTTAGAGCGCTTGATACGGTCATCTTTCTTTCCATAAACAACATCCTTGTCAGATGTGGAATTTACAGCATCCTGCCCACTGCCGGTATAGATCGCATTCTGGCCGCTGCCACCATTCAATATGTCGTTGTCCTTCCCTCCAACAAGGACGTTACGGCCACTGCCTCCATCCAGCTGATCATCACCAGAACCACCGTCCATGTAACTGCCACCGCTGCCGCCACGTAATTTATCGTTGCCATTACCCCCGTAAATTACGCTGTAGCCTGTACCACCAGTAATAGAGTCATTCCCGTCGTTGCCCTCGGCATACCCTATACCCGCCCCCAACGTAATGGAGTCGTTCCCCTTGCCTCCAAATACCATGGTCCAGCCACCACCAGCCTTGATCGTGTCATTACCGTCTCCGGCATGAATGGTTGTAAGCATATTGACGTCAGGAGCAATAGATATGTCGTCATCACCTCCGCCCGTGTGAATCTCAAGACGCTGCGGCCCCCTACTCTTGGTATCGAAAGGAATGTCGTAGGTCTTGCCATTAATCTCGGCGGTCAATCCTCCATCAGCCGATTTTCTAATATGAACTTTGTCCGCGCTGTCACCCGTCCTAATCGTTAACGCCTGGTCTTTTGGCGGGGAGAAAAAACCACCCCCGCCACCGCGAACACTTAAATCTATCTCGACCCCATCTTCATTGAACGGCATATTCGGGATGATTTTTATCGGAGCAGAAGGCTCGCCCTGTTTATCCTGTAACTTATCGGAGGGTGCTGTAGAAAGAGTGTGTAAAGGCGGTTGTGAAGCAGGAGGGTTACTACTCACTTGCATGTTCATCGAAAATCATCCTTAGCGTTAGATAACTACGATGGCTGCGTGGTAACTAGACGGAAATGGTTCCGCAGGATGAGTGATTTCTTACCCGAAACACCAAACTGTGAGCGTTGTCCCACAGCAAAATTAGTCGTTGCTCAGGCCCTCCTGGGCAGAAGGTCCTGAGCACACGAACATGACTACTTGAGATCGCCCCTCAACGTGCCAACCAGCCCCTGCAGCGCCTCGGGCGTTGCCGCGTCCACGGTCACTGGCGCGCCAGCCACCAGCGTCACCCGTGACCAGATTCGGTGAAAGAGCCCCTTGTTCGGATCACGACTGAAGAAACTTCCCCACAACCCCTGCAACGCCATCGGAATCACCGGCACCGGTGTCTCTTCAAGAATCCGCGTCACACCGCCACGGAACTCGTTCATCTCGCCATCGGAGGTCAATTTGCCTTCCGGAAAGATGCACACCAGCTCGCCGTCTTTCAGGTAGTGCGCAATCCTCTGGAACGCCTTTTCATAGATTTGGATGTCCTCATGCCGCCCGGCAATCGGAATCGCCCCGGCAGTGCGGAAGATAAAGTTCAGCACCGGCAAGTTGTAGATCTTGTAGTACATGACAAAGCGAATCGGCCGACGCACCGAACCGGCAATCAACAGCGCATCGACAAACGACACGTGATTGCACACCAGCAATGCCGCGCCCTCGTCCGGGATCAGCTCGAGGTTTTTATGCTCGACCCGGTACATGGAATGGCTGAGCAGCCAGATCATGAAACGCATGGTGAACTCGGGCACGATCTTGAAGATGTAGGCGTTGACCGCGATGTTCAGCAGCGACACCACCAGGAACAGCTCGGGGATCGACAGCTTGGCCATGCTCAGCAGCAGGATCGACACAATCGCCGAGACCACCATGAACAGCGCGTTGAGGATGTTGTTGGCCGCGATCACCCGCGCCCGCTCGTTCTCGGCGGTACGCGACTGGATCAGTGCGTACAGCGGCACGATATAGAAACCGCCAAATACGCCGAGGCCGAGGATATCGAACAACACCCACCACGCCTGGCCGTAGCTCAGCACCGCGATCCAGTCGTTGGCCTGGACGTTCTGCGGGAAGCCGCCGGAATGCCACCACAGCAGCAGGCCGAACACGGTCAAACCGAACGAGCCGAACGGCACCAGGCCGATCTCGACTTTGCGCCCGGAGAGCTTTTCGCACAGCATCGAACCCAGTGCGATGCCCACCGAGAACACCGTGAGGATCAGCGTTACCACAGTCTCGTCGCCGTACATCCACTCCTTGGCGTACGCCGGGATTTGCGTCAGGTAGATCGCGCCGACAAACCAGAACCACGAGTTGCCGACAATCGAGCGCGATACCGCCGGCGTCTGTCCCAGGCCGAGCTTCAAGGTGGCCCAGGACTGACTGAAGATATTCCAGTTCAGGCGCATCTCGGGGCTGGACGCCGCCGCGCGGGGAATGCTGCGGCTGGCCAGGTAACCCAGCACCGCGATGCCGACGATGGCGGTGGAGACCACCGGCGCGTAATGGGTGGAGGACATCATGATCCCGGCGCCGATGGTGCCAGCCAGGATGGCGAGGAACGTGCCCATCTCCACCAGGCCGTTGCCGCCCACCAGCTCATCTTCGTGCAGGGCCTGGGGCATGATCGAGTACTTCACCGGCCCGAACAGCGCCGAGTGCGTGCCCATGGCGAACAGCGCCAGCAGCATCAGCTCCAGGTGGTTGAACATGAAGCCCACCGCGCCCACCGACATGATCACGATCTCGCCGATCTTGATCACCCGGATCAGCGCGTCCTTGTTGAACTTCTCGCCAAATTGCCCGGCCAGGGCCGAGAACAGGAAGAACGGCAGGATAAACAGCAAGGCGCAGAGGTTGACCCAGATGGAGCGGTCGCCCTCGATGGTCAACTTGTAGAGAATCGCCAGGATCAACGACTGTTTGAAGATATTGTCGTTGAACGCCCCAAGGGACTGGGTAATGAAGAACGGCAGGAAGCGCCGTTTGCGCAGCAAAGTGAATTGCGAGGGGTGGCTCATCGTCCGTGTTCCTGCGTGGCCTGAAGACTGTTATTGGTTTTTCCAGGCCACGACTTTACCTAATCCCGCTTACTTATTCGCTAGTCCTGCAATGCACGGCGAAACAAATAGCTCACCTTTATAGGCACCTTGCACCGTGCGCTTGGCAACGATCAGCCACATCAACGCCAGCGCCGCCACCAGCACACTGCCGACGATGCTGAAAAAGCCAAGGTGCAAGGTGCTCGCCAGTTTCAGCGTGGCCAGCGAGTACACACCCAACGGGAAGGTGAAACCCCACCAGCCAAGGTTGAACGGAATGCCGGCCCGCAGGTAACGCACGGTGATCAGCACCGCGATCAACATCCACCACAAGCCGAAGCCCCACAGGGTGATCCCCGCCACCAGGCCAATGCCGTTGGCCATCTCGCCAACACCGGGCAAGCCATTTGCTGCAAAGATCGCTGGAGCATCACCGCCCAACACCAGCATGCCCAGGGCGCCGGTACCGATAGGGCCGAGGGCCAGCCAGCTCGACGCGGCCATATTGGCGTGGGGCAGTTTATGCAGGGCCATGCGCAGCATCAGGATGGTCAGGATGCTGAACGCCACCGGCAGGGAAAACGCCCACAGCACGTAGCTGGTCACCAGCATCACCAGTTGCGAATGGGCGTCGGCCAGGTGCGGCGCCAGCAGGCCACCACTGGCAGCGGCGACTTCCGCGGCCACCACCGGCAACAGCCACACGGCGGTCATCTGGTCGATACTGTGTTCCTGGCGGGTGAACATCATGAACGGGATCAACACCCCGCAGGCCAAGGCCATCGCCACGTCCAGCCACCACAGCACTTCGGCCAGCTGCACCACGCCATCACCCCAGCGCGGCAGGCCGAACACCAGGAAGCCGTTGATAATAGTCGCCAGGCCCATGGGAATGGTGCCGAAGAACATCGACACCGTGGAATGCCCGAAAATACGCCGCGCCTCGTGGAAAAACATTACCCAGCGCGCCGCGTACAGCACGCTGAACAACACAAACAGGCCGATGGTAAACAGCCAAAGCCCTTCGGCGACGGCATGCAACCCCGGCACGCTGACCGGCAATTGCGCCAGCGCCAACGCCAGCACCCCGGTGCCCATGGTGGCGGCAAACCAGTTGGGGGTGAACTGGCGAATCACTTCCCGGGGACGGGTCAGGTGACTGAAGGGTTTCAAGCTGCTGTGAAGCGTATTCGGGCAAGTCATGGTGTATTCCTCTTCCTCGCATGAGGTTGAGGCCATGGTAGAACCGAATCGAATATCTATATAACGGGTAATATCTCTAACTGTTATCTGTTTTGTAGATATACAGTCAAACGCTGCCTTCGGATTCAATCACCAGGATCCGTGCCGGGCCCTGTGGATGGGCCACATGCTCGGTGCCGACGCTGGCGTAGAAGATGTCACCGACGTGCAGCAAGACGATCTGCTCGGTGCCGTTCTCGCGATAGTGCATCTGCACCTGGCCGTCGAGCACCACGAACACCTCTTCCCCGTCATTCACGTGCCAGCGATACGGCTGGTCGGTCCAGTGCAACCGGGTGGTGATGCCGTTCATGTTCGCGATGTCCAGCGCCTCCCAGGCGCGGCTGCCGGTGAAGTCCTTGCTGCGGATGATCTTCATGTGTGAATCCCAAGGCGTACGGGTGGCGAATTATTACCGAATCAATTACCCGCCGTCGCCCTGCTCCGCGCCAAATCCTGCAATAGCAACGCCACCAGCGCGCCGAGCGCCAATACAATCAGCACCACGCCATAACCGTCGGTGGTGGCGATCAAACCGAAGCTGCGCGTCAAGTTGCCCGCCAACAGCGACGGCACGCAGAACGCCAGGTAACTCAGCACATAGAACGCTGACATCAAACCCGCTCGCTCATGGGGCAAGGCCAACGGTAAAACGCTGCGCAGTGCGCCGAGAAACCCCGAGCCGAAGCCGCCGCCGGCGATCAGCGTGGCAATGAAAAACAGCGGCAGGCTGGCGCTGTGGACGGCCGTGAGGATCAGCGCGACACCCACCGTCAGCAGCACGGCGCCCAACCGCAGGACCTTGTCCGCCGGGCGGTTGCGCAGGCTGAAAATCATCACCGCACCGCTCAGCGTCAACACCGCGACCAGCCCGCCGCCAATCAGGTTCGAGGTGGACCCGGTGGCCGCTCGTACCAGCGAGGGCGCCAGGGACAGGTAAAAGCCGCCCATGGCCCACACCGCTACATCCACCGGCAATGAGATCCACAACGCACGACGCGCCTGGGGTGGCACATGCAAGGTAGGCCACAGCGAGGCCAGCGCGCCAGGCATCCGGCTGACTGTTTCCGGCAGGCGCCAGACGTACAACGCCTGGAGGATCATCAACACGAGCAGGGTCCAGTAAATCAACGTGGTCGGCATCGGCGCGAACTCCACCAGCAGGCTGCAACCCATGGCGCCACAGGCCATGCCCAACAAAGGCGCTACGCTGTTGATCAACGGACCTTGCTGGCGGTCAGTGTCGAGCAGCGCGGCGCCCAACACGGCGGTGGCCATGCCGGTGGCAAAGCCTTGTACCGTGCGGGCGGCAATCAGCCAGCCGACGCTGTCGGCATTGATAAACAGCAGCATCGCCAGCATATCGAGGAGCAGCGCGGCAAAAATCACCGGCTTGCGCCCCAGATGGTCCGACAGAGAACCCACGGTCAGCAGGGCAGCCAGCAGGCTCAAGGCGTAGATGCCGAATACCAGGGTCAGCATTGCTGCCGAAAAATGCAGGCCTTCCTGATAGAGGTGGTACAACGGCGTCGGCGCGCTGGAGGCGGCGAGGAACGTGAGCAAAGTGATCGCGAGGAACACCAGGCTGGAACGATGGGAAGTAACGCTGGACATGGGCACGCTCCGCTAAAGCTAATATTTTGCTTTTGCGGAGTGTGCTACTGGATGGCGCTTAAAGCAAATTCTTTGTGTTAAGGTTTTACGCATGGCGATAAAAGAAGGCCTCCGCCCGGGGGGCCGTAGTGCCCGGGTTCAGGAATCAGTGCATTCGGCGGTGCGTGAATTGCTCGAAGAGCAGGACCGCTCCAGCGTGACCGTGCCGCAGATAGCGACGCGCGCCGGGGTCACGCCTTCGACTATCTACCGCCGTTGGGGTGACCTTGCTGCGCTGCTGGCTGATGTCGCCATGGCTCGGCTGCGACCGGACAGTGAGCCGGCTAACACTGGCAGCCTGCGTGGCGACCTGCGGGCCTGGGGTGAGCAGTATCGCGATGAAATGAGCTCGGATCTTGGCCGGGAGATGATGCGCGATGTGCAATGCAGTCAGGCGCCGGGGTATTGCGTGGGGATTCTCACCGGGCAGTTGGAGACGATCCTGGATCGTTACTCCATTGAAGCGGGAACTGTGCCCAGCGTGGATAGGCTGATTAATCTGATCGTCGCGCCCACTGTGTTTCGTAGTCTGTTTTCTACTGCGCCGTTGCCGGTTGAAGAGCTGCATGAGTTGATTGAGTTGGCTTTGCGGGGGTGAGCGGGGTTTGTGGGTTTGGGTGTATATCCGTTATTTAGGTGATGGCTGATATCGGTTCCGCTCTTACAGCGGCTCACTTTTGAACAGCGCAAAAGTAAGCAAAACGCTCTTGCCCCACCACTCGGCACCTCGCCCAGGCTCGGTGTGCCTAAGATCAAAATCAAGATCAAGATCAAAAGCAAGAGCACAGCGGCCTCCCGGCCGGCTTGAGTGTTGAAGAGCAAAATCAAAAGCCAAAGCGGGCACGGTCAAATGTGGGAGCTGGCTTGCCTGCGATGGCATCAACTGGGTGTGCCTGATGCACCGAGGTGTCTGCATCGCAGGCAAGCCAGCTCCCACAGGAAAAGCAGAGCTGCATCAGCTTCAGCTTTGCTTTCGCTCTGGTCTTTGCTTTTGCTTTTAACACTCAAGCCGGCCGGTAGGCCGCTGTGCTCTTGCTTTTGATTTTGATCTGACTGCCCCAATAAGCCCGAGGCCGAACGCAGGTGGTGCGGAGCGGGTAAACCGGCAGGACGCCGGTTTAGCCGCGCTGGGCCAAGGATGGCCCATCGCGGCGGCCCGCGGAGCATCGCCGGAGTGAGGGAACACCGAGCCCTAGCGAGGTGCCGACAGGCGGGGCAGAGCGCTTTGGTTACTTTGCCGCTTTTGCAAAGTGACCCGCTGTAAGAGCGGAACCCTAAGTAGCCGTTACCTAAATAACGGATATGTACCCCCCCAAAAAAAATCCAAAAAAAACGGCCTCATCTGGAGGCCGTTTCTCATTACATCTAAACGCTTAGGTGCGCATCCCACGCCCACTCACCAGCAACCGCGCACACCCCACATACAACACCACCGTCGCCACCAACATAAACGTGATCGCCACACTGATCTTGATATCCGAAACACCCAAGATCCCATAGCGAAACGCGTTAACCATGTGCAAAACCGGGTTAGCCAACGACACCGTCTGCCAGAACGGCGGCAGCAAGGTGATCGAATAAAACACCCCACCCAGGTACGTCAACGGCGTCAGCACAAAGGTCGGAATAATCGAAATGTCATCAAAGTTGCGCGCAAACACCGCGTTGATGAACCCCAGCAACGAAAAGATCGTCGCCGTCAGCACCACCACCAGCAAGGTGATCCCCAGGTGATGCACCTGTAAATGGGTAAAGAACAACGACAGCAGCGTCACGATCACCCCAACCATCAACCCGCGCAACACACCACCCAGGGTGTAGCCGATCAGAATCGTATGGGGCGACACCGGCGACACCATCAATTCCTCGATGGACCGCTGGAACTTGCTGCCAAAGAAACTCGACACCACGTTGCCGTAGGAGTTGGTGATCACCGACATCATGATCAGCCCCGGCACGATGTACTCCATATAGGTGAAACCACCCATATCACCAATCTGCCGACCGATCAGGTTGCCGAAGATCACGAAGTACAAAACCATGGTGATCGCCGGGGGCAGCAGGGTTTGCGGCCAGATCCGGGTGAAGCGTTTCACTTCGCGGTAGACGATGGTCTGCAGCGCGACAAGGTTGGGTTGCAGTTCCGAACTCATACCGCCACCTTCGCCAGATTTTTCTCCACCAGGGACACGAACAACTCCTCAAGGCGATTGGTTTTGTTACGCAGGCTCAACACTTCGATGTTCTGGGTGGCCAACTGGCCGAACAACGCGGTGATGCCCACGGCTTTATCCACCTGGACTTCCAGGGTGTGGCTGTCCACCAGGCGATTCGGGTAACCGATCAACTGGGGCGCAACCGTCATGTCGTTTTTCAGGTCGAGCAGGAAGGTCTCGACGTGCAACTGGCTCAGCAAGTTACGCATGCTGGTGTTTTCGACGATGGTGCCGTGGTCGATGATGCCGATGTTGCGACACAGCTGCTCAGCCTCTTCCAGGTAGTGGGTGGTGAGGATGATGGTGATGCCTTTCTGGTTCAGCTCTGTGAGGAATGTCCACATCGAGCGACGCAGTTCGATGTCCACGCCCGCCGTCGGTTCGTCGAGGATCAGCAGGCGCGGTTCGTGAACCAGGGCGCGAGCGATCATCAGGCGGCGCTTCATGCCGCCGGACAGGGAGCGCGAAGGCACGTCGCGCTTGTCCCACAACCCCAGTTGGGTGAGGTATTGCTCGGCGCGCTCCTTGGCGATCTTCGGCGGGATGCCGTAGTAGCCGGCCTGGGTCACGACGATGTCGAAGGTCTTTTCAAACTGGTTGAAGTTGAACTCCTGGGGCACCACGCCGATGCTGCGCTTGAGCGCCGCCGGGGATTTGTCCAGGTCGTGGCCAAAGATGTTCACCGTACCAGTGGTCTTGTTGACCAGGGTCGAGAGAATGCCGATGGTGGTGGATTTGCCGGCGCCGTTAGGGCCGAGCAAGGCGAAGAAATCACCTTCGGCGACGTCCAGATCGATACCACTCAGGGCCTGGAAACCGTTGCCGTAGGTTTTGGTTAGCTGCCGGATGGACAGAGCGGAACTCATATCGGATTACGCACCAAAGAAGAGGAATAGAATTGTTACATGAGGGCGGACCGCACGGAATACAACGGCTGCGCGTGACAAGCATGGTGCTTGTCCGCGCCGCACAAGTACAGTCACCCGTATTAATAGTGGGTATCAGGTCAACGCGGTCATGACCGCTTTTTGATAGGCCGGACGCTGGCGCAGGCGCTGGTACCAGGCCTCCAGGTTCGGCATCGACGGGCGTTCGATAGGCATCTCGAACCAGGCATAGATGAAACAGCCCAAGGGAATATCACCCATGCCGATCTCGCGGCCGGACAGGTAAGGTTGCGTCGCCAAGGCCTGATCCACCGTCTGCAATACGTCGATGCAAGCCTGGCGACCGGCGTTGATGGTGTCCCAGTTCTGCTTTTCGGCAGGGGTGCGAAGGACGCCCCAGAACACGGTCCTGAAAGGGTCGGCGAGGGTCGAGGTGGTCCAGTCCATCCACTTTTCGGCGTTGGCGCGGGCTTGCAGGTCGCTTGGGTACCAGTTCGAATCCGGCGCATGCCTGGCGGCCAGGTAACGCACGATGGTGTTGGATTCCCACAGCACAAAGTCGCCATCTTCAATCATCGGCACGCGGCCATTAGGGTTCAGCGCACGGTATTGCGGCGTGTCGACCACACCAAAAGCCCCGCCCGCATCAATTGCCTCATAGTCCAGGCCGAGCTCCTCGGCGCACCACAGTGCTTTCCTGACGTTTGACGAATTTTTACGACCCCAGATTTTCAGCATGACCGCCCCGATTTTGAAAAAGATGGTTGGATGAATGCCGAGGCAGCATACGCCGGATCACGTCCGGCTTAAATCACTCTGCATGTCCCCCAAAAGAATCGGCATCTGCTCGCCAAACAGGTGCGGGTAACATTTCTGAATGTGAGCGAAGAAGAATTCCTCGGGCACCTCGGCAAATTGCCCATGGTCCACCACGTACTCCATGGAACGCTGGCCCTTGCGGTTGAAAGCGTGGAAAACACTGTCGTGAATGCCGTCGAAATCCAGGGGTGGCACGTCGAACAGTTCACACAGTTGCTGGTTGAATGCGGGCGTGGCTTTCACCCAACGGCCATCCAGATACAGCTCGGTGTAGCCGTGCATGGCAAATACGTCACTTCTGAGCAGTTCGATCAAACGGGGCGTCGACAGGTGGTTGCGCACGTCGGCCAGGCCGATGCGTGCCGGAATCCCGCAGTGCCTTGCGCACGCCGCCAATAGCGTCGCCTTGGGTACGCAATAACTCTCGCCGGCCGCCAGGGCGAAGCTGCCGCTGAGGGTTTGCGGGTCGCGGCTGAAGGTGTAGGGGTTGTAGCGCACCGCCTCGCGCACCGCGTAGTAAAGACTGACTGCCTGGTCACGGAGTGCAGCACTCGGACCGCGATGTTTTTCGGCGAACTCCACCACCGCAGGGTGGTCACTATCGATGAAGCGGCCGGGATTCAAGTACGCATTCATGAGGTTAATCTCCGAGGCAAGCCTTGAGTCTAACCACAGGCCTGCACCTGGGATAACGACGATTCGGCCAAATGTCGGCGCTTGGTGCTGAT
Organism: Pseudomonas sp. MWU16-30323; assembly: GCF_020515595.1. Taxonomy (NCBI): domain Bacteria; kingdom Pseudomonadati; phylum Pseudomonadota; class Gammaproteobacteria; order Pseudomonadales; family Pseudomonadaceae; genus Pseudomonas; species Pseudomonas sp. MWU16-30323. Next base: position 41,292 of record NZ_JAIWYM010000036.1, read on the forward strand.
CTTTGCCGGCACACCACGTAACACCCTCGTCACCGCGCTTTTTCGGATGCCGACTAAGCTCAGAGGTGATTTCGCACCTGGTTTCACGGAGGATTGAATATGCTGTTGTTGTGGATACTGGTTCTGGTGGTGGGCATTGCCTACCTGGCGCACCGGCGCATCGCGCCCCTGCCCGCCATCGGCGTGGTCGCCGTCTACCTGTTGGCGATGGGCGCCTTCAGCCATGCTCCAGGCTGGTTGCTGCTGATCTTCTGGGTGCTGATTGCCGTGGTGGCCGCCCCGCTGCTGCTGCCGGACCTGCGCCGCAAGTACTTCACCGCGCCGCTGTTCAACTGGTTCCAGAAAGTCCTGCCGCCGATGTCCGAGACCGAGCGCGACGCCATCGACGCCGGTACCGTGTGGTGGGACGGCGAGCTGTTCAGCGGCCGCCCCGACTGGGACAAGTTGCTGGCCTATCCCAAGGCGCAACTGACCGAAGAAGAACAAGCCTTCATCGACGGCCCCACCGAAGAACTGTGCGCCATGGTCACCGACTGGGAAATCGGCCAGGCCATGGACCTGCCGCCCGCCGCCTGGGAACACATCAAGCAGCATGGCTTTTTTGCCCTGATCATCCCCAAGGAATTCGGTGGCAAAGGCTTCTCCGCCTACGCCCACTCCCAGGTCGCGATGAAGCTGGCAACCCGCAGCGGCGACCTCGCCTCTACGGTCATGGTGCCCAACTCCCTGGGCCCGGCCGAATTGCTGCTGCACTATGGCACCGATGAACAACGCAACCATTACCTGCCCCGCCTGGCCCGTGGCGACGATATCCCGTGTTTTGCCCTGACCGGCCCGCTGGCGGGCTCCGATGCCGGCTCCATGCCCGACACCGGGGTGATCTGCAAAGGCGAATGGGAAGGCAAGGAAACCCTCGGCCTGCGCCTGAACTGGGAAAAACGCTACATCACCCTCGGCCCGGTGGCGACCCTGCTTGGCCTGGCCTTCAAGGCCCACGACCCGGACCATCTGCTGGGCGATAAAGAAGACCTCGGCATCAGCCTCGCGCTGATCCCCACCGACACACCGGGCGTTGAAATCGGCCGCCGTCACCTGCCACTGGGTGCCGCGTTCATGAACGGCCCCAACTCCGGCAAGGACGTGTTCATTCCTCTGGACTTCCTGATCGGTGGCCAGGAGATGCTCGGCAAGGGCTGGATGATGCTGATGAACTGCCTGTCGGTGGGCCGTTCGATTTCCCTGCCTGCGGTCGGCACCGGCGCGGCCAAGTTCACCAGCCTGGTGACCGGCCAATACGCCCAGGTGCGCGAGCAGTTCAACGTGCCGTTGGCGGCCTTTGAAGGTATCCAGGAAGCCCTGGCCCGCATCGGCGGCAACGCGTGGCTGATGGACAGCGCGCGAATGCTCACCGCCAACGCCGTCGACCTGGGGGAAAAACCCTCGGTGCTGTCGGCGATCCTCAAGTATCACCTGACCGAACGCGGCCGCGAGTGCATCAGCCATGCGATGGACGTGCACGGCGGCAAGGGCATCATCATGGGGCCCAACAATTACCTGGGCCGCAGCTGGCAAGGCGCGCCGATCTTCATCACCGTGGAAGGCGCAAACATTCTGTCGCGCAACCTGATGATCTTCGGCCAGGGCGCCATCCGCTGCCATCCGTTCGTACTCAAGGAAATGGCCCTGGCCGGCCGTGAAGACCATGACCAGGCCCTGAAGGAGTTCGACGGCCTGCTGCTGCAACACATTGGGTTCGCCGTGAGCAACGCCGCCAGCACCCTGGTGTTGAACCTCGGTTTCGGCCACTTCGAAAAGGCTCCGGGCAACCGCTTGAGCCAAGGCTACTTCCGCGCACTCAACCGTCAGGCTGCTGCGTTTGCGATGCTGGCGGACCTGAGCATGATGCTGTTGGGCGGCGAGTTGAAACGTCGCGAACGCCTGTCGGCACGTCTCGGTGATGTGCTGAGCCATATGTACCTGGCGTCGGCAGCGCTCAAGCGTTATCACGACCTGGATTCGCCAGACCATTTGGAACCGCTGTTCGCCTGGGCCATGGAAGAAAGCCTTGGCCACTCCGAGCGGGCACTGGATGAATTGCTGACCAACTTCCCGAGCAAGGTGCTGGGCTGTCTGTTGCGGGTGATCGTGTTCCCGTTCGGCCGCCGTCATAAAGGCCCGTCCGATGCCCTGGATGCCGAGGTGGCCGCAGTGCTTGGTCGCGCCAAGGGTGACCCGACCCTGGAAGCGGTGCTGGCAGGCTGCTATCGCCCACAGTCCGCCGAAGATCCGGTGGGTGCCTTGCAACATGCCTACGATCTCTTGGCCGACAGCCATCCGTTGCAGAAAAAACTCCACGAAGGCCTCAAGAGCGGCCAGGTCAAACCGACCGCCGGCGAACACGCCATCGACGCCGCGCTGCATGCCGGCGTGCTGCAACCGGCCGAGGCGCAAACCCTGCGTGACGCCGAAGCAGCGCGACGCAAGGTGATCGACGTGGATGATTTCAGCAAGGAAGAGCTGAGCCAGGCTGAGGGAAAAGTCCGCTGATCCCAGCGGTCATATAAAAACGGGCGCTTGAGCTATATACTCTCGCGCCCGTTTTGCTCTTGAGGACTTATCTCGTGTCCAATGTCGTTGCCGATCATCTCGTCTTGCTCGACCACCTGCGCAGCATCCTGGTTGCCGTCGGCGAAGCCGAACAGGTGCCCGAGGAAAGCCACCTCCTGTTCCTGGAGCGCTTCGATGAACTGCGTGCCTTGCTGCCCATCGACCCGATCGAAAGCCAGTACCTGGGCCAGGACATGATGAGCCAGGTCATCCTGCGCTACCCGCAAATTGCCCACCTGGTGCCGCGCGACCTGCTGTGGTTCTTCGGTGGCGACTGCCTGCACTTCATGCCCGACGACGAACTGGACCTGTACCAGGCCCTGGAAGAACGTCGCTTCGAAGCTGAACAGAATGACGAACCGTTCGACTGGAACCAGGAAAAGCAGTTGTTGGCCATGTCCAATGACCAGCCCAAGCACTGATTTCAGGGCTAACGAAAATCCAATGTGGGAGCGGTGGTGCGACGGTTCGACTTGCTCGCGAATGCGGTGGTTCAGTCACCTAAATATTGACTGACACACCGCATTCGCGAGCAAGCCCGCTCCCACATTTAAACCTTATTCCTACCGCTTATTCAGCGTCGGCTCTTTAGCCATGCACGCCACCAGATAATCAATAAACACCCGCAACTTCGGCGGCAGGTACCGCGTCGGCGAATGCAGTAGCCAGGCATCCCCGTGGTACGACGCAATAAAATCCCAACCCGGCAACACCTGCACCACCTCCCCCGCTTCCAGCGCATGCCGCGCCGTGAAATACGGCAAGCTGCCAATTCCCACATGCTGCAACACCGCATCCAGTCGCACCCCGGTGTGATTCGCCGCATACCGCCCGCGCACCCCGACCGTCACCGCCTTGCTGCCCTGGCGAAACTTCCAGCGCGCATCCCCAGGTGTCTCGCCCAGGTAGATGCAACTGTGTTCCAGCAAATCATGGGGATGCTGCGGCGTACCGTGCTCCGCCAGGTAATGCGGCGTGGCGCAGATCAAGTGTTCGATAGGCAGCAATTGGCGCCCCACCAAGCCCGGTGGCGGGCTGTCGGTGATGCGGATGCTCAGGTCGACATTGTCATCAATCAGGTCAACATGCCGGTCCTCAAGGATCAATTGCACATCGACCTTGGGATAACGCCGCAGAAATTCCGGCATATGGGGATGCACCACAAAACGCCCCACCGCCTTGGGCACGCTGACCCGCACCAACCCTTCGGCTTCATGGGTGTACTGCCCGCTGATTTCCATTACAGAACGCGCGGCGCTGACCATCTCCTGGCAGCGCTTGAACACCTCTTCGCCCCCTTCGCTGAGGCGCAACTTGCGCGTGGTGCGTTGCAGCAGGCGAGTTGCCAGGGCTTTTTCCAGGCGCGAGATGCTGCGGCTCACGGATGACGGCGATGCCCCCAATTGCCGTGCGGCCTCGGAAAAGCTGCCGGTTTCCACCACCTTGACGAAAATCGCCATTTCGCCGAGCAGTGGCAAGGGAAGATTGATGCTCATGACGCACAAGTCCATTGAGATTTGAACGGATTATCACCCATTGGCGCACTTCTTATACTGCCGGATAGAAACCCTGATGCGGATGTAGATGATGACCCAGCGCCTGTTTTTTACCCATGACCACCTGAATGCCGAACTTGAAGTGCTGGGATGCACGCCTTTTGATAACCAATTTGCAGTGACCCTGCAGTCAACGATCTTCCATCCTCAAGGTGGCGGCCAGCCTTCCGACACCGGCTGGCTAGGGGACAGCCAAGTGTTGAAGGTGGTGCAGGAAGGTGATCATGTCGTGCATTACGTCGACCGCCCCGTAGCACCCGGCGCGATACAGGCACGCGTCGATGAAGACCGCCGTAACCTGCACACGCGCCTGCATTCAGCCGGGCATCTGATCGGCAATGCCGGCGAAACCCTGGGCTGGATGCCGATCAAGGCCCATCACTGGCCGGGCGAAGGCAAGATCACCTTTATTCGCGGCACTTCGGCTCACCCCATGGACGCCGAGGCGATTCAGCGGCAAGTCGACCAATGGATCGCCGCCAACCTGCCGCGCCATACGGCACTGGATGAAGGCACGCGGGAAGTGGGTTTTGGCGAGCTGCCGGCCTATGCCTGCGGCGGTACGCATGTGCAGGCATTGGGTGACGTGGGCCAAGTGACAATCCTGACCCTCTCCGAGAAAAAGGGTGCGTTGTCAGTGCGCTATACCCTGGACTGACTAAACCGCAATCGCCCCCGCCCTGCCCGGCTCCACCACAAACGACTTGAGGGTCGAGACACTGGCATTCGGATCCTTGGGATCGGAAATCACCCGGAAGTGCGTCAGCATGCTCTGCTCCTCAAGCGCCACCGACACATAGCCGCGCTGGCGGCTGTCGAAAAACTTCACATGGGGATTGAGCGGCAGGATCGCACTGAACGCCTCAAACGGCGGCCCGTCAGACGTCACCGACGTGCCGACAAACTCGGTAGCGACCACCGGCGAATCCAGGTTCCCTGCGTCAGCATGCAGGTCCGTCGCCCAGAACGAGTGGATATCACCGCCCCAGAACACCGGGTTATTCACCTTCCTGCGCACCATCGACGCAAGCATCCGCTCACGGTTGGCCATGTAACCATCCCAGCCATCGGTCCAGCGGCCAGGCTTGTGATTGGTCAGGTCTCGTTGTGTGAGCGGCGCGACCAACAGGTCCTGGGCGATCACATTCCATTGCGCCCGGGACTCGGCGAAACCTTGATCCAGCCACGCTTCCTGCTCCCAGCCGAGCATGGTGCGACGGGGATCGCGCAGGTCGGCACAGGTATTCGCGGCCACATGCCCCTTGTGGCTGCCATTGGCCAGGATGCACGGCTGCTCGGAGCGGTACTGACGCCCATCCAGCACATGGAAACGCGCCAGTCGGCCGTAGTCCAAACGCCGATAAATGCGCATGTCCGGCCCGCGCGGCAGGCTGCTGGCCCGCAGCGGCATATGCTCGTAGAACGCCTGGTAGGCCGCCGCCCGCTGCTTGAGAAAACTCGCCACCGGGATGTTCGGGTCCTGGGACCACTGACTGGCATAGTCATTTTGCACTTCGTGATCGTCCCAGGTGACCACACTGGGCGCCGCGGCATGCAGTGCCTGCAAATCCGGATCGGTCTTGTACAGGGCGTAACGGTTGCGGTAATCCACCAGGTTCAGCGCATTGCCGCTGCCGTGGGGGCGAATGATCTTGCCGGAGTCCGCCGCGTAGGAACTGTCATAGATGTAATCACCGAGGAAAAACACCAGGTCAGGCTGCTCGGCCGCCAAGTGACGATAGGCGCTGAAGTAGCCTCGCTCCCAATGGGAGCAGGAAACAAAACCCAACTGCGCCGATGCCATGGCATGCACCGCCGGAGCCGTACGCGACTGCCCCACCGGGCTTTGCGCGCCGAGGCCTTCGAACTGGTACCAGTACGGTCGACCCGCTTCCAGCCCGGCGACTTCCACATGCACCGAATGGGCGAAACACTCGCTGGCCATCACCTCGCCCTGGCGCACAACCCGCGTCATCGCCGCATCACTGGCCACCCTCCAGCGCACCGGCACTGCTCGGTTCAATCCGCCGCGACCGTCTGCGGCCTTGAACAACGGCGCGAGGCGCGTCCAGATCACGAAACCATCGGGCAATGGATCGCCCGAAGCCACGCCGAGGGTGAAGGGATAGTCGATGCCTGCACTGCGGGCAAAAGGACTGAGGATCGAAAACGCGGTGGCAACTGCAAGCCCGCCCAGTACGCGACGGCGGTCGTGATCGACGCTCATCAACCGCGCTCCGTCCAGTCGGCACGCACCAGGCCGTACAACAACATGTCCTCGTGGACCCCGTTCTTGAGGAAGGCGCCCTTCATGCACCCTTCGTAAGCCAAGCCGATTTTTTCCATGACCCGAGCGGACCCTTTGTTACGGGCAAAGCACTGGCTGCCCACACGTTGCAGCGCCAATTCGCTAAACCCAAACGCCATGATCTGAGTCGCTGCTTCGGCGGCATAACCCTGACGTCGACGATGCGCGGCCACCCAATACCCGAGGTGTCCACTCCTATGAGCCGCAGACAACCTGAGGCTGATCACGCCGATCAATTCGCCGGTTTCCCGCAGATGAATACCCAGCCCCAGTGAATGCCCCGAGCGGTAATTCTCTGCCTGGCCATCAATAAAGACATGTGCGGTTTCCAAGGTGTAAGGCGACGGAATCGCAGCCGTGTTGTTCGCAATATCGGGATCGTTGGCCAGCACCGACACCGTCTCGGCCTGCTCCTTTTGCAGAGGCTTCAACAGCAGGCGCGCAGTGGATAAATGGGGCAGTGCAATGCTCATGCAGAGGGGCTCGCGAAATAAATTCTCCAAGAATGTACCCGCGTCGTGTCAGTTTCATTACGTAGATAAATACACCCACGAGTCTTCTGTAAGACCCGTCCTAGAGCCTTAAAAGCTTAAATTAAAGTTAACCATTCGGTCATTTTTGGTTGCTAGCGTGTCGCCCCTAATCAACGGCGGGGTAGCGGAATGAGAACTTGGGATGAACCCAAAAAGCGCAAGGCACACATCGAACTGATCCCGATGATCGACGTGATGATGTTCCTGTTGGTGTTTTTTGTACTGGTGAGTTTGAACGTGATTCCGGCCCTGGGCATGAAGACTCAGTTGCCGAGCGCCAGCAGTTCACAACAGCTCAAACCGCAAAACAAATTCATCTTGACCCTGGGTCTGGAAGGCCATCTGCAGCTCGATGGCAAGGACATGAGCGTCGAGGCACTGGTGCCTGCGCTCAAGGCCGCCGAGAAGCCTGACACCAAGTCGACGATCATCGTCAACAGCGACAAAGGCGTGGAAGTGTCGCGCCTGGTGGAGGTGATGGACACCCTGCGCGTGGGTGGCTTTACCTCTGTCTCCATCGCCACGAAAAAGTCCTGATCATGTATGCCTTGTTTCGTGCGCGTCGGCTGCTGGGCAGTGTCCCGGCCCTGATCGCCCTGGTGCTGATTGCACTGGGTATCCAGTCCCAACCCCTGAAGATCCAGCCGCAGTACGACGAGTCGGCGGTTGAACTTGCCCTGGTGGAGCCCGAGCCGGAAGTGGTCCCCGAGCCCGTGGTGGAGCAAGAGCCACCGCCGCCGGTGATCGAAGACGAAGAGGCCGAACCCGCCCCGCCGCCTCCGCCACCCAAACCGGTGCCCAAGCCCCTGCCAAAACCTGAGCCCAAGCCAAAACCCGTGCCCAAGCCGGTGGTCGCCAAACCAACGCCGGTGCCTGCGCCAGCTCCGGTTGCCGCCAAGCCGGTGCAAGCCGCTCCCGCTCCCACGCCAGCACCCGCCGCGCCACCGGCGCCGCCGAAAGTCGACGGCCAGGCGCTGGAGGGCGGCTACCTCAAGGGTTTGCGCAACGAGCTGGACACCTACAAGCAATACCCCACCGGGCGCCAGGCGTCCCTCGAACGCCCCAGTGGCGAGGTGGTGGTCTGGTTAATGGTGGACCGCCAAGGCCGCGTCCTCGACGCCGGGATCCAGACCCCGGCGCCGAGCATGCTGCTCAATCGGGCCGCCACCAACAGCCTGCGCCGTATCAAGCAGGTGAAACCGTTCCCCGAACAAGCCTTCGGTGGACGTAACGAGCAGCGCTTCACCGCCACCTTCAACTACAGCGTGCAATAAGCACACACCACCAGGACGACAGTGATGAAGTTCACCCGGATTCATCTGGCACTCGTTGCCGCGACGAGCATGACCCATGGAGTGGTCATGGCAGACACCAGCGACAGTGACGTCGGGACCATTGGGGTACAGGGCAAGGCAACCGCGGGGGGCGGTTACATGGTCCAGGAAGAGAGCGCCAAGGGCCGTTCGACCATCACCAAGGAAGCGCTGGACAAACAGACGGCCACCGGCAATGCCATCGACAAGCTCAAGTACACCCCGGGCCTGAACATCTCCAGTGAAGACAACACCGGGCTCTCGGGTTTCCGCTTCACCATGCGCGGCATGAACTCCGACCAGGTGGGCATGTCGGTGGACGGCATGCCGATCAACGACTCCGGCAACTACGCGTTGTACTCCAACCTGTTGGGCGACCCGGAAAACATCGACCAGATCTTCGTCACCCAGGGCTCGTCGGAAGCCGACGGCCCGCACATCGGTTCCAGCGGCGGCAACATCGGCATCGTGACCATTCGCCCCACCAAGGAAACCGGGGCCTTCGTCAAGCAAGTGGTGGGCGGCAACGGCACCATGAAGACCTTCGCCCGCCTCAACACCGGCGAAGTCAACGGCCTGAGCAACTGGCTGTCGGCCTCCCACACCGAAGGCCAGATGTGGCGCGGCTCGGGTGCCGTGCGCGCGGACAAGGTGGAGTGGAACAGCTTCTTCGACGCCGGCAACGGTAACACCGCCAACCTGATCCTCAAGTACCACGAGCAGAACAACAACAGCTACAGCCAACTGACCAAGTCACAGTTCCAGCAGTACGGCCGCAAGTACGACCCGTACCCGGCGACGCCGGCGGTGGGCGCCAACGGCAAGATCAGCAGCTACTACGACCTGGCGCAGAACCCGTTCCAGACCTTCACCGCCGTGCTCAACACCCAGTACAAACTGAGCGACAACCTGTCCCTCTCGGTGATCCCGTATTACTACTACGGCAACGGCAGCGGCGTGGGCTCCTCGGCCTATGCGCTGAACAGTGGCTCGAACAAGGGCGGCGTTTTCGACCTCGGCAACCTGCCGACACAGGCTCAATACAACGCCGACGGTTCCGCGACCACCGGCGTCTACTACCGCCCTTCGCGCACCCAGACCTGGCGCCCGGGCATTACCACCAAGCTGAACTGGGACCTGGGCGATCACAGCCTGCAATTCGGCTACTGGTACGAACGCGCCCGCCAAAGCCAGACCCAGCCGTTCATTGCCCTGAAGAACAACGGCAAGCCGAGTGACACCTGGCCCGACGGCAACTCCGTGGTCGACGCCAACGGCAACACCGTGCAGGGTCGCGACCGCTACACCGTGACCCCGGCGCAGAAGGTCTGGACCCAGGACACCTGGTACATCAACTCGGACTGGACACTGATCGCCGGTATCGCCTACATGAACGTCGAGCGTGACGGCACCAACCACGGCAGCCTCACCGAGCAACCGGGCAAGGCCAGCCAGACCTACAACAAATTGCTGCCCAACGCCGGCCTGAAATACCAGATCGACGAGCGTGACCAGTTGTTCTACAGCCTGTCGCGCAACATGCGGATTCCGCAGAACTACGTGCTGTACGACAAAGGCATCGGCTCCCTCGACTCCAAGCCGGAACTCAGCTGGAACCAGGAACTGGGCTGGCGCTACACCGGCGAAGACAGCACCCTCGCCGCCACCTTGTTCTACATGCAGTTCAAGAATCGCCAACTCACCTCCAACGACAGCAACGGTGATTCCGCCGACATCAACGCCGGCACCGTCATCAACAAAGGCCTGGAACTGGAGTGGAGCGGCAAGCTGCCGCACAACTTCAACTACTACACCTCCTACACCTACACCAGCTCCAAGCAGCAGGATGACCTGACCGTCTACAGCGGCGGCAAGCCGATCGTGCTGCCCACCAGCGGCAAGCAGTTCGCCAACGTGCCGACGAACATGCTGGCAGCCAACGTCGGCTATGACGACGGGCGCTTCTACGGCACCTTCGGCGGCAAGTTCACCAGCAAGCTCTACGGCGACCTGACCAACGACGAAGCCATCTCCGCCCGCACCGTTTTCAACCTCGGCGCCGGTATCTACCTGCCGGTGGACAAGAAAGTCGTCAAGGACGCAACCCTGCGCCTGAACGTCGACAACCTGTTCGACAAGAAGTACCTGGACGGCGTGTACACCACCAAGACCAACTCGGCGAGCTACAGCGGTTTCCGCGACGGCGACCCGGCCTACATCGTTGGGCTTGACCGTACCGTCACCGTTTCCCTGGAAGCCAATTTCTAACTGCGAGGCTCAGCATCATGGACATGAACCTGCTTCACCAAATCACCTTTTATGTGATGTATGCCGCCCTGGCGATTGCGATCTTCATCACCATCGAACGTGGCATCTACTTCGCCTACGTGCGCCGCCAGGCCCGTGCGTTGACTGACGTGCTGGGCGCCAATGTGCACAGCGAGCGCGACCTGCCGGAAAACCTGACCCGCCGTGACAGCCTGCCGCTGAGTATGGTGCTGCCGATCCTGGCGCAGAAGGCTTCCCATGGTTCACGCAAGGACCTGGACGACGAGATCGAAACCCAGTACCTCAAGACCCGCGCGCCGCTGTCCCGCAGCCTGTGGATCATCGAAACCATCACCACCGCCGCGCCGCTGCTCGGCCTGCTGGGCACCATTCTGGGCATCATCGACACCTTCAAGGCACTGGCCACTGCCGGCGTGTCCGACCCGGGCCAGATTTCCGGTGGTATCGGTACGGCCCTGTTCGCCACAGGTTTGGGTATCGCCATCGCGCTGTTCTGCGTGGTGTTCCACAACTTCTTCCAGGACAGCCTGGAGCGCATCAACGACCAGCTGAAAATCCTGCTGATCCGCGCGGCGACCGGTGCCCGCGTACAGGGTGAAGTGCCGCACCTGGTGCCGACACCGCTGCATACCCGCACTGCGTGACCTTCCCGGGGCGGGCGCCTCATGCGCCCGCCCTTTCTTTTTGCCCGATGAGACGCCTATGTCCATATCGTTGAAGCTACGTATCGCCGGCCTTGCAGGCCTGCTCCTCAGTCCGCTTGCCCAGGCGGACTTTTCAATTCCAGGGTTTGAGTTGGTGCACACCGTGCCGGTGGATACCCAACTTGGCACCGCCGATCTGCGCCAGCCCGGTCCGGTGTGGATCGAATTGTTCGACGGCGCGAAGAACCGCATCGACATCGGCCAGTTCTACGCGGCGGACCATCCCGGCTCGGTGATGGACAAGGTGATTGAACACCTGGAAGCCGCCGGCAAACGCGGGGTGAAGATTCGCTTCCTGCTGGAGGAAAAAGGCGTGCGACTGTCGGAAGCTTCCACCCTGGACCGCCTGAAAGCCATTCCCAACCTGACCTTCCGCATCCTGCCCTACGGCAAGCTGAGTGGCGGGATCATCCACGCGAAATACCTGGTGGTGGACGGCAAGCAGGCGTTTATCGGTAGCCAGAACTTCGACTGGCGTTCGCTGGAGCATATCCACGAAACCGGGCTGTTGATCAGTGATGCAAGTGTCGTGGCCCAGACCCAGGCCATTTTTGAACAGGACTGGCAGGCCCAGGCAGCGTTGGCCGACAACCAGCCAGTCGCCCTGCCCGCGACAGGCGCCACACCGGCGCGCACCGGCAACTACCTGGTGGCCAGTCCCCAGCGTTATAACCCGCCAGGTGTCGGCGACTCCCAACTGGAACTGCCGCGCCTGCTGGGCGAGGCGAAAAAGGAAGTGCGTGTACAGCTGCTGGACTACGCGCCGCTGTCCTATGGACCTGACAGAACCCGACCTTACTATGCGGTGATCGACAATGCAGTACGTGCAGCGGCGGCGCGCGGGGTGTCGATCAAGTTGATGGTGTCCAACTGGAACACCGAGGCGCTGGAGTTACCGTACCTGAAAAGCCTGGCGGTGCTGCCGAATGTCGAGGTCAAGATCGTGACGCTGCCTGAGGCCAAGCAGGGATTCATTCCCTATGCGCGGGTGATCCATAGCAAGACCATGGAGATCGATGGGCAAGTGGCCTGGGTGGGGACCAGTAACTGGCTGGGCGGCTATTTCGATAACTCGCGCAACCTGGAAGTGGTGATGCGCAGTGCAGCGATGGCCAAGCGTGTGGGAGATTTACACGAACAGCTGTGGGACGGGCCCTATGCAAAGGCACTGGAAGTGACGAGCGAGTACCCGGAGCCGCATCCGGGCAAGCCGTGAGCCGTTGCCTGCAAATCCCATGATTTGCGGGCAATGTCACATTGCCAGATATGAATGTTGCACTTTTCCGCCGTTGCGCTGACCAACCCTTCACAACTCATGGATGGAGAGCAGGGATTCCGGGCTGAGGGTTATTCGCAGACGTCCAGGGATTGTCGCAGCACGTATTTTATCTTCCAGGGCGCCGATGGCTTGCAGATGGTCAGCCATGAGCCCGCGCCGCATCTGTCGGTCAGCCAGAACTGCCGCCAGCCATAGCACTTTACGTGTAATTCCCGCCCTGTTCCTGGTACTCCTCAGCGGCTGTGGCCAGGTGCGCGCGTCCCTGTCCCGCAGTTGCGCGTTCGAGTTGCCATCGGGAAAGCTGTCCATGTGCGACGCGATGGATCATTTCTAGGCATTCGGACGCAACACGGGGCAAGGCGTTGCGCGCTCGCCCACAAAATACAGCCAAAACCGACAGCCTTTTACGCCCCAATTGTAGGACCACTCTTGATCTCCCACGCGCTATTGAGTCGCCAAATCTTGTCGGCCTAGAGTGACGCCAGCAACGAACAAGCAGAACTCACGTTGCACCTCTTAACCCGCAAGAGTGTAGACGACACGATGAGTGACGCCCCATCGAACACAGCCCACCACACAAAAACCGTTGCTTCGCCCGAGCCCTGTCATGAGCCGGAAGCCACAGACACCAGCCCTCTCCCCTTGCTTGCCGACCCTGAGTTCGACATGCGCGGCCTGGCTTGGAACCCACTGTGTGATGCGGCTACGCCTCTGATCGGGCTGGTCATCCGCCTGCGCCGTTTGGACCATCACGACAATGTACCCGCGCTGTACCAAAGCGTCAGCAACCAGATCACCACGATCATGGAAGAAGTCAGTCAGCGCGACTACGACGCTGGCATGCTCAAGGCCTACTCCTACAGCCTGTGCCTGCTGTTGGATGAGGTAGTCATGAGCACTACCTGGGGCAAGTCCTCCACTTGGAGTGCACGCTCACTGCTCAGTCAGTTTCATGAGGAGACGTGGGGTGGCGAAAAATTCTTTACCGTCATGAACAACATGATCCCCGACGCGGCCAGGTACCAGCATGTGCTGGAGTTCATGTACCAATGT